>NZ_CP019602.1:2420000-2762500 GCF_001661675.2 Croceicoccus marinus | reverse complement strand
CCCTCCAAGCCTAAATACTCGTACATGACCGATAGCGAACTAGTACCGTGAGGGAAAGGTGAAAAGCACCCCGATTAGGGGAGTGAAACAGTACCTGAAACCGAATGCTTACAAGCAGTTGGAGCCTCTTTAGGGGGTGACAGCGTACCTCTTGCATAATGGGTCAGTGACTTAATTTATCATGCGAGCTTAAGCCGTTAGGTGTAGGCGCAGCGAAAGCGAGTCTGAATAGGGCGACAGAGTATGATGAATTAGACCCGAAACCCGGCGATCTATGCATGGCCAGGATGAAGGTGCGGTAACACGCACTGGAGGTCCGAACCGGTGAATGTTGAAAAATTCTCGGATGAGCTGTGCTTAGGGGTGAAAGGCCAATCAAGCCGGGAAATAGCTGGTTCTCCGCGAAATCTATTGAGGTAGAGCGTCGGATGTATGCCGATGGGGGTAGAGCACTGGATGGGCTAGGGCGGCGCGAGCTGTACCAAACCTAACCAAACTCCGAATACCATCGAGTCTTATCCGGCAGACAGACGGCGGGTGCTAAGGTCCGTCGTCAAAAGGGAAACAGCCCTAACCTACAGCTAAGGTCCCCAAGTCATCACTAAGTGGGAAAGCATGTGGGAATCCCAAAACAACCAGGAGGTTGGCTTAGAAGCAGCCATCCTTTAAAGAAAGCGTAACAGCTCACTGGTCTAAATAAGGGTTCCTGCGGCGAAGATGTAACGGGGCTAAAGTGATGCACCGAAGCTTAGGGTTCAGAATTTATTCTGAGCGGTAGCGGAGCGTTCCGTAGGCGAGTGAAGCGATCTGGTAATGGGTCGTGGACGTATCGGAAGTGCGAATGCTGACATGAGTAGCGACAAAGAGGGTGAGATGCCCTCTCGCCGAAAGACCAAGGGTTCCTGCGCAACGCTAATCGGCGCAGGGTGAGCCGGCCCCTAAGACGAGCCCGAAGGGGGTAGTCGATGGGAACCACGTTAATATTCGTGGGCCTGAAGATGTGTGACGGATTGCGGACGTTGTTCTTCCTTATCGGATTGGAAGGGCAGCCAAGTTGTCCCAGGAAATAGCCTCTTCATATAGACCGTACCCGAAACCGACACAGGTGGTCAGGTAGAGTATACCAAGGCGCTTGAGAGAAGTATCCTGAAGGAACTCGGCAAATTGCCTCCGTACCTTCGGAAGAAGGAGGCCCTGTATCGACGCAAGTCTTTGCAGGGGGCACAGGCCAGGGGGTAGCGACTGTTTAGCAAAAACACAGGACTCTGCTAAGTCGGCTTCAAGACGACGTATAGGGTCTGACGCCTGCCCGGTGCTGGAAGGTTAAGAGGAGGAGTGCAAGCTCCGAATTGAAGCCCCAGTAAACGGCGGCCGTAACTATAACGGTCCTAAGGTAGCGAAATTCCTTGTCGGGTAAGTTCCGACCTGCACGAATGGCGTAACGACTTCCCCACTGTCTCCAGGATATGCTCAGCGAAATTGAATTCTCCGTGAAGATGCGGAGTACCCGCGGTTAGACGGAAAGACCCCGTGCACCTTTACTGCAGCTTCAGAGTGGTATTAGGAAAGAGTTGTGTAGCATAGGTGGGAGGCTTTGAAGCGACGGCGCCAGCTGTCGTGGAGCCATAGGTGAAATACCACCCTGCTGTTTTCTGATATCTAACCTCGCACCGTTAGCCGGTGTAGGGACCCTCTGTGGCGGGTAGTTTGACTGGGGCGGTCGCCTCCTAAAGAGTAACGGAGGCGCGCGATGGTAGGCTCAGGACGGTTGGAAACCGTCTGCAAGAGTGCAATGGCATAAGCCTGCCTGACTGCGAGACTGACGAGTCGAGCAGAGACGAAAGTCGGTCATAGTGATCCGGTGGTCCCTCGTGGAAGGGCCATCGCTCAACGGATAAAAGGTACGCCGGGGATAACAGGCTGATGATTCCCAAGAGCTCATATCGACGGAATCGTTTGGCACCTCGATGTCGGCTCATCACATCCTGGGGCTGGAGCAGGTCCCAAGGGTTTGGCTGTTCGCCAATTAAAGTGGTACGTGAGCTGGGTTCAGAACGTCGCGAGACAGTTTGGTCCCTATCTGCCGTGGGCGTCGATACTTGAAAGGAGTTGCCCCTAGTACGAGAGGACCGGGGTGAACATACCTCTGGTGTACCTGTCATCCTGCCAAGGGTGCCGCAGGGTAGCTATGTATGGACGGGATAACCGCTGAAAGCATCTAAGCGGGAAGCCTCCCTTGAGATTAGGTATCTTCGAACCGTCGTAGACCACGACGTTGATAGGCCGGGTGTGGAAGTGCGGTAACGCATGGAGCTAACCGGTCCTAATAGTTCTGTTCGCGCTTGAGAATTCCACATCATCAATGACAGTCCTGCCAAAGGCAGACCGTCACGATGACGGACGAAACTCACCAGATACGCATCGATTTAAAACCTTGAACGCGCCTGCTTCATTGCTTGGTGACCATGGCGTCTGTGACCCACCCGATCCCATCTCGAACTCGGCCGTGAAACCAGACTGCGCCGATGGTACTAATGCCTAAGCATTGGAAGAGTAGGTCGTCGCCAGGCATTGAAGCCGGCGCGCTCAAGATAAAAACCCATTCACAACCTCAAAAGCCGCTGCCCGAAATCTCGGAGCGGCGGCTTTTTGGTCTCGGCGCTGCACCAAGCAGCCCAGCAAGACCAGTGTCGCGGGGTGGAGCAGTCCGGTAGCTCGTCAGGCTCATAACCTGAAGGTCGTTGGTTCAAATCCAACCCCCGCAACCACCGCTGTAGAACTCCTCAAGCCATTGAGATCATGGGCTGGTCCCTTCGTGGCCGCCAGGCCCACCATATGCGCCGGGTCCAGTTCGACTTCCGCCTCTACACCATCACCTTCTGGGTAGATCGCAATCCGCGTGATTAGAGCGGTTTCCACACGAACTGACTCGGCGGGGATGCCCTTTGCGGCGGCGTTGTGATTCAGACTTCGTGCTGGTGTCAGGAGGCCAGCATGGATGGCACGAACGCTTTCACAGGATCTCCGGGACAGGGTTGTTGCAGCGATTGATGGTGGCCTGAGTTGCCGTGCGGCGGCGGCCCACTTCGGTGTCAGCGTGTCGAGCGCGATCCGCTGGCGACGACTTGTCCTGGAGCATGGTCAGGCCCTGGCCAAGCCGCGCGGCGGTGACCGACATTCGGGCAAGATCGAAGCGCATAGCGGCTTCATTCGGGAATTGATCGCCGAACAGGGAGACATGACCCTGGTCGAGGTGCAGGCGCGGCTGATCGAGCGCGGCGCTCCCGTTGGGATCGGCACGGTGCATCGCTTCTTCGTGCGTCACGGGATCACGCGCAAAAAAAGACCGGGCACGCGATCGAGCAGGATCGCCCCGACGTCCTGAAGCAACGTCGGCATTGGTTCGACGGCCAGATCGACCTCGAACCCGAGCGCCTCGTCTTCATCGACGAGACTTGGACCGCCACCAACATGACCCGCAGCCACGGACGCTGCCCGAAAGGCGAACGGCTGCGGATGGGTTATCCGCACGGCCACCGCAAGACCACCACGCTGGTCGCGGGCCTGCGCATGGCCGGCATGGTCGCGCCGATGGTGCTCGACGGGCCGATCAACGGCGACTGGTTCGAAGCCTATGTAGCGCAGGTTCTGGTGCCCGAGCTGCAACCCGGCGACGCGGTCATCATGGACAACCTCTCGAGCCACAAGCGGGCGGCAGTGAAGGAGAGGATCGAAGCGGCCGGCGCAACCCTGCGTTTCCTCCCGCCATACAGCCCAGACTTCAACCCTATCGAGAAGGCTTTCTCCCGGCTCAAGGCCATGCTCCGCAAGGCGGGCGAGCGAACCGTCAGCGGGCTGTGGGACCTAATCGGAAGACTCGTCGACATCTTCCAACCCGATGAATGCGCCAACTACTTCAAATCGTGCGGCTATGAGCCAGAATGAACGGAAACCGCTCTAGCACAAACCTCGGCCCGCCCCACTGGCCGACTACAACGGTACGACAGAGAACTGCCCGCTTTCGGAAAGAAAACAAGAAAAGGTCGCGTTAGGCCGAGCCTACGCGATGGTCAGCAGCTACTGATAGGGCTGCCCCGCTCGATCAGACCATGCCATCACAAGATCTCCGTCATTTATGCCTAACGAAGGACGGTGATTATTCACACTGCAATGACCGTTATGGGGTGATGGTGACTACAGCTGACAGATAACGCTCAAGTGAAATTAATGTGTCGGTTAAGATCGTGCGCCATTACCAATCGAATCGAGCTTTTCGGCAAGCTCGGTGAGACGAAACGGTTTAACCAATCGTGGAACGTCGGCATCGATGCCTTCGATTTCGGCATAGCCTGACGCGATCAAAACTGGCAAATCGGGCCTTTCCCTGCGAAGTTCCTGTATCAGTTCGATGCCTGAAAGACCGGGCATGAGGTGATCGGTCACCAGCATATCGAAACGAAGACCCTGAGCAACAAGGCGCAGAGCGTCTTCGGCAGAGCCGGCTTCGACTACCAGGTAACCCAGGTCACTAAGCAGATCAGCGGTGCTCATGCGGATAAGGAATTCGTCATCCACCAGCAGGACCGTTCCTCGCTCCGGCCCGACCTCTGGCATGCCGGCGACTTCGACATCGGGCGCAGACTGCTCGCTCGCTGGCAGGAATAAGTCGATCCGAGTTCCACTGCCGACCGCACTCTCGATGGACAGCGCCCCTCCTAGCTGTGCAGCGAGACCATGGACCATGGACAGCCCGAGACCGGTACCCTGTCCGATACCTTTCGTGCTGAAAAATGGCTCTACTGCGCGGGCCAATGTGGCGTCATCCATCCCCTCACCCGTGTCGGTGATAGACACGCAAATATAATCGCCCGCATTCAAGTCCGAGCGTGATCCAGTGGCGATGTTGATCGGATGGGCTCGGATCGACAAATCTCCGCCATCCCTCATGGCATCGCGCGCATTCACGGCTAGGTTCAAAATGGCCATCTCGACCTGGTTCTCATCCGCCGTTGCAGCAGGAAGGTTATCAGCCACGTCGAAGGACAGACGGATGCGTGGTCCCAGCGTACTGGCGACAAGATCGACCATACCTTCTATTAGTCGGCCCATGTCGACTGCCGTAGCTTGCAAAGGTTGACGACGCGCGAAGGCAAGCAATCGCTGAACTAACGTGCGCGCCCGCTCTGCCGATTGCATAGCGCCATCGATAAGGCGCACGTCGCGTTCGTCGCCCACCCCCTTGCGCTGTAATCGGTCAAGCGATCCAATGATGGGGGTAAGCAGATTGTTGAAGTCGTGCGCTACACCGCCCGTCAGTTGACCCATCGCTTCCATCTTTTGCGACTGGCGCAGTGCTTCCTGAGCAATCTTCAGGTCCGAGATGTCCCGACCCTCGGCCACCAGCCAGATCGGTTCGTGCTCGCTGTTCTGTACCGGCTTCAAAGAAAAATCGACTGTAGCGCGGACATCACCGGTCCCACGCATTTCGTACTCGGCACGGACAGTCTCGCCAGCGGCGGCGCGTTTGATACCTTCCTGGATCGCGTTCTGAAGTTCGAGGTTGTCGCGCATCGGCGCGGCTGTCCAGAACGGCTTGCCCACGATGTCGCGCAGCTCGATGCCACTCCACGTCAGCGCGGTTCTGTTCACCTCGACGATCCTGCCGTCCGGGGTAAGCAAAGCCATGAACTGGAGCGCCGAGTCGAAGATCCCGCGAAACCGGCGCTGGCTTTCGCTTAATTCGGCCGTTCGCTCCGTAACGCGTCGTTCCAGGTTGTCGTTGAGTTCGCGCAGGCGAACCTCGTCGGCTTTGCGTGCGGTAATATCGATTGCTGTTCCGACCACGCGGATGCATTTGCCTTCGGGAGTGAACCGGCCGCGACCCTTGGCAGCGACCCAGCGAGTGATACCATCTTCTTTCCCGATGGTACGATATTCGACATCGTACAAGGCGCGCCGGTGCGGGTTGCAGGCTGCGGCAAACGCCTCCTCCACTTCCTCCCGATCGTCAGGATGCAGGCCGTTGAAGAAGTCCTCCAACGTTACCGGAACCTCGGCCGATATACCGAACATCGCCTTCAATACCGGGGGCCAGATGAGCACATCATTCTCGATGTCGACGTCCCAGAACCCAACATCGGCCGCCTCCGTCGCCAGACGGAGCCGTTCCTCATTGTCCTGGATGCGCCGCTCGGCTTCCCGGCGCTCGTCGATGTCGATCACCGATCCGACGTAGCCGTGATATTCACCGGCGTCGCTGAATCGCGCGGCAGCCGCATCGATAACCCAGCGATACACGCCGTCCGCGCGTCGAAGTCTGAAGTCGACGCGGTAATCGCGCTGCTCAGCGTTTGCGGCAATAAAGGCTTCTTCGGCAGCCGGACGATCGTCTGGATGGACCGCCGCAAGCCAGCCATAGGCCTCGCCCGCACCAAGCGACTGGCCAGTAAATTCATACCATCGCGCGTTGAGATGCGTGCAATAGCCCGTTGGATCGGTAACCCACATCATCACCGGGGCGCGATCCGCCATGTTGCGGAAGCGCGCCTCGCTCTCGTGAAGGGCGATCAACCGCGCGCGAGCTTCATATTGGCGTCGCCGCGCCCGCAATCCGGACTGCGCCAGGCTAATCAGGGTGGTCGGGTGAAACGGACGTTCGAGAAAGGTGACATTCCCCAGCAGCCCCAGATACCGGGCTGCCGCCGGGTTGCGTTCAAGCCCCCCACCGCGATTGGTGATCAGGATGAAGGGCAGATCGGACCATTCTTCCTGATCAGCAATCCATTCCGACAGGCGCTGGAGATCGGCGGTGGCGACGGCTTCCTCGGTCACCACAATAAAGGCAGCGCCCGCATTCAATTCCGAGATGACCGCGTCGAGGTCAGCGCATGGCGCCGCCTCGACACTCGCTTCGCGAAGCATGCCGACCGCTATTGTCGCATCGCGCCCCCGCGGCGCAAAGACCAGTCCGCGTTCCGAAAGCGTTGTGTGTTTCACGCGTCGCTGCGCTTGAGCAGATCGGCGTCGCCCGAGAGGACGGGTGTCCCCTTCAGCACGCCCTGAAAGCCGGTCAGCGGAGCCCCCAGAGTTACTCCGCGGCCGCCGATCTGATACTCGCGAATCGTATCTTCATGCGCTCCGCTTCGCTTCTTGATGACAGATATGGCCCGCCTGATGCGCCCTGCCGCTTCGAAATAGCGCAGCAACATCACCGTGTCGGCTAGATAGGTCACGTCGACCGGCGCACTCATCGTCCCGACCAGGCCATGCTGGGCCACGGTCAAGAATGTGCTGACACCCTGGCGGTTGAGGTACTGAAGCATTTCATGCAGGTGGAGCACCAGCGCGCTCTCACCGGGCATTGACGCTTGATATCCGTTGAGGCTGTCGATGATGACGGTCTGGGCACCGTGGACCTCCACGCACTCTCGCACGCGATGCGACAATTCCCCCGGCGTCAACTCTGCTGCATCGACCTGTTCGAGCACGAGGGTCTTGTTCTCGACCATTTCCTCAAGATTGACGCCCA
Organism: Croceicoccus marinus; assembly: GCF_001661675.2. Lineage (NCBI taxonomy): Bacteria > Pseudomonadati > Pseudomonadota > Alphaproteobacteria > Sphingomonadales > Erythrobacteraceae > Croceicoccus > Croceicoccus marinus. The sequence goes on along the minus strand of NZ_CP019602.1, from coordinate 2,754,972 downwards.
GCCCGCGAGCGCGATCGATCAGCAGGCCTATCTCCTCGTCAAAAACGAACATCGCCGTGCGTTCTCCGCGCGCCACCGCGCTCTGGACGAAAGACAGCGTCAGCAGCGACTTTCCGGTGCCCGCCGGGCCGAGGATGAGGACACTCGATCCTCGCTCGATTCCGCCACCAAGAAGCGCATCGAGCTCCACGGACCCACTCGACACCGGCTCGCGCGAGATTGACTTCTTGTGTTCGGCCGAAACGAGACGAGGAAAAACGCGAACCCCGCCATGCTCGATGGCGAAATCGTGAAAACCCCCGCGGAACCGCCGGCCGCGATACTTGATGACGCGAAGGCGCCGGCGCTCGGAGCCATATTCGGGAGAAAGTTCCTCAAGCCGGATAACGCCGTGGGCCACGCTGTGAACCGTCTTGTCGAGCGTCTCAGTGGTCAGGTCATCAAGCATGAGCACCGTCGTGTCCAGGCGCGCGAAATAATGCTTGAGGGCCAGGATCTGACGGCGATAGCGAAGGGAGCTTTGGGCGAGAAGGCGTATTTCGGACAGGCTGTCGAGCACGACGCGATCGGGCTTCACCCGCTCGAACGCCTTGAATATCCTCCTGGTCGTTTCGCCGAGCTCCAGATCGGAAGAGTAGAGCAAGCTCTGCTGCTGCTCCTCGTCGAGCAGACTCTCGGGCGGAACCAGCTCGAAAATCTCGACATCGTCCAATGCCCAGCCATGCGAATCCGCCGTCCCGCGAAGCTCGTCCTCGGTTTCGGACAATGTAATATAAAGCGTCCGCTCGCCCGCCGCCGAACCGGCCATCAGAAATTGCGCGGCGATGGTGGTCTTGCCAGTCCCGGGACTTCCTTCGAGCAGGAAAACGCGGCCCCGCGCCAATCCGCCATTTAAAACATCATCGAGGCCCGAAATGCCGGTCGCTGCATCTGCAGGTCGATCTTCATGCAAAATATGTCTCCTGCTCATACAAACGGACTCGTCGGACGCCCCTAGCACAGCATAGCAAGTGTTTCAGCCATGCTTGTTGCCGGTTATCCCCTTGGCTTTATGAACGAAACTGCCCCATAACTCGAGAGATATCCGAGCTCACCGCAGGCGCACTTTTGGATAGGACACGCAAGGGGCCAGCCGTGATCGTATGGCGGCCTTCGGGACGCGAATAGCGCAACTGGATCGGCGGAGATTGGAGCGCATCGTCGCTAGACGGCTTCGCGCTGAACGAGTGGCCGGTTCGAGCGGACGCTGCCGTTCAAAGCCCGAGCGGCGAACGGCGGAAATTGGTCGGCAGACGCCCCCCCGCCATCTCTCGCCGACTATGAAACGTTCTTCAGATGGCCAGTCTGGCCAATGGAGAATGATCTTGGAAATGCATGAAGCCGAACCCACCGCCGTCAAGCGCCCGGTCCGGAATGCGGGAAGAACTGTCGGCGCGAAGCGTGCCCTGAAACCAAAGCAAGTTTGGGAAATCCGGTTCCACCTCAATCGACGGTAAGCTGCGCGGCTGCGACCTCGTTCAGGTGAAGATCGGCCACCAGGTTAGTGGCGGGCAGATCCGAACCCGTGCAATCGTTATGCAGCAGAAGACAGGTCGGCCCGTTCAATTCGATTGCTCCCCGATGCTCGTTCCAGTCTGTTGGCGTGGCTCGATCGGCGAGGCGGAACGGTGGACGATTACGTGTTTCCTGGCCGAGTTGGTCACAGCAACCATCTGAGCACTCGCCAGTATGCCAGACTCGTGGATGAATGGGTGACTGGGGTAGGTCTGATGCGCAGCGAGTATGGCACGCACTCACTTCGCCGAACGAAGGCGTCGATCATCTACAGGGCGACCGGTAACCTTCGCGCCGTCCAGATCCTTCTTGGTCACAGCAAGATCAAGAAAACGGTGCGCTATCTCGGGATTGACGTGGAAGATGCGCTTGCCCTTGCCAAGAACACCGGGATCTGGGTCTTTTAGCCCCCCGCCTCGGCGAGGGGCTATCCTCTCTACGCTTGGCACTTTGCTGCCGTTCTCCTGCGATGTGTCGAACGTCGGGTTCCGCCAAAAGCGAGCGCGCAAAAAGTAGTCTGGACCCGATCCGCGATCGCCATACAGGCCAGCAGCTATGATGATGGCTGCATCAAACAGGCCGGACACACGGAAGCACCTGAACCGGCGCGCGAAGAAACCTCGTAAACCTCCCTTGTATCTGAAAGGACGTCAACACACGGACAATCAACTCTAACCCGAACCGATCGGCATAAAGACAGCAACTGGGCCGGGAGCCGCCTCGGCTGAGATCGGCCGCGAACGGCGGCTTAGCCTCGCTTCTGGAAAATTCCTGCCATGCAGGAATCGACCCCGTTCCCGAAATCATCGGGCTGCTAGAAGGCGCGCGGATCCCTGCTACTGCTCCCAAGTTCGATAATTTTCGAATTATAGATTGACGTGCTTCTACCAGTCGGTATTTCGATATCCGTCGAAAGGTGGCACCGATGAATGAACTCAACACACAAGAATGGGCGATCGATGCGCTTGGTGCACTTGCACACGAGACACGGCTTTCTGTGTTCCGGATGCTGGTCAAGGCTGGTCCCGACGGCATGATCGCCGGGGCGATAGCCGAGCACTCTGAGGTTCCCCCCTCTACCATGTCACATCACCTCGCCACGCTGGAGCGCGCCGGGCTGGTGCAATCAGAGCGTGAGAGCCGCCTGATCCACTACCGCGCCGATTATCCCGGAATGCGACGCTTGCTGACCTTCCTGATGCAGGATTGCTGCCAGGGCGCGCCAGAGATGTGCGGCGATCTGATGGCGGGTGTCAGCTGCGAACCCCTGAACTGATGCCTTTCGATGACTGATGCTCCGTTCACCGTGCTGGTGCTGTGCACTGGCAATTCCGCCCGCTCGATCCTTGGCGAGGCTGTGTTCAATCAGCTGGGCGAAGGCCGCGTGCGGGCTTTCAGCGCAGGGAGCAAGCCCAAGGGCGCGGCGCATCCCAGCGCGCTCAGGCTGCTGACGCGGCGCGAGATCGATACGGCGGGGTTCCGGTCCAAGAGCTGGGACGAATTCACCGCTCCAGGCGCGCCGCAAATCGACCTTGCCATCACGGTCTGTGGCAATGCGGCGGGCGAGGCGTGTCCGGTGTTCCTCGGCAGCCCGTTGAAGGCGCATTGGGGTCTGCCAGACCCGGCCGATGTCACCGGCAGCGAGGCCGAGGTCGATGCCGCTTTCGAGGAGACTTGGCGATTGCTGGAGATGCGGGTGCGGGCTTTCCTTGCACTTAACCGAGCGAGCATGGATAAACCCGCTTTGCAGGCTGCGCTTGCCAAAATCGGCGCGATGGAAGGCGTCGCGTGATGAGCGCCGAGGCCTCTCCGCTCGGCCTGTTCGAGCGTTATCTGTCGGTCTGGGTGTTGCTGGCCATCGTTGCAGGGCTCGGGCTGGGCCTCGTCGCAACTGATGCGGTGGGAGTGCTGGCGGGGTTGGAATATGCCTCCGTCAATCTGGTGGTTGCGGTGCTGATCTGGGCGATGATCTTTCCGATGATGGTGGGCGTCGATTTCGGCAGTATCCGCGATATCGGCAGGAAGCCCAAGGGGCTGGTGATCACGCTCGCGATCAACTGGCTGATCAAGCCCTTCACCATGGCCGCGCTCGCTGTGCTGTTCTTTGACGATCTCTATGCGGACCTGCTTCCGCGCACCGACGCGCAGGAGTATATCGCCGGCTTGATCCTGCTGGGCGCGGCACCATGCACCGCGATCGTTTTCGTGTGGTCGCAGATGACGCGGGGCGACCCGGCCTATACGCTGGTGCAGGTGTCGGTAAACGATCTGGTGATGATTGTCGCCTTCGCGCCACTGGTGGCGCTGCTGCTGGGCGTGACCGAGATTGTTGTGCCGTGGGAGACGCTGCTGTTGTCGGTGGCGCTATACGTCGTCATCCCATTGGTGGCAGGGGCGCTGACCCGCTCCCGCGTGATTGCTAGCCACGGCGGCGATGCGGCGGCGGTCGACGCCTTTACCGCGCGCCTCAAGCCGTGGTCGATCATCGGCCTCTTGGCGACGGTGGTGCTGCTGTTCGCCTTTCAGGCCGGGACGATCATCGCCAATCCCTTGCTGATCGCGCTGATCGCGGTGCCGATCATCATCCAGTCCTACGGCATCTTCGCGGCCGCTTATGCATGGGCCTATGCATGGCGGGTGCCGCACGCGGTTGCCGCGCCCTGTGCGCTGATCGGTACCTCGAACTTTTTCGAGCTCGCCGTCGCGGTCGCCATCGGCCTGTTCGGCCTGTCGAGCGGGGCCGCGCTGGCTACGGTCGTCGGCGTGCTGGTCGAGGTGCCGGTAATGCTCTCGCTTGTCGCCTTCGCCAATCGCACTCGCTCCCGCTTTCCCTGAGAGGCGGTATGACCGAACACACCCGCCTGCGCACCCTGTCCGACTCCGCGCACCTGCCTGCGCTGAGGCTCGACTATGTCCATGCCCGCCCGGCGCTGGGCCTCGGCCCGATGGCCCCGCCGCCGCGCGTGCTGCTGCTTTATGGCTCGCTCCGCGAACGCTCCTTCTCGCGCCTTGCGGTGGATTAAGCGGCGCGGCTGCTGCAATTCTTCGGGTGCGAGACCCGTATTTTCCGTCCGACCTGTCGCTGCCCGATCAGTATCCAGGCGAAGACCATCCTGCGGTGCATGAACTGCGAGAAACTTCCTTGTGGTCGGAAACGCAGGTGTGGTGCAGCCCGAAACGCCACGGCACGATCACCGGCATCATCAAGGCGCAGATCGATCACCTAGCGCTCGCCTACAAGGGCCTACGCCCGAGCCAGGGCCGCACCCTCGCGGTAATGCAGGTCAATGCCGGATCTCAGAGTTTCAACACGGTCAACACGCTGCGCATTCTCGGTCGCTGAATGCGGATGTTCACGATCCCCAACCAGTCTTCAGTCCCAAGCCATTCGAGGAGTTTGACGAGGCCGGACGAATGAAGCCATCGAGCTGTTACGACCGGATCGTCGACGTGATGGAAGAACTGGTTCGCCCCACAGTGCTGCTGCGCCCGCACGCCGAGCAGTTGGTTGATCGCTATTCCGAGCTGGTCGAACGCGATCAGCCCGTCGAGACGCCAGCGGACAGGGCCGGCATTACCTCAGGTCTATAAGCGGACAGGCAACTAATCACCCCGCTTCGGTCATGAGCGTGGCCGATCGAGGATCCCAATAGCAGCCTGGCGGCTTTCAGCGGAAGCAGACGTTTATTCCCCTGTATGGGAACGACCGCCTCTGGTCGGTGGCAGTCGGCAGCGTATCGAAGCGAGGTGTGGATAAGGTCAGGTGGATCTTTGGCCGTGTACACTGTTGCTTCATTCTTACTCGAATGGCTGCTTGTCACGATTGGGTGATCGCGGCGCGCAAATGCAAACTGCCAAAGGAGCGCAATCCGCGAGAACGCTTTTGCCAACGTTCCAGCCTTTCAAGGCTCGAAGCATCGTATCCAGAGCTTGGCATACATTCATCGGTTGCCGAACCAGACCGTGTGGTTGGGCCCGGCACCTCCTTGCCGCTTCCAGACGCCACGCCGGACGTAAGCTGTTGCCAGGAGCCGACACTCGGCGACCGCCATGACGACATCTGAGCAGAGCAAAGCTGGTCCAATTGCTGCCCCTGATTGATCCTCCGTTGCACGTCCGCTTTAGGCATCCAAGCCCAGACCTGCAAATTAGCAAGCCGGACAAGAGCCGTCATAATCGAACCCGTGTTCTACAACGACCAAATCGCTCCCTCTAAGCCAATCTCTTCAAGCACTAGCAGCAACCCGCCTAGCGGCCAATCTTGATACACTGCTTAGACAACCTCGGCAGGTGAGGACGGAATGTCTGCGAACGAACCAATCGCGTGTACGACCGACCGTGGGCCTTATCGACCGCGCGTGTATCGGCGTTCGCCGGATCAGGGTTCGCGATCCGCTATGCCTATGAATATCGCAGCGACAGCGACCAATGGTGCCGCGCCTATGACAACGAGAACTGGAAATTCGGCGGCGACGGTCTCGTGATTGAGCGCTGCGCCAGCATCAGCGAAATGCCGATCGTACCGGAGGAGAAGACGCTGCTCTGGCCGTTGCGAAGGTGGCCCGATCGTCATACGCGGCTTTCCGACTCTGCCTTTGACGGGGACAGGTGACTGCGTTCTCCGGGCGGGACAGGAGCGGCAAACCGGATCGACCGGCGCATTTCTCCCTCGCTCGGATCGGTGCGTTCGATGCCGTCAGGCTGCCCCAGACATGGTGCGCGACCCATAATGCGTTCTGGGGCGTTACGTTACCATGCACATGCACCACACGCGCAAGGGGCGCGGTAAGCCCCTTCTTCTCGTCCATGGCCTGGGGGGAAGCATTCGTTCCTGGGACACGATCTCGCCAGCGCTTGCCCTGGAAAGGGAGGTCATCGCCGTGGACCTGCCCGGCCATGGGCAGACCCCTGCGGAAAGTGACAGCGGGACGTTCGCCGGACTGGCGCGCAGCCTCGACGAATGGCTGGGGTCGGAAGATCTGGCGGGGATCGACATGGTCGGCAGCTCGATGGGTGCGCGCGTGGTGCTCGAAATGGCGCGGCGAGGCCGTGCTGGCGCCGTCGTTGCGCTCGATCCGGGCGGTTTCTGGCAGGGGTGGGAGCGCAAATTCTTCCAGACCACCATAACCGCCTCGATCGCTCTGGTGCGGACGCTTCAACCCGTACTGCCCTCCCTTGCCGGGAATGTGGCGGCACGAAGCGCGCTGATGTTTCAGCTGTCGGCAAGACCGTGGGATCTGAATCCCATGCTGGTTTCGAATGAATTGCGGTCGTTCGCCGACACGCCGACATTCGGCGCGCTCGTTGAGGATCTTGCCAACGGCAGCGCACAGCAGGGTCCGGCACAAGGATCCTCGCCGGTGGTCATCGGCTGGGGGCGAAAGGATCGCCTGTGCCTGCCCCGGCAAGCGAAACGCGCGATGAAAGCCTTTCCCGGAGCGAAGCTTCACTGGTTCGAGCGAAGCGGGCATTTCCCGATGTGGGACCAGCCGCAGGAAGCGGTCCGCGTCATCCTGGACGCCACGGTCAGCCCGGCACGGGCCTGACTGCCGGACGCGGACTTCCAACTGCGGACCGAGTGCGCCGTTCGCGTCAGGCAGCGGCCTGATCGTCCCAGCCGCCGACGTCATGCCCGCCGAATATCATTCGCCGCGTAGCGCGTGAGGTCAGCGAGGCACTGAAGCCCGGCCTGGGCGCGCTTGCCGCATCGAGCCGGGAGAGCTGGTCCGCGCTGAGGTCAAGCTCTGCCGCGGCGATGTTGCTTTCCAGCTGCTCGACCTTGCTCGCACCGACCAGCGTCGAGGCGACGCCCGCACGCGCCAGCGTCCAGGCGAGCGCGACCTGCGCCACCGGGCGATCGATTTCTTGCGCGACGGTCCGGGCCACGTCCAGGATGTCCCAGTTGCGCGGGGTGAACTTGCTGTCGCCAAAGGGATTCGCGCCGCTCAGTCGCCCGGTATCCGATGTGTCGTCGCGCTGATATTTGCCCGTCAGGAAGCCGCCGGCCAGCGGGCTCCACGGCATGATGCCCATGCCGCCGTCGCGCGCGGCGGGGAAATGCTCGGCCTCGACATCGCGGGCGACCAGCGAATATTCAAGCTGCATCGCGATCGGGCCGGGCACCCCGCGCTCCGCCGCGATGGTGGCCGCCTTGCAGCCTACCCAGGCCGGCATGTCGGAAAAGCCGTAATAGCGGATCCTGCCCGACCGGACGAGGTCGCCCATGGTCTGCACGATTTCCTCGACCGGGGTCACGCCGTCCCCGACATGCATCCAGTACAGGTCGATATGATCGGTGCGAAGCCGTTCGAGCGATGCGTCCAGTGCGCGATATATGTTCTTCGACCCCGCGCCGCCCGCATTCGGATTGCCGCCGCCGCCCTGCGATCCGGACAGCGGGCTGGCCGATCCGTTGAAGCCGAACTTGGTGGCCAGCACGATCTCGTCGCGTGAGCCGGTGTCTGCGATGAACTTGCCGACCAGGCGCTCGCTTTCGCCGCCGGAATAGATGTCGGCGGTATCGATGAAATTGCCGCCAGCCTCGCGATAGGCATCGAAGATGGCCCGCGAACTCGTCTCGTCCGCTCCCCATTTGCCCGGCCCGAAGGTCATGGTGCCAAGCGCCATCGGGCTGACGACAAGGCCGGAGTGGCCCAGGGTGCGGAAATCGGTGAGGGACATGGCAGGACTTTCGTAGCGTTCGATATGAAAAGAGTGGGTTCGATCTGGACGGATGTCAAATCATTTCGTAACAAGCGCTATGGAATCCGGAACCGATCCAAGGCGCAAAAGCGGGCGGCCGCTGTCGTTCGACCGCGACGACGTGCTTGAAAAGGCGATGCTGATGTTTTGGCGGCACGGCTATGAGACCACGCCGATCAGCGATCTGACGCGCGCCATGGGGATTACCGCGCCCAGCCTGTACGCGGCGTTCGGGGACAAGAAGCACCTCTTTCTCGAAGCTGTCCGGCGCTATGCAGGCGATCCCGACGTGATGGACACGGCGATCGATGCGGCGCCCACCGCTTTCGAGGCGGCCCGGTCGATCCTTTCCGGCGCGGCCGCGACATTCACGGGGGCGGATACGCCGCCGGGATGCCTGCTCGCCAGCGCGACCGCCAGCGGTTCGGCCGCTTCGGCCGATGTGCAGGCCGAAGTTGCCCGCTATCGCCGCCGGCTGCGCGATGGGCTGAAAGCGCGGATCGAACGCGACATCGCGGACGGGCTGATCGATGCCCGTGCCGATGCGTCGGCGCTGGCCGATCTGGCGGTCGCCGTGATGCAGGGACTGTCCGTCATGGCCCGTGACGGGGCGGGCAGGGAAGCGCTGCAAAGCGTCGTCGATGCCTCCATGCGCGCGTGGCCCGCCGCGCCGGGTGATTGATCGTCCGCGCGGTTCCATACGCGCCCCCGTGACAGCCGCCCGCCCTGGCGGCCGATCAAGGCCATGGGCAAAGCCGGGGCCCGGTGGTAAGACCCCATCCATGTCTGCCACGCGCCGTCCTGCGCTCGCTGCGCGCTGCCGTCATGGCGGCTGAACCGCAGCACCCCCTTCGCCGTGCCATCGTTCGCAATGTGCGGGCCGTGTTCAACGACAGCGCCTCGGGCGAGCAGCCGGTCGCGCCGTCCGACCATGCGCTGTTCGCGCCGGATACGCCGATCCGGATCGTCCATGCGGATGTCACCGCGATGATGGTCGGCGGCATATCGGCCCTGCTGCTGCAGATGCTCCACCCGCATGCGCTGCGCGGCGTGCTGGACCATTCGACCTTCCGCAGCGATCTGCATGGCCGGCTGCGCCGCACCGCGCGTTTCATCGCGGTCACGACCTATGGCCACCGGGACGAGGCGGAGAAGGCGATCGCAAAGGTCAATGCGATCCACCGCAGGGTTCAGGGCACGTTACCCGGCGGAGCCCCCTATTCCGCAACCGATCCCTCGGTGCTGGCCTGGGTCCACCTGGCCGAGGCGACGAGCTTTCTCGACGCGCATGTGCGCTATGTGCGCCCGGCCATGCCGCGCCGCGACCGCGACCTATATTTCGAGCAATTCGCCGAGGTCGCGCGCCGCCTTCACGCCGATCCCGTTCCCACCAGCGAGGCCGAGGCGCGCGCGATGATGCGCGACATGCGCGGCCAGCTGGACGGCAGCCCCGATGCACGCGCCGTTGCCGCCGAGATCCTGTCGCCGCGCGGCCGCGGCGGAACGGCAATGGCAGTCCAGCCCTTGCTGGGCGGAGCGGCGGTCGACCTGCTGCCCCCCTTTGCAGTAAAGATGCTGGGCCTGCGCAGGCGCACCTTGTCCGCACTGCCGGTTCGGGCCGGCACCTTCGCGATGGGCAAGACCCTGCGCTGGGCATTCGGCAGCCAGCGCAGGGACTAGCGGGTCCCAAAATCCCCCGGGCATCCCCTGCGCATCCCCCGGGTATTCCCGCAAGCGGGAACCGATGCCGCGCCCGGCTGTTCATTCGCCGGGACTCGTTAAGGCCGATCCTGCCTTTTTTTCAGCGCAGTTTTCGAAAGCCGGGCGAGCATATCGCCGACCGCCAGCGGAGCACGATCTATGAGCGAACAGCCGAGCAACCTCGACCGGGTAAGCCGTCGGGGGTTGATGAAGGGCAGCGCGGCAGGCGCGGCGGTCTTGCCGCTGGCCGCGCGCGGTCAGGAAATCCGCCCCGCCGCGATGGAGCGGCAGGACGTGCCGGTGCAGCGCATTCCCGTGACGCTCAACATCAACGGCCAGGCGCGCGAGCTGGTCATCGACAGCCGCTCGACGCTGCTCGACGTGCTGCGGCACGATCTGGAACTCACCGGCTCGAAGAAGGGCTGCGACCACGGCCAGTGCGGCGCCTGCACCGTCCATGTCGACGGCGACCGCGTGCTGTCCTGCCTGACCCTTGCCGCGCAGGTGCAAGGCCGCGCCATCACCACGATCGAGGGGCTTGCCGGCGAAGGGCTGGGCGGCGAGGGCAATCTGCACCCGATGCAGCAGGCCTTCATCGACAATGACGCGTTCCAGTGCGGCTATTGCACGCCGGGACAGATCATGTCGGGCGTCGCCTGCATTACCGAGGGGCATGCCGGCAGCGAGGCTGAGATCCGCGAATACATGTCGGGCAATCTGTGCCGCTGCGCCGCCTATCCGAATATCGTCGCCGCCGTGAAGCAGGCCCGCGCCGAGATGGAGGGCTGAAGCGATGCGCCCCTTCCAATACAATCGCCCCGACAGCGCCGTGCGCGCGGTCGCCGCCGCCGATGCCGGCACGCAGTACCTGGGCGGCGGCACCACGCTGACCGACCTGATGAAACTGGACGTGATGCGGCCAACGCAGGTCGTGGACATCACCGGCATGGACGGCCAGCGCCATGATTTCATCGCGTGGGACGGCAAGGCCCTGCGTATCGGCGCGTTGACCACGATGGCGGCGCTAGCCGATGACAATGACGTGCGCCGCCGCGTGCCGATGCTGTCCGATGCGCTGTGGCTGGCCGCCAGTCCGCAGATCCGCAACATGGCGCGGCTGGGCGGCAATGTGCTGCAAAGGACGCGCTGCCCCTATTACCGCGACACCAGCTATGACCAGTGCAACAAGCGCGTGCCCGGATCGGGCTGCGCGGCGCTGGAAGGCGGCGTGACCCGCAGCCTGGCGGTGCTGGGGACTTCGCCTTCGTGCATCGCGACCTATCCGGGCGATTTCGCGCAGGCGCTGATTGCACTGGATGCCATCGTCGAGATCCTGGGCAAGGGCGGGCCGCGCTCGCTGCGCTTTGCCGATCTTCACCGGCTGCCGCAATCGCGCCCCGATATCGAAACGACGCTGCAGCAGGGCGACCTGATCACCGCCTTTTCGATCCCCGACGCCGATTTTCCGCGGTCGCGCTATCTGAAGGTGCGCGATCGCGAATCCTATGCCTATGCGCTGGCATCGACCGCGGGGGCGCTGCGGATGGAGGGCGATACCATCGCCGATATCCGCATCGGGCTGGGCGGTGTCGCCACCGTGCCCTGGCGCGCGCGAGAGGCGGAAGCCGCCTTGCGCGGAGGGCCGCTGAACGAGGCGCGGCTGAACCGCGCGGCCGAGATCGCCTTTGCCGGCGCGTCTGCTACCGAGCACAACAAGTTCAAGATCGACCTGGGCAAGCGGACGATGGTCCGCGCCTTCACCGAAATCGCCGGAATGGAGGGCTGATCACATGGCTCAGGATTATAACCCCGTACCCCGGCCCAAGGCCAACATGGGCCAGCCCATCGCCCGCTATGAAGCGCTGGGCAAGGTCACGGGCGCCAAGATCTATGCCGACGACCTGCCGGTTCCGGGCAAGCCCGCATATGGCTGGATGGTTACCAGCAGCATCGCCAAGGGCCGCATCACCGGCATCGACGAGACCGCGGCCAAGGCGGTGGCGGGCGTGCAGGCGATCCTGACCTATCGCAATCGCCCTGCGCTTGGGGACAGCAAGACCTTTGCGGGCGGCGGGCTTGCCATCACCGACCGCTCTCCGCTGGCGGGGCCCGAGATCGAGCATGACGGCCAGCCGATCGCGCTGATCGTGGCCGACAGCTTCGAAGCCGCGCGCGAGGCATCGTTCCGCCTGAAATTCACCTATGAGGAAAGTGACCCGGCCCCGACCTTTGGCAGCGAAGGCGTTGTCGAGCGCCCGCTGGGAGAGGTCAATCCGGGCTACGAGCCGATCCGCTTCAAGGATGCCGATGCCGCGCTGGCCGGCTCGGCCCATGTGATCGACGCCGAATATGCGACCCCGACGCAGCATCACAACCCGATCGAGCTGTTCTCGACCACTGCGTACTGGGACGGCCCGCGGCTGGTGCTGCACGAACCGAGCCAGTATGTCTGGGGCCTGAAATACACGATTGCCGAGCAGTTGCAGATCGATCCCGACAATGTGCATGTCGTGTCGCCCTTCGTGGGCGGGGCGTTCGGGTCGAAGGGCGCGGTGACGCATCGCACGGCGATGGCCGCGCTGGCCGCGAAGCAGATCGGGCGCCCGGTCAAGGTCGTCGCCATGCGCGACCAGGGCTTCACCCATAACGGCCACCGCCAGGAAACCCGCCACCACGTGCGGCTGGGATGCGATGCCGGCGGGCGGCTGACCGGCTATGACCACCGGCAGAGCGAGTTCACCTCGCGCGTGTCGCCCTATTCCAACGGCGGGCTGGAAAAGACCGCGGCGATGTATGCGTTCCAGGCGGTGAAGACCGACAGTTACATCGTGCAGGGCGACCGCAACGTGCCGACATTCATGCGCTCTCCGGCGGAAGTGCCGACGGTCTATGCGCTGGAAGCGGCCATGAACGAGCTGGCCGCAGCGGCTGGGATCGACCCGGTCGAGTTCCGCAAGATGAACGACACGCGCGTCAATCCGGTCAATGGCGCGCCCTATACCAGCCGCTCGCTGAACGAATGCCTCGATGCCGCCGCCGAGAGTTTCGGCTGGAGCCGCCGCAATCCCGCACCGCGTTCGATGCGCGATGGCGACTGGCTGGTCGGCTGGGGCTGCTCTATGGCGATGTATCCCACGCTGATGTCTCCCTCGACCGCGCGGGTGACGCTGCGCCGCAACGGCAGCGCGCTGATCGAGGTTGCAGCGCATGACGTGGGGACCGGCTGCTATACCATCGCCGCGCAGGCCGCGGGCGAGCGGCTGGGCATCGATCCCGGCCGGATCGAGGTGCGGATGGGCGACAGCCGCTATCCGCCGGGGCCGATCTCGGGCGGATCGATCTCTACCGCCAGCGTGACCAGCGCGGTGGCCGATGCGTGCGACAAGCTCGCCGCACAGCTCGGCGTGCCCGAGGGAGCCGGCATCGACGCGCGCCGCGCCGCCGTCGCGGCCATGACGGACCCCGAACTGGAAGTGCTGGGCCGCTGGATTCCGCCCAGCCTCGACGAAAAGGCGCTGGAGGCGATGTATGACGGCGGCGTGCGCATCACCGGCGGCAATCTTGAGGAGCGCACCATGTTCGCATTCGGCGCGGAAATGGTCGAGGTGCGCGTCAACGAGCGTACGCGCGAGATTCGCGTGCCGCGCATCACCGGCGCTTTCGCGGGCGGGCGCATCATGAACCCGCGCACCGCGCATAGCCAGTACCTGGGCGGGCTGATCTGGGGCATATCCTCGGCCCTGCACGAAAAGACCGAGATCGACATGCGCCGCGGCCGCTATGTGAACGACAATATCGCCGAATATCTGATCCCGGTGAATGCCGACATACAGCAGGTCGACATCATCATGGTCCCCGAGGTCGACAACGAGATCAACGTGCTGGGCGTGAAGGGCATCGGCGAACTGGCCAATGTCGGCACCGCGGCGGCGATCACCGATGCGGTCTGGCATGCGACCGGCAAGCGGATACGCGAACTGCCGGTGCGGATCGAGGATCTGCTTTAGGCCGCAATCGATTGCGGCTGGCGATAGCGCCGGGCGATAGCGCCGGGCGATAGCGCCGGGCGATAGTGCCGGGCGGGGCCACGCGGCCAATCTGGACACGGGCGATGCTTGCGGGTAGGGATTGATAATAATTCTCAATCACACCCGTAAGCACCGCCCATGACCCAGAGAGCCGTTCGCGCCTGGTACTTCATTCATAAATGGTCGAGCCTGGTCTGCACCGTGTTCCTGCTGATGCTGTGCGTCACCGGGCTGCCGCTGATCTTCCATGACGAGATCGACCGCCTGACCGGCGGCGAGCCTGATGTCGGCCGCCCCGGCGTCGCATCGTCGGGCAATGCGCCGGGCCTGCTGCCGCTGGACCGCATGCTGGATGCCGCGCTGGCGGAGCGAGCCGGCGAGGTGCCGGTGTTCATGGCATTCGACAACACCCAGCCGCTGATGACCGTGACCACAGCGCCGAGCCCCGATTCGCCGGTGGGCGACATGTCGTTGATGATCCTCGACCGTTCGACCGGCGCGCTGGTCTCGCTGGAGGAGGACAGCGGGGTGATGCATTTCCTGCTGCAGTTGCATACCGACATGTTCCTGGGCCTGCCGGGCATGCTGTTCCTGGGGCTGATGGGCGTGCTGTTCCTGGTCGCGGTGGTGTCGGGCGTGGTGCTCTATGCGCCGTTCATGCGGCGGCTGGGCTTCGGATCGCTGCGCTCGTCGCGCAGCACGCGGGTCAAGTGGCTCGACTATCACAATCTGCTGGGGGTGGTGACGCTGGCCTGGGTCGCGGTCGTGGGGCTGACCGGCGTGATCAACACGCTGGCCACGCCGATCAACGAAGCGTGGCAGGCGAACGAGCTTGCCGAGATGACGCGGGCCTATGCACAGGCGCAGCCGCTGCCGCCCGCGCGCTATGGCTCGCTCGACATCGCCATGGCCGCCGCGCGGGAAGCCGTGCCCGGCGCCAATCCGCAGTTCATCGGCTTTCCGGGCGGCGATTACAGCTCGAACCATCATTACGCGATCTTCTTCCAGGGCGACACGCCGCTGACCGAGGGGCTGCTGACCTCGGTCCTGATCGATGCCGAAACCGGGGTGCTGACCGATGCGAGGCCGATGCCGTGGTACGGCAAGGCGCTGGCGCTGTCGCAGCCGCTGCATTTCGGGGATTACGGCGGGCTGCCGCTCAAGATCCTGTGGGCGATGATGACGCTGGTGACGATCGTGGTGCTCGGCAGCGGGCTGTACCTCTGGCAGGGCAAGCGCCGCGTGTCGGCACGGGCGCATGTGCGCGAGGTGACCAGCGGCGGCGTGCTGGAGCCCGCGGAATGAGGCGCGCCCGGCAATCGCTGCGGCAGATCTTCGCGGTACCCGTGCTGCTGGCGGTGCTGACCGCGATCGGCCTGCTGAGCGCACTCACCGGCGACGGATGGCGCGATGCGCTGTCGTGGCTGACGCTGGCCGCGCCGCTGCTGGCGGTGATCTGGGCGATGGGATTCCGGCAGGGCTGACGAGCGGCTGGGGAGGGGCTCAGGCGGTCCTATCGATTGGCTATTGCAACTGCTTCTCATAAACGGCAAGTGGCGCGCATGAAAAACGCCAATCAGGGTTCAAGGGGTCTCATGCGTTCCAAACCGATCACGCGCGCCGGGCTGTGCGCCGCGCTGCTTTCCTCCGCCGTCTTCGCCATGCCCGCGCAGGCGCAGACCGGCGATGCCGCATCCACGTCCGCGCTGGACGACGCGGCCGGCGACATCCTCGTCTCCGCCCAGCAGGCGAATCGTACGGTGGTCGAGCAGGGCGGCCAGGTCGGTGTGCTGGGCGACCAGCCGGGCGAGAACGTGCCCTTCAGCGTGCGCTCCTATACCGAGGCGCTGATCCTGAACCAGCAGCCCGACACTTTGGGCGAGGTGCTCGAGAACGATCCGACCATCCGCACCACGATGGGCTTCGGCATCGCGGGCGAGGTGTTCGTGATCCGCGGCTTCCCGCTGTTCTCCGACGATGTCGGCTTCGACGGCCTCTACGGCATTGCGCCGCGCCAACTGGTCGCGCCCGAACTGCTGTCTTCGGTCCAGGTGATCAACGGCGCCAGCGCGTTCCTGAACGGCGCGGCGCCGGGCGGCAGCGGCATCGGCGGCAGCGTCAACATCCTGCCCAAGATGGCCGATCGCGACCTGACCCGCGTCACCGCGGGCTATGTGTCGGACGCCCACTTCTCGGGCGCGGCGGACGTGGCGCGGCGCTTCGGGGCGAACGACGAATGGGGCGTGCGGATCAACGGATCGGCCCGCCGAGGCGACATCGCCATCAATGACGAGTTCCATTCAAGCTATGTGCTGGGCGCGGGTATCGACCATGACAGCGGCCCGCTGCGCGCCTCGCTCAGCCTGAACTGGCAGCGCCTGCGCCAGTCGCACTGGCGTCCGCTGGTGACGATCAGCACCGCGATCCCCGACGCCCCCGATGCCGACACCAATTTCGGCCAGCCCTGGGCCGAGATCGAGACCGAGGATTTCTTCGGCACCGCCAGCATCGAATATGACGTCGCCGACAATGCGACCTTCTATGCCCGCGTCGGCGCGCGCGACGGGCGCGAGGACCAGTACACCAGCTCGTTCACCCTGCTGGACGCGGCGACCGGCGCGGGCAGCGCGGGCGGATCCTATGTCCCGCGCGAGGATAATAACGAGGCTGCGACCGCGGGCATGCGCGTCAGCCTGGCCGCGGGCGGGATCAGCCACCAGCTGAATGTCGGCGCGTCGGCCAGCTGGCAGGAAATCCGCACCGCCTATGATTTCTATGCGGGCGGCTTCGCGACCAATCTCTACGATCCGGTCGATATCGCCCGCCCGCCCAGTGCGTTCGCGGGCGGCAACCTCGACGATCCGTTCCCGATCACGCGCACCCGCGTGTCCAGCGTCTTCGCGTCGGACACGCTGGGCTTGTGGAACGACCGGATCCTGCTGACCGGCGGGCTGCGGCTGCAGGAGATCCGCGCGCGCTCCTATGCCTATTTCGGCGGCGAGCTTGCCAGCGACTACCGCGAGAATGCGGTCACCCCGGTCGCCGGACTGGTGGTGAAGCCCGCCAATGGCATCTCGCTCTATGCCAACCGGATCGAGGGGCTGGTGCGCGGCGATGTCGCGCCAAACGGCGTTACCGATCCCGCTACGGGCGGCAATCTGGTGGTCAGCAACGCGGGCGAGGTGCTGGCGCCCTATCGCTCGGTCCAGTACGAATTCGGCGGCAAGGCCAATTTCGGTCTGTTCAACGCCTCGCTGGCGTTCTTCCAGATCGATCGCCCCAATTCGGCCTATCGCGCCGATACCGACAATGCCGGCCAGGTGGTCTTCGGCCCGTTCGGAGAGCAGCGCAATCGCGGCATCGAATTTACCCTGGATGCCGAGCCGGTGCGCGGGCTGCGCCTGATCGGCGGCGTCGCGGTCAACGATCCCGAACTGCGCCGCACGCCGGGCGGGCTCTACCAAGGCAACGATCCGGCGGGCATCCCGGAATGGATGGGCAACGCCAATGTGGAATGGGACCTGCCGTTCATGCCCGCGCTGACGCTGACCGGGCGCGCGGTCCATACCGGCAAGCAGGCCGCGGATCCGGCCAACACGCTGCAGCTGGACGACTGGGCGCGCTTCGACCTGGGCGTGCGCTATGTCGCGCTGGTCAAGGACACTCCCCTGACGCTGCGCTTCGGCGTCGATAACGTCAGCGACGAGGATTACTGGGCATCGGCGTTCAGCACGTTCGGAACGCAATTGCTGCTGGGCGGCCCGCGCACCTTCAAGGCATCGGCTTCGGTCGAGTTCTGAAGCCGGCATGACGGCAAGGGGCCGGATTTCGCCGCCCACGCGGCGAGCCGGCCCCCGACCGCTCTACATTCCCTGTCTGCCGCTGGCGGCGGCGAAGCGATCGTCCAGCCCGTCGACCGCGCTCTGGATCAGCGCGCCGCCGGGACTGTCGGTCGATCCGATCCGCGCAGAGGCGATGCCGTGTCAGATCGGCCGGTCGCTTTCGGCTTCGAACATGTCTAGCGCCACCGACCCCTACGGTGACGTTGCGCACGTCGACGGTTTCGTCCGTTCGCCGCCCCGGCTTCGGATTTTGGGGAAGCGGGGCCGCTTGCCCATCGGGAACGCACGCTAGTTTTGCGGGGCACGGCCCCCATGCTGTGCGATCCCCTGTCCGGCGACTTGCAGTTTCCGCATGCGCCGATCGATCAAAACGCACATGGCACCCACTGGTGCAGGCGTGATGCCCGCCTATATTGCAGCGCAGCATGACCCAGCCATCGACCAGATCCGCCAGCCCTGCGTGGGTGCTGTTCGCCCTCGCCATGGGGGCCTTTGCCATTGGCACCACCGAATTCGCGGCGATGAGCCTAGTGCCCTTCTTCGCCGCCGACCTCGGCATTACCGAGGTGGAGGCGGGCCATGCGATCAGCGCCTATGCACTGGGCGTGGTGGTCGGCGCGCCGCTGATCGCCATTTTCGGCGCGCGCATCAGGCGGCGGTCGCTGCTGATGGGCCTGATGGGCCTGTTCGCGATTGCCAACGCGCTCAGCGCGCTGGCGCCGGACTACCGATCGCTGCTGGTGTTCCGCTTCCTGTCCGGCCTGCCGCACGGCGCCTATTTCGGCGTGGCGGCGCTGGTCGCGGCCTCGCTGGTGCCCGTCAATCGCCGCGCCAAGGCGGTCGCGCTGGTGATGTCGGGGCTGACGGTGGCAACGGTGATCGGCGTGCCGGTGGCGAACTGGCTGGGCCAGCTGTTCGGCTGGCAGAGCGGCTTCCTGGTCGTCGCGCTGCTGGCGCTGCTGACGGTCACGCTGGTTGCGCTGCTGGCACCGAACGAACCCGCCGATACCGGGGCCAGCCCTTTGCGCGAACTGGGTGCGCTCCGCCGACCGCAGGTGCTGCTGACGCTGGCGTCGGGCGCGATCGGATTTGGCGGGATGTTCGCGGTCTATACCTATGTCGCATCGACCATGATCGAGGTCACGGGCCTGTCGGAGCGGTCGGTCCCGCTGGTACTGGGGATATTCGGCGTTGGCATGACGCTGGGCAATCTCGGCGGCGCGCATCTGGCCGACAAGGCCCGCGACCGGACCGCGATGGGCATGCTGCTGTGGAGCGCGGTGATGCTGGCGATCTATCCCTTCGTCGCGGCGAATCCGGTGGGGCTTGGCATCATCGTCTTCCTGATCGGCATGGGCGGCGGCGTCGGCAGCGTGATGCAGGTGCGGCTGATGGACGTGGCGGGCGATGCGCAGACGCTGGCCGCCGCCGCGCATCACAGCGCGTTCAACACCGCCAATGCGCTGGGGCCGTGGCTGGCGGGCATGGCCATCGCGGCGGGTTACGGGCTGACCTCGGCGGGGTTCATCGGATCTGCGCTCGCGCTGGGCGGGCTGGCGATCTATGTGGTCGCCGTCCTGCTGGAGCGCAGCGAAAAGGCGCGGCTGGCGGCCACCATCTGCTGATGTCGGCGGGGCCGGGCACCGCGCCCGCCCCGCGCGATCATCCTCAGGCGGTCAGCTCGCCGATCACCTCTATCAGCGCATCCTTGCGCCAGCCCTGCGCGGGATCCAGATTGGCCGAGGCGAGCGGCGCCGCCGCGCTCTTCACCGCGGCCTTGCTGCCCGACCCGGCCTTCATCGCTTCCAGCGAGGCGGCCAGCGGATCGATCAGCGCCGCATCGACGCCGGCGCGGCGCAGCTGGTCGATATAGGCCAGCGCCACCACCGGATCGGCGGGCCATTGCACGGGGAACTGCTGCTGCGGGTTGAACGTGTCGTTCACTTCCTGCGCCAGCGCGGCGGCGTCGATCTCGTTCTGGGTCAGATGATCGCTCGGCTCCAGCGTCAGCACGTCGATGCCGCGCACGATCTCGGTCCCATAGACATGGCCCTTGTAGAAATAGGTGGACCAGTATCCGCCCAGGATCTGATGCTCGTCCGACACCGGGCCGCGGTCGAAATGCGCGATCTCGACCGGATTGGCGCTGTCGGTGAAATCCATGATCGACAGCCCGCCCTGGTACCATGCCTGCGCAAAGATATCGCGGCCCGGCACCGGCACGATGGAGCCGTTGTGCGCGACGCAGTTCTCCTTCTCGCCCTGCGCGGCGGGAAGCTTGTAATGGCTGCGATAGGCAAGCTTTCCGTCCTTGATATCATAGACCGCGTCGGCGCCCCAGTCGCCGGGGTCGAACACGCGGCAGCGCGGGCGCATGCCGCCGCCCCATTCGTCGGTGAAGACCACCTTGTCGCCGCGATTGTTGAAGGTGGCCGAATGCCAATAGGCGAAGCCCTTGTCGGTCACCGCGTCGATCCGCCTGGGCTTCAGCGGGTCCGAGATGTCGAGGATGATGCCATTGCCCGAACAGGCCCCCGCCGCCAGGTTGAGCGAGGGGAAGACGGTGATATCGTGGCACTGGTCGGTGGTCCGCGTCTCCTGCGTGCCGTCGCCGTGATCGCCGCCGCGCCACAGGCCCGCGATCTCGCCCGAGGCGGTGTCCGCGAACACGCGCGGGCTGTCGACGATGCGCGCCCGTGACGGATCGGCGACGGGAATCTCGACCACGTCGATGCTGAACAGCGCGCTGTTCTCGTCCCCCGGAAGCCCGGCGACGCAGCCGGCCAGTTCCTCCTCGTCGCGCACGCCCCCGGTGCCCGAGACATAGACGATGATCTTGTCGTCGCTGCCCCCTTGTCCGGGTCCGCTCACGACCGAATGGGTGTGCGATCCGCGGCAGTTCTGCACTACGGCGGTCTGCCGCGGCAGCGCGGGGTTCGAGATGTCGAAGATCCGCAGGCCCAGCATGCGGTCCTTGCTGACGTCCTCGTCGATGCCCTGCAGCCCGCAGTCGACGCGCGCGCTGCGCTGTTCGACCGACATGATCAGCATGTCGCCCACGATCGACACGTCGCCCTGCCCGCCCGGACACACGACCGAACTGACCAGCGCAGGCATGCCATCACTGCCAAGGCGATAGATGTTGAACCCGT
This sequence comes from Croceicoccus marinus, assembly GCF_001661675.2. NCBI lineage: Bacteria > Pseudomonadati > Pseudomonadota > Alphaproteobacteria > Sphingomonadales > Erythrobacteraceae > Croceicoccus > Croceicoccus marinus. Next base: position 2,733,993 of record NZ_CP019602.1, on the reverse strand, counting down.
GGTAATTGCCCGCGACCATCAGATCGCCGCGAAACGCCATGTCGGTATTCGCGAAGCTGAGATGCGATCCCCGCTTGCCATAGCTCGGGTCCTCGCTCTCGGTCTCGGCGGGGATGGCGGGGGGCAGGTTCGACGGATTGGCCGGATCGTAGAAGCCCGCCGGTTTGCGCAGTTCCCCGACCAGGGCCATGTTCCGTGCTGACTTGCCCGCGTCGGCATAGCCTGCCGACAGGCCGGTGCGCGGATCGTCGGTCAGCTTCGCCAGCACGCCGACCATCCCGTCGATCTCGGCCTGCTGCTCGGTGGTGACGTCGGTGGTGAAGTTGAACAGGACCGGGTCATAGGCGCTGCCCGACTGATCCAGCAGATGGTCCACCATCTCGATCGCGCCATTGTGATGCGCGATCATCAGCGTCAGGAACTGGCGGTCGAACTCGGTGCCCTTCGCGGCCGCAAGAGCGGCCATCTGTTCGGGCGTCGCCATGCCCGACATCGCCTTGCGCCGATCCGACATCGCGTGGCCGTGGCCCATCCCGGCATGCGTGGCGGGATCGGGCGCCGTCTCGCCGCGCTCGGTCAGCCAGCCCTGCATGAACGCGATCTCGTCGTCCTGGCTCGCCTCTATGCGCGAAGCGAGGCTGAGCAGATCCTCGTCATTGGTGCGTCCGCGCACCAGTTCCACCATCTCGATCGCCTGGTAATGATGATGGATCATGTCCTGCATGAAGCGGACGTCGGCAGGCGAATAGCCGGCCTGCGCGACCGCGATCGCCTGTTCGGGCGACAGCGCGGTCGATGCCTGACCCGGCGCGCCGGGGCGCACCAGCGGCGCGTCCTGCGCGCATGCCAGCCCCGGGGCCAGCGCGAGAGCGCCCGAAAGCGCAAGCAGGGAGACCCGGACGGACCGGCGATAGGATGTGGTCATGGACGCTCCGACAGTCAGCATGGGGGGGGAATGATTACATGCGATACTTGTTGGACAGACTGCCGAATTGGCCGCAGCCGTCAAGCCCCGCCGAGCGAAGCTTGCGGCGGGCGGAGTGGCGAGCGGCGGGGGCCATGCCTTTGGCAACTGTGCCATTGGGAACTGTTCAAGGGCGAAGAATTCTGCTCAACACCGCTGCCATGAACCGCACTGCCTCGTCGCGTCCGACCAAGCCGGCCGAATGAACAGCACCGCCGTATCCGGATCTTCCTCTGCCCCGCGCCGCGGCGGGGGGCCGCTGCGCTGGCTGTCCACGCAGCCGCGCTGGCTGCTGGTTCTGGTCGCGGCGCTGCTGCTGCTGGTCGGCTGGCAGGCCTGGATGGCGCCGCCGTGGCGCGTGGGTGCCCCGCCCGGGCCCGCGGGTGTCGATTATCTGGCGGCGGATGGCACCTTGCTGGCGCATCGCGGCGAAAGACCGGTGGCAAAAATCGATGCGGCGGCACTGCCCGATCATGTGCGGCAGGCGTTCCTGGCGATCGAGGATCGGCGTTTCTACGATCACGGCGGTGTCGATTTCCGCGGGCTGGCGCGCGCGACCTTCGACAATCTGCAGGCGGGCGGCGTGGTGGCGGGCGGATCGACCATCACCCAGCAATATGTGAAGAACGCCTTCTTCACGCAGGACCGCACCCTGACCCGCAAGGTGCAGGAAATGCTGCTGGCCGACTGGGTCGAGAGCTGGGCCAGCAAGGACACGATCCTCTCGCGCTATCTGGAAAACTGCTATTTCGGCGAGGGACAGACCGGGCTGACCGCTGCCGCGCATCATTATTTCAGCAAGACCCCGCAGGAACTCTCGCTGGGCGAGGCAGCGATGCTGGCAGGCATGGTCAAGGCCCCGTCGCGGCTGGCACCGACGGTGGATTACGAAGCGTCGGCCGAACGCATGCAGGTGGTGCTGGACGCCATGGCCGAAGCTGGCTTCATCACTGGGCAGCAGGCGCAGGACGTGCCCGATCCGGAACTCGACATCGGCGCGGAGGAAGAACCGTCGGGTCAGGCAGGCTGGTTCATCGACTGGCTGGCCGCCGACCTGCCCGAGGATTTCGAGGGCGAGGTACAGACGACGCTGGTCCCCGATATACAGTCGGCGGCGGAGCGGGCCGTGCGCCGCGCGCGGCTGGGCGGGTCGCAGGTGGCGCTGCTGGCGATCCGGCCCGACGGGCGCGTGGTCGCCATGGTGGGCGGCAAGGAATGGACGCCCGAGGGGTTCAACCGCGCCACTCTGGCCGAACGGCAGCCGGGATCGACCTTCAAGCTGTTCGATTATTTCGCCGCCATCCGCGAGGGGATGGAGCCCGGCGACATGGTCACCGACGCGCCGGTCCGCATCGGCAGCTGGCAGCCGCGCAACGGCTATCGCGGCTATCGCGGCGAAATGAGCCTGCGCGAGGCTTTCGCCATATCCAGCAATACCGCGGCTGTCCGCGTCGCCGACCGCGCGGGATTGGCCAATGTGCGCGAAGCCGCGCGCGACCTTGGCGTGACCGCCGAACTGCCCGACGATGCAAGCCTTGCGCTCGGTTCGGGGTCGGTGACGCTCAAGGAGATGGTCGCCGCCTATGCCGCCTTTGCTGGCGGACGCTATCCGGTGGAGGTCCACGGGATCGAGGGGCAGGGCGCGCAGCCGGGCCGCGCGCTCGATCCTGAGAGCGAGTGGGCGCCGATGCTCGACCTGCTGTGGCATGCGGCGAACAATGGAACGGGCCGCGCGGCTGCGCTGGGTACGCCGACCTTCGGCAAGACCGGCACTTCGCAGGAAGGGCGCGACGCGCTGTTCATCGGTTTCGCGGGCGATCTGGTCACCGCGGTCTGGGTCGGGCGCGACGACAATGCCCCCGTTCCGGGCAATAGCGGCGGCGGGACACCCGCGCAGATCTGGCGCAATTTCATGCGCAATGTCGATCTGGGAGAGGTCGAGCTTCCGATCGATCCCGCTCGCCTGCGCCGCGCGCCGCCACCCGCCGCCTCGATCGCGCCCGAAGAAGAGGATGTGCCGCTGGTGGAGGGCATCGAGGGCGAAGGCATGCTGATCGACCCGGCGATGGAAGGGCTGGTCCCGCTGGAATTAGACCTGCCGCCCCCGCCCGGCGGTTTCATCACCGGTCCGCCCCCTCCCGGCGCAGACGAAGGCGGCGACGACGAACCGCCATTCGGCCCGCAAGCGGCGGGCGAGCCAGCCGAACCCGAGGGCGCCAATCCGTGACCGCGGGCGCCCCCATACTGGGCGCGATCGTCGCGGGCGGGCAGGCGCGCCGGTTCGGCAGCGACAAGGCGCTGGCGCTCTATCAGGGCAAGCCGCTGATCGGGCACGCGATCGACACGCTGCGCCCGCAGGTCGCCGCTCTGGTGCTGTGCGGGCGCGGCCATGCCGGGATCGAGCGGATCGAGGACCGGCCCGAACCGGGTCTGGGCCCAATGGGCGGGATCAATGCGGCGCTGCACCGGGCGGCGGCGTCGGGCCTGCGCGGCGTGCTGAGCGTGCCGGTCGACGTGCTGCCTCTGCCCGGCGATCTGGTGCAGCGGCTGGGCACCGATGCGCTGGCCTGTTTCGACCAGCAGTTCCTGGTCGCCTTCTGGCCAGTCGAACTGGCTGCCGAGATCGACGATTACGTGACGCGGGGCGGGCGCAAGCCTGCCGAATTGCTGGACCGGTTGGGTGCGCGCCGCGTGGCCGATCCGCCGGGCATCGCCAATGTGAACCGGCCCCGCGATCTTGCCCGGCTCGGCCGTGATATTTTCTAGCCCTTCCGGCTGAGCTTCGCGGTTCCGGGCTTGCGATATGGCGCCATCCCGCGCAAGATAGCGCAAGGCGGGCAATCGCCTGCCGGCACTCGCCGCAGGACGCGCCTTTGGGCGCCTAGCTGAAAAGAACGATAAAGCCCCACTGCCAACGGCCTGCCCCATGCAGGGTCCGGGCCGGACAGGATGGGGCCGAACAATGGAGACGGGCATTTCGCGCCATGAAGAAACTCTATCCTGACGCTGCTGCCGCCCTTGATGGATTGCTGCAAGACGGGCTGCTGATCGCCAGCGGCGGTTTCGGCCTGTGCGGCATTCCCGAAAGGCTGCTCGACGCGGTGCGCGACAGCGGGGTCAGGAACCTGACTTTCGCGTCCAACAACGCGGGTATCGACAACGAAGGCATCGGCAAGCTGCTGCGCACCAAGCAGGTGAGCAAGATGATCTCGTCCTATGTGGGCGAGAACAAGGAATTCGAACGCCAGTTTCTGGCAGGAGAGCTTGAGGTCGAGTTCTGCCCGCAGGGCACGCTGGCCGAACGCATGCGCGCCGGCGGGGCGGGCATTCCCGGCTTCTACACGAAGACCGGCTTCGGCACCCAGGTCGCCGAGGGCAAGGAGGTGAAGAGTTTCGCCAACATCGATGGCCAGATGGAGGATTACATCCTTGAACGCGGGATCTTCGCCGACCTGTCGCTGGTCAAGGCGTGGAAGGCGGACGAAAGCGGCAATGTCGTGTTCCGCAAGACCGCGCGCAACTTCAACGTGCCTGCCGCCACCTGCGGCAAGGTGTGCGTGGTGGAGGTCGAGGAAGTGGTGCCGAACGGCAGCCTCGACCCCGACTGCATCCATCTGCCCGGGGTCTATGTCCAGCGCATGATCGTGGGCGCGCCCTATGACAAGAAGATCGAATTCGTGACGACTCGCAAGAGGGAGGCCGCGTAAATGGCCCAGGAAGCAAAAGGGTGGACGAGAGACCAGATGGCCGCGCGCGCGGCGCAGGAACTGGAAGACGGTTTCTATGTGAACCTTGGCATCGGCATCCCGACTCTGGTCGCCAATCACATTCCCGACGGCGTCGAAGTGACGCTGCAATCGGAAAACGGCATGCTGGGCATCGGCCCCTTTCCCTATGAGGGCGAGGAGGATGCCGACCTGATCAATGCCGGCAAGCAGACGATCAGCGAACTGGACCGCAGCGCCTATTTCGACAGCGCCACCAGCTTCGGCATGATCCGCGGCGGGCATATCGACCTGACCGTGCTGGGCGCGATGGAAGTGGCCCAGAACGGCGACATCGCCAACTGGATGATCCCCGGCAAGATGATCAAGGGCATGGGCGGCGCGATGGATCTTGTCGCGGGCGTCAAGAAGATCATCGTGGTGATGGAGCATACCAGCAAGAACGGATCGCCCAAGTTCATCCCGGAATGCACGCTGCCGCTGACGGGGACGAACGTGGTCGACATGATCATCACCGACCTCGCCGTGTTCCAGCGGCCTGATCACGACAGCCCGTTCCGGCTGATCCAGCTGGCTGACGGCGTCACCGCGGACGAGGTGAAGGACAAGACGACTGCGCATTATGTGACCTGATCTAAATGGGGGGTGGCCAGCGGGCCGTCCCCCGGGCATCCATGGCGGCAAGTCAAGGCCAGGGGCCCGAACTGACGGAGGGGGATGGAAGGCATGGACAATGCTGGACCCGTCATCGCCGCGCTGAAAGAGCGTGCCGAGGGCGAGAGCCGCGTGGCGATGAGCCCGGAGACCGCGAAGAAGCTGATCGGGCTTGGCGCGACCGTGCGGGTGGAAAGCGGCGCTGGTATTGCCGCCGCAATCACCGACGAGGCCTATCGCGAGGCCGGGGCCGAAGTCGGCGACCTGACTGCCACAATTGCGAACGCCGACTGGGTTTTCGGCGTGCAGGCGCCCGACGTGGCCTTGCTTTCGGGCGCAAAGCCGGGCGCCAAGGTCGCTGCCGTATTCGACCCGTTCCGCGACCGCACGCGCACCGACGCCTATGCCGCGGCGGGCTATGAAGCGCTGGCGATGGAACTGATGCCGCGCATCACCCGCGCGCAGTCGATGGATGTGCTGTCCAGCCAGTCTAACCTGTCCGGTTACAAGGCAGTGATCGCCAGTGCCAATATCTATGGCCGGGCCTTCCCGATGATGATGACCGCGGCCGGCACGGTGCAAGCCGCGCGCGTCTTCGTGATGGGCGTGGGCGTCGCGGGGCTTCAGGCCATCGCCACCGCCAAGCGGCTGGGCGCGCAGGTATCCGCCACCGACGTGCGCAGCGCCACGAAAGAGCAGATCAAGTCGCTGGGCGCCAAGCCGATCTTCGTCGAAAAGGTCGAGGGGATCGAGGGCGAAGGCAGCGGCGGCTATGCCACCGAGATGAGCGACGAATACAAGGCCGCGCAGGCGGAACTGGTGTCGAGCCATATCGCCAAGCAGGACATCGTGATCACCACCGCGCTGATCCCGGGCCGCGCGGCGCCGCGGCTGGTCACCGACACGCAGATCGCGACGATGAAGCCGGGCAGCGTGGTCTTCGACCTGGCGGTGGCCCAGGGCGGCAACGTCGAGGGATCGATCCCCGACCAGACGGTCGAGAAGCACGGCGTGAAGATCGTCGGCTTTTCCAACACGCCCGCGCATCTGGCGGCCGACGCTTCGGCGTTGTTCGCGCGCAACCTGTTCAATTTCGTATCCGCCTTCTGGGACAAGGATGCGGGCGGGCCGGTGCTGGACGAAGAGATCGGCACCGCGATCCGCCTGACGCAAGGCGGGAAGATCGTGCACGAAAGGCTTTCGGGCTAAGGGGAGAGCGGACGTGGGGATTTTGAATGCGACAACCGCTTCGGCGAACGAATTTGCAGAAAAGCATGGTCATGCCCTCGTAGAAGGCGAGCAAGTGCTGGTGGTCTTTAAGACCATACGCGATTGGATCGCGTTTACCGATTGGCGCGTCATTTACGTGGACGTCCAAGGGCTGACCGGAAGCAAGAAGCAGTATCTGACGGTGCCCTATCGAGCGATCAATGCCTATGCGATTGAAAGTGCGGGTACTTTCGATCTCGACGCCGAGATAAAGATCTTTCTCTCTGGCCATAACCCGATTCAATTCAAAATCGGACGCGATAGTGATGTCGGCGGATTGCAGCGACTGTTTGCTGACAAGCTGAACCGCTGAAGGAGACAACGGACATGGACTTTATCGCGATCCTGTCGATCTTCGTGCTGGCGTGCTTCGTCGGCTATTACGTGGTGTGGTCGGTGACGCCCGCGCTGCACACGCCGCTGATGGCGGTGACGAATGCGATCTCGTCGGTCATCATCGTCGGCGCGCTGATCGCCGCCGCCGAAGCGGGCAGCGAAACGGCCAAGTGGCTGGGGCTGCTGGGCGTCGTGCTGGCCAGCGTCAACATCTTCGGCGGCTTCGCGGTCACCGAACGCATGCTGGCGATGTACAAGAAGAAAGAACCCGCCAAGAAACAATTGGGCGCGCCTAGGAAGGCCGAAGGGGGTGAGGCATGAGCATGCTGAACCTTCTGGCCGTCGGTGCGAGTGATACCGGTGTGAATCCGTGGGTCGCGCTGGCCTATCTGGTCGCTGGCGTGTGCTTCATCCTGGCACTGCGCGGACTGTCGAGCCCCGCCACCAGCCGGGCGGGCAACCGCTATGGCATGATCGGCATGACCATCGCGGTGGTGACGACGCTGATCACCCACGACATCGCCAGCCTGCCCGAAATCGGCATCGCCATCGCCATCGGCGGTACGATCGGCTTCGTGATCGCGCGCAAGATCGCGATGACCGCGATGCCGCAGCTGGTCGCCGCATTCCACTCGCTAGTCGGGCTTGCCGCCGTGCTGGTCGCGGGCGCGGCCTATGCCAATCCGGGCGCGTTCGGCATCCTGGTCTCGCATATCGACCCGACCGGCCTGGAAACCCTGGTCATCAGCCCGGTCAGCCGGATCGAGATGGCGCTGGGCGCGGCGATCGGCGCGATCACCTTTTCGGGTTCGGTCATCGCCTTCCTGAAGCTGAACGGGAACATGAGCGGAGCGCCGATCATGCTGCCGATGCGGCATGTCATCAACTTGGGCACGCTGGTCGCGATCATCGTGCTGACCGCGCTGTTCGCGATGACCGACCCGGCGCCCGAATGGATGTTCGGGACCATCTTGGTGCTGGCCTTCGTCATCGGTTTCCTGCTGATCATCCCGATCGGCGGGGCGGACATGCCGGTGGTCGTCTCGATGCTCAACAGCTATTCGGGCTGGGCCGCGGCGGCCATGGGTTTCACCCTGCACAACACCGCGATGATCATCACCGGCGCGCTGGTCGGCGCATCGGGCGCGATCCTGTCCTACATCATGTGCCGGGCGATGAACCGCAGCTTCATCAGCGTGATCGCGGGCGGCTTTGGCGCCGAGGACACCGGCGGCGGCGACGGCGCGGTCAAGATCGACCGTCCGTGGAAGCGCGGCAGCGCCGAGGACGCGGCCTTCATGATGAGCCAGGCCGAACAGGTCATCATCATTCCCGGCTACGGCATGGCGGTCGCACAGGCGCAGCACGTTCTGCGCGAGATGGGCGATCTGCTGAAGGAGAAGGGCGTCACGGTCAAATACGCCATTCACCCGGTCGCGGGCCGCATGCCCGGCCACATGAACGTCCTGCTGGCCGAAGCCAACGTGCCCTATGACGAGGTGTTCGAGCTGGAGGACATCAACGGCGAGTTCGCGCAGACCGACGTCGCCTTCGTCATCGGCGCGAACGACGTGGTCAATCCGGCGGCCAAGACCGACAAGTCCAGCCCCATCTTCGGCATGCCCGTGTTCGACGTGGGCAAGGCAAAGCAGGTGTTCTTCATCAAGCGTTCGATGGGGGGCGTCGGCTATGCCGGTGTCGACAATGACGTGTTCTACATGGACCAGACGATGATGCTGCTGTCCGACGCCAAGAAGATGGTCGAGGAAATCAACAAGTCGCTGGTCGATTGATGCGGCGCGCACCGGCGGCGGGATAAAATATCCGCCGCCGGTGGCCCTTGCCGGCCAAGCTTGGTAGGCCGTAATCGTTACGAAGCGACGGAGCAGACGGCATCGCGGGACAAGCGGCAACCAGAACGGCAAGCGCCGCCCGCCCAGGGTTGGTGCCGCTCGCCGCTTCCCTGCTTGCTTTTTCCCTGCCCGCCTCGGCCCAGCCGGCTTTCAGCGACGATGTCCCGCTGACCAGCGATACCGGACAGGTCCCGCGGACCAGCGATACCGGACAGGTCCCGCTGGCATGGCAGGCGGACGGTCCGGTGCATATATCCATGGCCAGAGAGGGCGGGCCCTGGCGCGCGGTGTTCGAAGGCAGCGGCGAACAGCTGTTCCTCTCGGGCCTTTCCGATGGCCATTACACGCTGACCATCGGGCCGGAAGGCGGCGCGGTCACCGACAGCATCCAGCTGGAGGTGCGGCACCAGTCGCTGACGCGCGCCCTGCTGCTCACCCTGCTGGGCGGGGTCGTGTTCCTGATGGTGCTGGGGATCATCCTGCGCGGTGCGCGCCATGACTGAGCGCACGATCTTCCTCGACCCAACTTTGGGCTGGATCCTTTTGGCCGCGTTCAGCGTGCTGTGGGTCGGGCTTGGCATCTATTGGGGCCGCCGCAACAAGAGCTTCGAGGATCACGCGCTGGCGGGCCGCAATGTCGGGCTGGCGCTGGGTTCGGCGACGGCGGCGGCAACGTGGATCACGTCGAACACCACCATGCTCGCCCCGCAATTCGCGCTGGAGCTTGGGGTGTGGGGCATGATCGCCTATTCCACCGCCTCGCTGGGGCTGATGCTGTTCGCGCCGCTGGCGGTGCGGATCCGCGCCCTGATGCCGCATGGCTATACCAGCGGCGATTTCTTCCGCCTGCGATACGGGCGCGCGACCTGGGCGGTGTTCCTGGTCTTCACCCTGTTCTATTCGCTGACATGGCTGGTCAGCATGGCAATGGCGGGCGGCATATTGCTGGAGGCGCTGGCGGGCATCGATTACGTCTGGGGGATGACGGTCATCCTCGGCGTCTGCGTGCTCTATACGATGCGCGGCGGGCTGGGGGCGGTGATCGGCACCGATTTCATCCAGACGCTGATCATCCTCATCGGCATCGTCATCACCGGATTCGCGGTGCTCGGCCAGGTGTCGGTGGGCGAAATCCACGCCGAACTGTCCGCGAACAAGCCCGCGCTGCTCGACGTATTGTTCCCCGCCGCGATCATGGCGATCTTCAACAACCTGCTGTTCGGCCTGGGCGAGGTGTTTCACAACAATGTCTGGTGGAGCCGCGCCTTTGCGTTCCGCGAAGGCCTGGGCGGCAAGGCGTTCTTCATCGGCGGGCTGGTGTGGCTGCCGATCCCCGTGGCGGCGGGCTTCATCGCGCTGGCGTCGGGCGCGCTGGGCGTCGCGGTGCCCAGCGCGGACATGGTCGGACCGCTGGTGATCGCGCAGGTGCTGGGCACGGCGGGGGCCATCGGCATCTTCATCATCGTGTTCTGCTCGCTCGCCTCCAGCATCGACAGCCTGCTCGCCGCGACCAGCGATCTTGTGACCGAGGATATCTGGCGCCGCCTGCTGCGCCCAAATGCATCGCCCGCGGCCCTGAAATCGGCGGCGCAGTGGATCACACTGGCGCTGGGCGTCCTGACATGGGCGCTATGCGCGCCGCGCATCGGGACGCTCGCCAGCGTGCTGTTCTTCGCCGGACCGCTGGTTGGGGCGATGATCTTCCCGATCATCACCGGCCTATACTGGCGCAGCGCCAATACGGCGGGCGCGCTGGGCGCGATGCTGCTGGGCGCGGGCGCGGGGCTGGTCTGCTATTTCACCATCGGCTGGTTCGTCGCCACCACCATCGCGACCGCGGTGTCCATGGCCTGGATGCTGGCGGCGTGCATGCTGAACAGGAACCGGTTCGACTGGGCGCGGTTGAAGGAGGACTCATGAGCTTTTCTGCAGGATTCCTCGAACTCGCGGTCTGGACCGCGCTGATCTGGTGCGCGGTTTCGGCGCTTGCGCTGGCGGCGATGCTTCTGCGCGACGCCAAGGCGAGGTCGATCTGGTGAACGACATCCAATCCGCCAGCCAGCTCGACCACCGCGCCGACCCACAGCGCAAAGCCGGGGTGCTGGGCAATTGCCCCGACCCGCGCGATCTGCTCGCAATGTCGCCAAAGCTCGATCTCGACGTGCTCGACCGGCTGCATAATTGCTCGATCCTGTCGGCGGCGCAGTTCGACCTGCCGCTGATGCAGGAATTGTCGAAGCTGGCCGCCTGTCTACAGCTGCGCAAATTTCCCGCCGGCCATGCGCTGGACGACAAGATCATGGCCGCCGCCTTCTTCGAACCGTCCACCCGAACGCGCCTGTCGTTCGAAAGCGCGATGCTCCACGTCGGCGGCAAGACGATGAGCGTGGCCGACGCCAAGACCACCGGCGTCGCCAAGGGCGAATCGATGCGCGACATCGGGCAGATGTTCAACAGCTACGCCGACATCGTCGTGGTCCGGCACACGCAGCAGCAGGCGCTGCAGCAGCTGACAGAATATATGCGTGTTCCGCTGATCAATGGCGGCAACGGGTCGGACGAACATCCGACGCAGGCGCTGGCCGACTGGTACGCGCTGATGAAATGGCGGCCTGAGCTGGCGTTCGGCACCTTGCCCGAACAGTTCCGCCTGACCATCGGCATCATCGGCACGCCGGGCAATATGCGCACGGTGAAGAGCTTCCTCACGCTGGCGCTGCTGTTCCACAGGAACATCAATCATATCACCATCTTCTCGGAAATGGCGGACCCGCTGGGCACGGAGTTGCGCGCGCTGACCAATGCCAGCCCGATCACCATCGATTTCAGCCGGAACCTGAAGCAGAGCCTCGAATATCTCGACGTCATCTACATGAACGCCATTGCATTCCTGGGCGATGGATATCGCTTCTTCGGCGACGAGTTCTCGCTGTCGTCGCAAAGCCAGCTGAAGACCGACACGGTCATCCTGCATCCGCTGGCGCGCGGGGACGAGCTTGGCACCTGCCTCGATGACACCGACCACAATCTCTATTTCAACCAGGCGGATGGCGCGGTCTGGCTGCGCCAGGCGCTGCTGCTCGCCATTTTCGGGCGGGTGCGCAACATCGTGCCCCGCGAACTCATCAAGTAACGCGAACTCATCAAGTAAAGGAACGCCCCGATGTGCGGAATTGCCGGGCTGTGGGCCCGCACCCATCACCCCGAAACCGTCGCCCGCGCCGAGAAGATGGCCGATGCGCTCTATCACCGCGGGCCGGATGGGCGCGGCTTTCACATCGATGACCGCAATGCGCTGGCGATGATCCATACGCGGCTGTCGATCATCGGGCTGAACGCGGGCGACCAGCCGATCTTCGGCCGCGACAGCGATGGCACCGGCGGCATGGTGCTGACCGCGAACGGCGAGTTCTACGACTACAAGCGCATCCGCGGCCTGCTGCGCACCGATGGCTATGATTTCAACACCAAGTCCGACAGTGAGCTGGCGATCAAGCTTTATCACAAGCACGGCCTTGATTTCGTGCACCATTTGCGCGGAGAATTCGCCTTCGCCATATTTGACGAGGCGAAGCAGCAGCTGATCCTTGTGCGCGACAGGTTCGGTATTCGACCGCTGTTTTGCCACGTGGGTGATGCGGGCGTGTTCTGGGGCAGCGAGATCAAGGCGATGCTGGCGCATCCCGATGTCCCGCGCGAACTCGATCCGCGCGCGCAATTACACCAGATGATGCAGGTGATGGTCCCCGGCATGACGCTGTGGAAGGGGATCGAGGCGGTGAAGCCCGGCCACATGCTGATCGTCAGCCGCGACGGCGACGGCTTCGCGGTGGAAGAGCGCCGCTATTGGGACGCCGACTTTCCGCTGGACGGCGAGCATGACGACCTGCCCGACGAAGAGCATATCGAGAATGTCCGCAAGGCTTTGGTCGAATCCATCGCCCTGCGGCTGGAGGCCGATGTGCCGGTCGCCTGCTACCTGTCCGGCGGCATCGACAGCTGCTCGATCCTTGGCATGGCGGCGGCGATCCAGCAATCGCCGGTCAAGGCCTTCACCATCGGCTTTGACGATGCGCGCTATGACGAAACCTCGATCGCGACCGAAATGGCCGAGATGGTCGGCGCGGACCAGGGCATATTGCGCGTGTCCGCCGCCGATCTCTATGGCCAGAATTTCGAGGATGCGGTCTATTATTCGGAACGCACCTTTTACAACACGCTGGGCGTCGCCAAGATGCTGATGTCCAAGCACGTGACCGAAAACGGCTACAAGGTGGTGATCACGGGCGAGGGCAGCGACGAGCTGTTCGGCGGCTATGCCCAGTTCAAGGCCGATTATTTCCTTCACGACCCCGCCTACGCCGAAACCGCCGCAGGGGCCGAGATGAAGGAGCGCAACAAGATCTTCTCAGGATCGGTGCTGGCGGAGGAGACCATCAGCCATCCTGCGTTCGAGGAGGTGATGGGTTTCACCCCCAGCTGGATCCAGCCGTGGATGCTGGTCTACGAACGGGTGAAGCCGCTGCTGTCGGACGAATTCGTCGAAAAGCTCGATGGCTACGATCCGGTTGCGGCAATTGCCTACAGTCTCGACAAGTCGATGCTCGACGGGCGGCATGTGCTCGACAAGGTGCAGTACAGCTGGATCAAGACCATGCTGGAAGGCCAGATCCTGAACTGGGGCGGCGACCGTGTGGACATGGCGAACAGCCTGGAATCGCGCCCCGCTTTCCTCGACCATCATGTCGCAGAGCTCGCCATGCGCATCCCGCCATCGGTTCGCATCCGCGACGGGATCGAGAAATGGGTGGTGCGCGAGGCGATGAAGCACGTGCTGCCCGAGGTGCTCTACAAGCGCGAGAAATTCGCCTTCATGGCCCCGCCCGCGCACACCAGCGACGAGAAAGGGCGCGAGATCGACCTGCTGCTGGACAAATGGCTGTCGTCGGACAGGATCGCCCAGCACGGCATCTTCGACGAGGATAAATTGCGCGCCAGCATTGCCGAATACAAGCAGTCGGACGATCACACCGCGAACACGCGCAAGGACATCATCCTGAACCACGCGATTGCGCTTCACGCGATCGAGGAACTGATCTGACCGCGGCATGAGCGAGCAGCCGTCGGGCAGCCTCTGGCGTCACATCGGCCCCGGCATCGTCGTGGCCGCCACCGGCGTGGGCGCGGGCGATCTGGTCGCCACGCTGATCGCGGGATCGCGCTTTGGCTATGCGCTGCTGTGGGCGGCGATATTGGGCTGCATCGTCAAGATCGCGCTGTCCGAAGGATCGGCGCGCTATCACCTTGCGACCGGATCGACGATTCTGGCGGGCTGGCAGTCGCTGGGGCGCTGGACCGGCTGGTATTTCGGCATCTATGTCGTGATCTGGGGCTTCATCTATGGCGCCACCGCGATGAGCGCCACCGCGCTGCCGCTGGCCGCTCTGTTTCCCGTGTTGCCGCTGACCGGATGGGCGATCCTGACCGGGCTGGCGGGTTTCGCCTTCGTATTCTTCAACCGGTATGAGCGGCTGGAAGGGCTGATCAAGATCCTGGTTGCGGTGATGTTCGTCGTGATCGTCAGCCTGGCCGTGCTGGCCGCCCCCGACCTGCCGATGCTGCTGTCGGGGCTGGCGGTGACGCTGCCCGGCCATTCGCTGTTCTACACGCTGGGGCTGATCGGCGGGGTGGGCGGCACGGTGACGACCGCGGCCTATGGATACTGGGCGCAGGCGAAGGGCTGGAACGGCACCGGCTGGCTGCCGATGATGCGGATCGACAATGCGGTCGCCTATATCCTGACCGGCATCTTCGTCGTCGCCATGATGATCGTGGGCGCCGAACTGCTATATGCCGCCAGCATCGCGCTGCAGAGCGGGGACCGGGGCCTGCTGGACCTGTCGAACGTGCTTGCCGCGCGCTTCGGCCAGCCAGTCGCCGCTGCCTTCCTGATCGGTTTCGCCGCGACGGCATTCTCGTCCGTACTGGGCGTGTGGCACGGGATGAGCCTGTTCTTCGCCGACTGGTACGCGCAGTTCTTCAACCGGCCGCTGCCCGAAGGCCCGCCCGAACGCAGCGCGCCGTTTCGCGCCTATGCCGCCTGGCTGACCTTTCCGCCGATGCTGCTGCTTTATGCGCAGCAGCCGTTCCTGCTGGCGGTGATCTATGGCGCGTTCGGCGCGCTGTTCATGCCGTTCCTGGCGGTGACCCTGTTGCTGCTGCTGAACCGCCGGGACCTGCCGGCGGAGGCGCGCAATGGCTGGCTGTCGAACGCGATGCTGGCGGGATCGGCGCTGCTGTTCGTCGTGCTGGCCGGACAGCAATTGTGGAGCCTGTTCGCAGCCTGAAAAGCGAAGGCGCGAGCGCTTGTGAAAGCGCCCGCCCCCTCTTTCGGACCTGGCCCGGATCAGAAGCCCAGCGCGACGCCCACGCGTCCGCCGGTCGAGTTTTTCGCGGTCGAACCCGCAAGGCCGCCCGACACGTAGATGCGGGGCGCGACCCGCGCGGCGACGGTACCGGCAAAGCCCTGCTCTCCGCGATAGGTCGAGACATTGCCCGAGACCGAGATCGTGCTGTCGGGCACGATCATCTGCCCGCCCAGCGCCATCGCGGAGGCAATGCCGCCGCGCGTGCTTTCGTCGAGGTCGTCGAGCTGGAACGACAGCGTGTCGACATCCGCCTGCAGCGCCGAGAACTGCGCATCGGTGACCGCCGCGATCGCCTGCATGTTGCTGGCGAGCGAGGCGACCTGCTGGCCGGTGGCGAGCGCGCTGCCCTTGCCCAGCGTGCCGTCATTATCGACTGTCACGGAATAAAGCTGCCCTTCCTGCGCCGAGGTCGAGGCGTCGATGTCGCCCACCCGGACCGAGGAGCCCGTGCCGCCGACAGTGACCTGGTTAACGTCGGTCGTCTGCGCCTGATAGCCGATGGCGGTCGAATTGGCGAAGGCCGCGCTGGCCGACCCGCCGACCGCGGTGGCCGAGGTGCCGCTGGCCGAAGCCTCGGTCCCCAGCGCCACTGCGAACGATCCGGGCGTGACCGCCTTGAAGCCGAACGCGCTGGACCGCCCGCCCGACGAGATCGCGCCGCGGCCGACCGCGGTGGAATCGGCGCCGCTCGACATCGCAAGGCTGCCGACCGCCGTCGAGCGCGCGCCGCTGGACGATGCCGAATAGCCGACCGCGCTGGAAAACGCGGCGCTGGCGGTCGAGCGCGAGCCCAGCGCCATCGCATATCCCGCACCCGACTGGACTGACGAGCCGCTGCCCAGCGCGACGGAATTGTCGGACATGGCAGATGCGCCCTGGCCCATCGCCGTCGAAGCGCTTCCGGCCGATGCGGCATTGGTGCCGATCGCGATCGAATTGGCGCCCGATGCGCTGGCGCCCATGCGGCTGCCGTCGTTCAGATCGGCGTCGGTGCCGAATGCGATGCCGTTCACGCCAGATGCGCTGGCATAGGCGCCGATCGCGCTGCCGCCCTGCGCCGAAACGGTCGCGACCTTGCCGATTGCGGTGCCGAACGCGGCGCTGATGCGCGAATCCGCGCCGACCGCGGTGCTGAAATCGGCAAAGCCATAGGTGGTGTTCGTGCCGTCGGTGGAATCGACCGTGCCGACGCGGGCATCGTTGCCCAGCGCGATCGTGTCATAGCCGACCGACACCGCGCGCGCGCCAAAAGCCACTGCACCATCGGTGAAACCCGTGGCCACGGTCGCGCTATTGAGCGAGGCCTTTGCCTGATAGCCGACTGCGGTGCTGTTGCTGCTGCTGGCCGTCGCCTCGGTCCCGCAGGCGGTGGCGGTTGCATTCGCGCTGCTTGCCCCCTGCGTGCTTTGGGTCGAGGTGCCCGCGTCCTCCATGACGCATTCCTCGGCCATGGCGCTCTGGGGGAGGGCGAGGACGGTGAATGCCGCGATAGCGGTGCCAACAAGCATGCCGGCACGGCGTGCCTGATCGAATTGTGTCATACGAGTTTCCCTTCGCAGAAACATGGGGGCGAGGGGATAAATCGAAATTAACTTCGTTCGATAGATATTGCTTTCAAAAAGCCTGCCCCCGGGGCGCCCTTCATCCCCCCGTAAATCAATCGAGGCAAGGCCAGCACCCCTTTCGAGATACGAATTCTCGAATTTGCTTGCTGCGTTGCGGCAAGGCGTGCCCGATCAGCGGGCAATCGACTGTTCTAGCGGTGTAACTTGCTCCGAAGCGCATGCCAGTTCGAGCACGCAATTGCACAGCAGCTGTGCGCCGCGTTCGATGTCGGACCAGTGAGTCCATTCGTCCGGCGCATGGCTGACCCCGCCGACGCTGGGCACGAAGATCAGGCCGGTTCTGGTTAACGCGGTGAAGAACTGCACATCGTGCCCCGCGCCCGAGGGCATGATCTTGTAGCTGTAGTCCAGCGCCTTCGCATTGCGCTCGACCAGCGCGACGATCCCCTCGTCGCAATAGGCGGGCGCAAGCCAGCTCATCTGCTCGTAGTCGAACTTCAGCCCATGACGGCGCGAGATCGATTCCAGCACCTTGCGGCAGCTGTCGGCGAGGCGCGTCATCACCTCCTCGTCGAGGTCGCGGCCCACGATGGTGAACTCGGCTTCGCCGGGCACGGTGTGGGGGAAGCCGGGTTTCAGCGCGACATGGCCGATGGTGATCCGGCTCTTGTCGGTGCCTTCCTCGTCGATGATGCGCGGGATCTCGTGCGCGAAATCGACCATGCCCATCAGCGCGTCGGACCGCAGGTGCATCGGCGCGGTGCCCGCATGGTCGGCCTTGCCCTTCAGCCTGACCATCCATTTGAACACGCCCGAAATCCCCTCGACCACGCCGATGGTGGTCTTCTCGGTGTCGAGCACCGGGCCCTGCTCGACATGCAGTTCCAGGAACGCGTGCAGCGTTTCGGGGCGGCGATAGGCATGCAGCGCCTCCAGGTAATCCAGCCCCGCGTCGGCCATCGCGTCCTTCAGCGCCAGCCCGTGTTCGTCCGCCGCGCCTTCCAGCCATTCGCGGGTGAGATTGCCGGTCAGCGCCTGCGCGCCCAGCATGCCGCCGAAACGGCCTTCCTCCTCGCTGGTGGCGATCACCTCGATCGGATAGTTCGGCGTGATCCCCGCGTCCTGCATGGTGCGGATCACTTCCAGTCCCGCAACCACGCCCAGCACGCCATCGAAGATACCGCCCGCCGGCACCGAATCGAGATGCGACGCGATCACGATGGCGGGCTTGTCGGCGCCGGCGCCCTCTGCGCCATAACGCCCGATCACATTGCCCGCGCCGTCCATGCGGTGATCGAGGCCCAGCTCGCCCATGCGGTCGCGCAGCCATTGCCGCGCGGCCATGTCCTCGGGCGAGAAGCCCTGGCGATAGACGCCGCGATCCTCTTCGTTGAAGCCGAAGCGGGCGATGGCATTGATGTCCGCCTCGATCCGCTTGATGTCGATCCGGGGCTGGTTCGATCCGGGGGGAGTCGTCATGCGGGCAAGCCTTTCTGCAAGACCGCCAGCCCCAGCGCCGCCAGCAAGGCGGCCCCGCGCGGCAGGGCAGTCTCGTCCATATGCATGCGCGGCGAATGCAGGCCGCAGCACTGCGACCAATCGTCACCTTCGCGCGCAACGCCCAGGAACAGCATCGCGCCGGGCGCATGGTTCAATACATAGCTGAAATCCTCCGCCGTCATCAGCGGGCGTTTCAGCGTCTCGAAGCTGTCCGCGCCGAATTCGCGGACCGCAACCTCGCGGGCGAGGGCGAAAGCGCGCGGATCGTTGACCGTGACGGGAAAGCCCGGTTTGACCGTGACCTCCGCGGTCAGCCCGTGGGCCGCGGCGATATTCGTGGCCAGCCGCTCGATCGCTTGCGGCAGTCGGGCTCGGGTCTCGTCCGACAGGGTGCGCAGCGTTCCGCGCATGGTGCAGGCATCGGCGATGACATTGTCGGCATGCCCGGCCTCGATCCTCGTGACGGTGACGACGACCGGCTCGCCCGCATCGAACTGGCGCGTCACCATGGCTTGCAGCGCGGTCACGATCTCGGCCGCGACGGGCATGGGATCGGCAGCGCCGTGCGGCATTGAGGCATGGCCGCCCGAACCCCTCACCACCACCTGCAACGTGTCCGACGCCGCCATCAGCGGGCCGGGGATGCAGGCGATCTGGCCGTGGCGGGCATTGGGCATGACGTGAAGGGCGAAACAGGCGTCGGGCGGGCCATGCCGATCGGTGAGCAGGCCATCCTCGACCATCATGCGCCCGCCGCCAAAGCCTTCCTCGCCCGGCTGGAACATCAGCCAGACCTCTCCATCGAAGTCCTGCGTGCGTTCGGCCAGCAGCCTTGCCGCGCCGGCCAGCATGGCGGTGTGCCCGTCATGGCCGCAGGCATGCATCCGGCCCTGGGTCCGCGAGGCAAAGGGCAGGCCCGTCTCCTCGGCCAGCGGCAGCGCGTCCATGTCGCCGCGCAGCACCACGCGGCGCCTTTTGTCGGTGGCGGGACCGCGGCCTTTCAGCACGGCGACCGCGCCGGTCGTTTGCGGGCCTTCGCGCCATTCCAGCGGCAGGTCCGCCAGTGCGTCCTTCACTTTCGCCAGGGTACGCGGCGTTTCCAGCCCCAGTTCGGGATCGGCATGGATCGCGCGGCGCAGCGCCACGATCTCGTCGCCCAGCGCCTCGGCCGCCTCTGCAATCGAGGAGCCGATGTCGCCGGGCGGAGTCGCATGAAGGTTCATGACGACAGGGCTAACACTTCCCTGCCGGTCAGGCAAAGAGGCGCGGGTTCAGGACGGCCTTAGGGGTAGTTCACCGTCACCCGCGTGGCGAGGCCGGGGCGCGACACGCGGACCGCGGTTTCCCTCCAGCTGGGGCGGCGGATGCGGTCCATGCTGGGATTGTTCGAAAAGCCGCCGCCTTCGGTCGGGCTCATCTTCAGGAAGTTGAAGTTGAGCTTCTTGTCCTTGTCCTCGTCATGATAGACGAAAAGGGCATAGGTGCCGTTGTCAGGCAGCTTCATGCAGATGCGCTGGTTGCCCGGCCTTGCGGGCACGCGGATCACGTCCATCGAACCGCCGCTGGCCAGGAACTCGTCCGAGCTGTTGTAGATCTTGACCGTCAGCCAGCCCTTGGCATTGCGCATGCCCTGCGCTTCCAGGAACATCCAGCTGTTGCCGCTGCTGTCGCCTTCGCATCCCGCGGGCGCGGCCATCGCGGGCGCCGGGACAAGCGCCGATGCCACCAACGCAAGCGCAAGCGCCCCGCCGGCGCGAAGCATGCGGGAACGGGGCGACGTGTAACGGCCGAAGGTGAAGAGCGATGGGATCATGCGAAAGGGCTCCGCTGCGAAGAAAAGGGGGATGGGCGGCTAGATGGTCTGCTTTGGGAAATGATCAAGCTGCGCCCCATGGTTGGCGGTTTTCTGGGACAAATGCCGTGAATAGGTGCTGAATTCGCCGTTTAGCTGGCGGAAGGAATTGCGCCTTCCCCGGCGATCCGCCCGTTCCGCAAGGTCACGACCCGGTCCGCCATGTCGGTCAGGGCACCGCGGTGACCGATGACCAGTATGGTGCATTGTCCCTTCAGCCCGGCAATGGCGCGCGCGATGGCGGCGTCGTTCTCGGCATCCAGCGCGCTGGTCGCCTCGTCCAGGATCAGCAGCGCCGGATCGCCCAGTAGCGCCCGCGCCAGCGCGATCCGCTGGCGTTCGCCGCCCGAAAGACGGCGGCCCGCGTCGCCCACGACCGTGTCCAGCCCCTCGGGCAGCTCCAGCACGAAGCCGGCCGAAGCCCGCTCCAGCGCGCGCTTCATCTCCGCCTCGCCAGCGTCGGACCTGGCCCATTGCAGATTGCGGCGGATCGTCGTGTGGAACAGCACCGGTTCCTGGTGCAGATAGGCGCTGGTGCGCCGCCATCCGACCAAAGCAGCGCCATCCAATGGCATCCCGTCGACCGAAAGCGTGCCCGCATCGGGCGCGAACATGGCGCCGAACAGGTCGGCCAGCGTGCTCTTGCCCGCGCCGGAAGGTCCGACCAGCGCGGTCATCGAACCGGCAGGCAGCACCAGCGTGACATCATCCAGCGCCGGGCTGTCGCGCCCGGCGTGGCGCACTGTCGCATCGGTGACCGCGATCTCGTGCAGGGGCCGGGGCGCGGGGGCGGCGGGCAGGTCGGGTTCGCGTGCCGCGCTGGCCTGCGCCAGCAGGCTCTCGGCCCGTTCGATCGCGGGCAGCGCGTGCGACCAGTGCTGCAGCCCCGACTGCAGCGTGTCGAGCAGGGGCACCGATCGGGCGAACAGCGCGACCAGCGGCAGCAGCACCGCCAGCGACACGCCGCGCGCAAACGCGACCCACACGACCAGCGCCATCGCCACGGCCCCGGCCGACAGCAGCAATGCGCGGCTTCCCGCGGTGGTGCGGATCATCGCCAGCTGCGCGCGGCGCAGCGCCCCCACGTTCTGCGACAGGCGCAGCGCCGCGCCGCCTTCCTGCCCGTGCGACTTGATCAGGCGCAGCGCGCCCAGCGTCTCCTGCGCCTCGCCCTGCAGGGCGCCGATCCCGCGCACGACATCGCTGCCAAGGCCGCGCGCATGGCGGCGAAAGCGCGAGAACAGCGCCAGCACCGCCATACCGCCCAGCGCGCCGACAAGCGCCGTGACCGGCGACAGCGCGAAGGCGGCCAGCCACACGATCCCCAGCGTCACCACGCTGGTCAGCAGGCCCAGCAGGCGGAATATGCCGTCGCCGATCGTGTCGACCAACTGGATCAGCAGGCTGATATTGTCCGATTGCCGCATCGCCGACAGATGCCGCCAGCCCGCCGACAGCAACGCGCGATAGATCCGGTCGCGCCAGTCGTCGACCACGGCATACTGGCTGCGCGTCTGCGCCAGCGCGAGGCGGTAGTTCAGCACCGCCCGCGCCGCCACCAGCGCGACGAACAGCGCCAGCAATCCGCCAAGCCCCATCCATTGCGCCAGCGTGGCAGAGGCCGAGGCCGCCCAGCCGGGCAGCCCGGCGGCCAGCTCGCCCGCGGACAGCGCCGACAGCATCGGCACGAGCATCAGCAGCCCCACCCCCTCGCTGAGGGCCGAGGCCAGCGTCAGCGCGGAGAGCAGCGCGATCTGCCCCGGCGGGATCGAGCGCAGCAGCCCCGCCGCGCGGCGGATCGTCGAGAGCGTCATGGGCGGGGCGTCATCGGGCGGAACATCGCGCCTTTCCTAAACGCATTTGCGGCGCTTGGCACGGGTGGGCGCGTATTCCCCCCGCTTCGGCTGCCGGAACTGTCTCTATCAGGGACGAACCGAAGGGGGCGTGTGGAAAAAACCGCCGGTCTTGCTTGTGACGCTTCTCTGCTGTGGACTATCCGTGATTCATGCCCGAACCGCTCATCTCTCCGTCGATCCTGTCCGCCGATTTCGCCCGGTTGGGAGAGGAAGTGCGCGCCATCGACGAAGCAGGCGCGGACTGGATCCATGTCGACGTGATGGACGGGCATTTCGTGCCCAACATCACCATCGGCCCGGCGGTGGTAAAGGCGCTGCGCCCCCATTCGGCCAAGGTCTTCGACGTGCACCTGATGATCAGCCCGGTGGACCAGTACCTGCAGGATTTCGCCGAAGCGGGCGCCGACATCATCACCGTCCACCCCGAGGCGGGGCCGCACATCCACCGCACCGTGCAGGCGATCAAGGGGCTGGGGAAAAAGGCGGGCATCTCGCTCAATCCCGGCACGCCGGCCAAAATGCTGGATTATCTGATCGACGAGATCGACCTTGTACTGGTAATGAGCGTCAATCCCGGCTTCGGCGGGCAAAGCTTCATCCATTCGCAATTGAAGAAGATCGAGGCGGTTCGCCGCATGATCGACAAGTCGGGCCGCGACATCCGGCTGGAAGTCGATGGCGGCGTGAACGCCGAAACGGCGCGACTGTGCGTCGATGCGGGCGCCGACGTGCTGGTCGCTGGCAGCGCTACCTTCAAGGGCGGTCCGCCGCAATATGCCGCCAATATCGCCGCCCTTAAGGGCAAGGATTGAATCCGTTATGGTCTTCCACCACTCCTCTCTCCACGACGCGTCCAAGGCGCGGTCCGGTTCCGCCGGTCGGCGCGGCGTTCCCCTGGCCGGGGCGGGCGGCGATGGCGGCCTGGTCGAGACGGAGGCAGGCGAAATTGGGCCTGGCCCGGCGCCCGGTGCCGGTCCTGGGCCCGGTCCTGCTTCTGGCCCCGCTTCTGGCCCCGCACTGGGCGGTGCCGGCAGGATGAGCGGCGATCCCGCTCCGCCCCCTCCGCTGCGCGATGGCGAGCTGGCGCTGGCCGAACTGTCGCCGCCCAGCCTGGGTCCGATCGACCGGGTGATGCGCTTTCTGTATGCGCGCGGCATTTCGGCGCGCAACCTGGTGCGCCCGTTCCACAAGCCGTCGAAGATGCGCTTGCTGGCGACCGTGGCCGAACCGCTGCCGGGCGAGCGTCCGGGCGGCATGGCGCTGCGCGCGGGGCATTTCCTGATCGCGGGCAAGAGGCTGAGCGTCGAGAACCTGGATTTCAGCTCGGGCAAGCTGGCGCCGCCGATCGCGCGGGCGATCCACGGCTTTGCCTGGCTGCCCGACCTGGAAGCCGCCGGCACGCGCGACAAGGTCGCCCCGGTGGCCGAGGATATCTTGCGCCGCTGGATGCTGGCGAACCCGGTGGTGGGCGAGGGGCCCGCATGGCAGGCCGGCGTCGCGGGTGAGCGGCTGCTGATCTGGCTGGTGCATGCGCCGCTGATCCTGTCGGGCACCGACCGTGCGTTTCGCGCCGCGCTGCTGCGCCACATGTCGGATACCGCGTTGTGGCTCGACCGCCAGGTGCGCCGCCGCCATGCGCCGCAGGACGCGATCCCCGCATGGGTTGCGGTCACCGCGGCGGGCCTGCTGATGCCCGACGGCAAGCCGCGCCGCCTGTATGGAGAGGCCGGGCTGGTCGCGACCCTGGGCGATGCGGTGGGCGAGGATGGCGGCATGCTGTCGCGCAGCCCCGACGACCAGATCGCCGCGATCGCCGCGCTGCTGCGGCTGGTCGCCTGCTATCGCGCGTGCCGCCGCGAACCGCCCAGGCAGGTCGAGACGATGCTGCGGCTGATGACGCCGCCGCTGCTGGCGCTGGCGCATGCCGACGGGTCGCTGGGCAGCTGGCAGGGCTGCGCGCCGGTCAGCGCGCGCCGCCTGACGATGCTGTGCGAGGCGGCCGATCCGCATGCCCGCCCGCTGCGCGAGGCGGGGCACTGGGGCTATCAGCGGCTGGCCGCGAAACAGGCCGTGCTGCAGTTCGATGCCGCGCCGCCCCCTTCGGGGCGCGAGGCACATGGCGGCTGCGCATCGACGCTGGCCATCGAATTCAGCCACGGGACAGAGCGCATCTTCGTCAATTGCGGCGGTGCGTCGATGGCGGGCGGCGCGGTGCCGCGCCGGATCGAGGAAGGGCTGCGATCCACCGCCGCGCATAGCACGCTGACACTTGGTGAAGCCGATTCGACCGCGGTCGAGGCCGACGGGCGGCTGGGCGGCGGGGTCAAGACCGTCACCTTCGACCGCGAGCGGGCGCAGGGCGCGCAGATCATGATCGCCAGCCATGACGGCTATGTCGCCCGCCACGGGCTCTATCACGAACGGCGGCTGGCGCTGGCCGATGACGGATCGATCCTGGAAGGACAGGACGCGCTGATGCCCCGCGGCAAGCGGGCGCGGCGCGGCAGCCATGCCTTTGCGATCCGATTCCACCTGGGCGCCAATGTCGCCGCCGACCATGTCGTCAAGACAGAAGACGGCGGCAGCGGCGCGATGCTGGCGCTGCCCGATGGTTCGTTCTGGCAGTTCCGCGTGGACGAGCCGGGTCTGGCGATCGAGGAAAGCCTGTGGGTCGACAGCGGCGGCCAGCCGCGCCAGACCCTGCAGCTGGTCGTCACCGGCGATGTCGGGCGCGAGGGCGACATGGTGCACTGGACCTTGCGCAAGACGGGCTGAACGCCCGCGACCGGGCACGACACCGGATATCAGGGTTATCGCCGGCAGGGTTATCGCCGGGTTGATGAATGGCGCGCGCGGGCCTAAGCGCACGCGCATGAAAGGTGCGTGTCGCGCCGCTGCCACGAAAGCCCCGTCCATGGAAAACCCCGTCACCGTCCGCCGCGCCCTGCTGTCCGTTTCGGACAAGACCGGGCTGGTCGATCTGGGTAAGGCACTGGCCGCCCGCAATGTCGAGCTAGTCTCGACCGGCGGCACCGCCAAAGCGCTGCGCGAGGCGGGGCTTGAGGTCAGGGACATCTCCGACCTTACCGGCTTTCCCGAGATGATGGATGGGCGGGTCAAGACGCTGCATCCCAAGGTCCACGGCGGGCTGCTGGCGGTGCGCGACGATCCGGCCCATGCAAAGGCGATGTACGAACACGGGATCGGCGCGATCGATTTGGTCGTCGTCAATCTCTATCCCTTTGCCGAGACGGTGGCCAAGGGGTCGGACCGCGACGAGATCATCGAGAATATCGACATCGGCGGCCCGTCGATGGTGCGCTCGGCCGCGAAAAACCATGCCTATGTCTCGATCGTGACCGATCCGGCCGATTACGGCGCGCTGATTACCGAGCTGGATGCAGGCGTCGGGGCCACGGGCTATGGCTTTCGCAAGATGCTGGCGGCCAAGGCCTATGCCGCGACCGCCGCTTACGATTCGGCGATCAGCCAATGGTTCGCCCATGCCGACCAGCAGCTGAAGTTCCCGCCGCGCCGGACGATGGCGTCGAAGCTGGTCACCACCCTGCGCTATGGCGAAAACCCGCATCAGCAGGCCGCTCTCTACGTGCCCGAGGGGCCGCATGCGGTAGGCCTGCCGCAGGCCGAGCAGATCCAGGGCAAGGAGCTGTCGTACAACAATTACAATGACGCGAATGCCGCGCTGGAACTGGTGGCCGAGTTCGCCGACGGCCCGCCGACCGTGGTGATCGTGAAGCATGCCAATCCCTGCGGCGTGGCGGTCGGCGAAACGCTGGCCGAGGCGTGGGACAAGGCGCTGGCCTGCGATTCGGTGTCGGCGTTCGGCGGCATCGTCGCGGTGAACCGCCCGCTCGACGGTGCGACGGCGGAAAAGATCGCGCAGATCTTTACCGAGGTCGTCGTCGCCCCCGGCGCGGACGAGGCGGCGCGCACCATCTTCGCGCGCAAGAAGAACCTTAGACTGCTGATCGTGCCCGCGCTGCCCGATCCGCGCCGCCGGGGCGTCAGCCAGGTGGTGATCGCGGGCGGACTGCTGGTGCAGGACCGCGATTTCGCCCATGTCGATCCGCAGCAGCTGAAGGTCGTCACAAAGCGCGAGCCGACCGACCGCGAGCTGAAGGACTGCCTGTTCGCCTGGACCGTCGCGCGCCATGTGAAGTCGAACGCCATCGTCTATGTGAAGGATGGCCAGACCGCAGGCATCGGCGCGGGCCAGATGAACCGCCGCGATTCGGCGCGCATCGCCGCGGTTAAGGCGAAGGAAGCCGCCGACACCTATGGCTGGAACGAGCCCATGACGGCCGGCAGCGCGGTTGCATCGGACGCGTTCTTCCCCTTTGCCGACGGCCTGCTTTCGGCAGCCGAGGCGGGCGCGACCGCGGTGATCCAGCCCGGCGGTTCGATTCGCGACGACGAGGTGATCGCCGCCGCTGACAAGGCCGGGCTTGCCATGGTGTTCACCGGGATGCGTCATTTCCGCCATTGATCGGGCGGATCACGCGGTCGGTCGATTGGAAGATGAACGGCGCACGACGGGGGCGTTCACGCTTCTTTCAGTGGGCTGCGCGTATAAGCGGTAACCATATCCCGACCGAGAAACCTTAAGCAGACGAAAGCAGCGCCATGAAGATCCTTGCAGCCATCCTGCGTGACCGGGCCATGATCCGGAACCTGTCCATTGGCTTTGCCATCGGCGCGGGCGGTCTGTTTGCTGCAACCGGTTTCCCTGTCGCGACGCAGGCCATCGCCGCCGCTTTCGTATAAGGAACCCGGATTGAACACACGCGCACCTCTTCTTGCGATTGGCGCTGCCCTGCTGGCAGCAAGCCAGGTCCCCGCCCTTGCCGAGGAACCGGTCCGTACGCCGGTTGCCGAACTGCAGGTGAAGGAAACCGGCGACACCCGCACCGCAATCTTTGCCGGCGGCTGTTTCTGGGGCGTGGAAGCGGTGTTCAGCCATGTCGACGGGGTGAAGAGCGCGGTCGCGGGCTATCACGGCGGCAGCAAGGCGGACGCCGATTATAAGAAGGTCAGCGCGGGCGCGACCGATCATGCCGAAGCGGTGCGCAT
The DNA here is from genome assembly GCF_001661675.2 of Croceicoccus marinus. NCBI lineage: Bacteria > Pseudomonadati > Pseudomonadota > Alphaproteobacteria > Sphingomonadales > Erythrobacteraceae > Croceicoccus > Croceicoccus marinus. The sequence goes on along the minus strand of NZ_CP019602.1, from coordinate 2,706,900 downwards.
TACCTATGACCCCGCAAAGGTTCGGTATGACGAGCTGCTGCGCATCTATTTCGCCGTCGTCGCCGACCCCACCCAGCTTAACCGCCAGGGTCCGGATAGCGGCCGCCATTATCGCAGCGCCATCGTGCCGACGACCCCCGCGCAGGCACGCGTCGCGCGCGCCTATATCGCGCAGCTGGACAAGGCGGATTTGTGGGCCAAGCCCATCGTCACCAGGATCGAGGCGCAGAAGGCCTTTTATCCGGCGGAAACCTACCACCAGGATTTCGCGCTGAAGAACCCGCGCCATCCCTATATCATGCGCTGGGACGCGCCCAAGGTGCGCGCGCTTCAGGCGCTGTTCCCGCAGGATTACCGGGCATCGTTCCAGCGCGGATGAACGCCGCACGCTTGCCATGCGGCGCGGCGGATCATATCCCGGTACGCATCCATGGCTGACCATATCCACACGATCGACGACCATGCGGGTCACGACCACGAGGAGCACTCGGGCCAGTCGCTGCTGCGCGCCGCGCGCGCGGCGCTGACCGATGCGGGCGAGCAATGGACCGACATGCGCAGCGCGGTATTCGGCCAGCTGATGAAAAGCGCCGCGCCGGTATCCGCCTATGACATTGCCGAGGACCTGACGCGCGAACGTGAAAAGCGGGTCGCGCCCAACAGCGTCTATCGCATCCTAGACCTGTTCGTGCGGACCAATCTGGCGAACCGGATCGAGAGCGCGAACGCCTATCTGGTCAATCGCCATCCCGGCTGCCGCCACGACTGCATCTTCGTGATCTGCGACCAGTGCGGCCGGGCGGAGCATATCGACGACGACCGGTTGACCGACGGATTGCGCAATGCCGCGGGATCCGCCGGTTTCGGCGATCTGCGCACGGTGGTGGAACTGCGCGGCGTCTGCTCCGATTGCGCGGCGCGGCACCCAGCCTAGCCGATCACCCGCCAGACCAGCACGTTGCGGTCGCCCTCATGCGTGATCGGCATCAGCCAGTCGGGCGCGGTGCCCTCTGCCAGATTATCCGCGAAGCTGCTGCCGTTTATCTGGCGGTAGAACTGCACCTCGGCCTGACCGGGGCACATCATCACGAAGCCGATGCGCCGTCGAGCCAGGATCTGGTGCGCGGCCTCGTCGCTGCCCGAAAAGGCACGGATCGTGTCGCCGATTCCCTTGTGCGCGCGGTGATGCGCGGTCGCGACCACCCTGTGCGGGCTGTCGAGCAGGATGGACGGACCCATGTCGATCGGCGCCAGTATATCGGCGGGCTCTTCGCCCAGTGCCGCAAGCGCGCCGCGCACGTCGCAGCTTTCCGCAGCGCTGGGCGGCGCGCTCGCATGACTGGGCGCGGCCTGCATCAGCAGGGTCAGCGGCATGGCGGGCAGAAGCGACGCGACCATGCCCGCGACCGCCATCGCCTGTTTGCCGGGACGGTTCAGCTTGCGCAGCTGCCGCAGCCATTGCTTCATCTGGATGCCGATGGGCACCGCGGCCAGCGCCGCCACCAAACCGCTTGAGCGTGGCAGCAGCACCGCCATCGCCAGTGCCGCCAGCAGCAGGGCGGTGTATTCCAGGTACCAGCGGTGCAGCCATGCCGAACTGCGCGCGGCGAGCCGCAGCGAAACCACGATGGCGACCAGCGCGGGGATCAGGATCTGCGCGGCCAGATGGGCGGGATGATGCCACAGCGGCTGGCTCTCGATCACATTGGCAAGCCAGATGTCGCGGGCCATCGGGTCCATGCCCGCAAAGCTGCCGCCCGCGCATTGCGGCGCGATCTGCAGCAGCACGACCACCCCCGTGACCGCGCAGGTGCCCAGGACCAGCAGCGTGAACAGCAAGGGGCGCGGCGTCTCGGTCCGGGCAAGGCCCGTCGCGCCGATCGCCGCGATGGCCAGCGCCGCGATATGCGCGGGCGCCACCGCGTCGCACATCGGCATTCCCGCGGTCAGACCCCGCGTCAGCAGGAACAGCAGCGCCGAACCCGCCGCCAGCGCCTGCATCATCGATGTCAGCCACAGCCGGTCGCCCCAGCAGCGCAGCCAGCGCACCAGCAGGATCGCGCCGAAGCCCAGCACCATCGGCAGAGCTTCCATCGAGATGTTGAGCCACAGCGCCAGTGCGCCGCCCAGGATCCACCCGCCGCGCCGGGCATCGCGCGCCATCAGCGCATTGACCGCCAGCATGAACAGCACGATCTGCCAGCCGTGGTGATCGATCCGCATCGGCCGCATCTGGTGCAGCAGCGGCGCGGCGATGGCGGCGGACAGGCAGGCGAGGCCGGTGGCTTCCTCGTCGCCGATCTTCCAAGCGATGCGCCCGATCAGCAGCACCGCCAGCCACAGGGTCGCCAGCGGGACGACTACCGCCGCGACATGCTCGGCAGCGGGCTGGCCGAATATCGGCGCGAGCACGAGGATGACCACCGCCAGCGGTACATCGACCAGCCGCGACCAGTGCATTCCGGATCCATAGGGCGCGTCGATGCGATATTGCGACACGTCGAACCAGCTCTGCCCCGCCAGCCAGTCGCGCACCTGCAGCAGGCGCATGATGTCGTCGCCTTCGTTGAACTGGCGGCCCAGGATCGCGGGCAGGCCGGCGATCAGCAGGACGGCCACCATCAGCAGCCACGCAAGCGAGGCCCGGATCACCAGATCCGTATCCATCACCGGGCGGCGGCGTTCCCCGATCACTGCGCGGCGACCTTTCGCTCGCCCGCATTGCGCGGGGCGAAGACGAAGCGGGCGCGCAGCAGGAAGGTGACGATGAAGCTGGCGGCAATGGCCGCGATCTTGGCCAGCCGCGGGTCGAGGCCGGATGCGACGCCTGCACTGACGATCAGCCATGTCAGCGCCAGCCCGACCAGCGCGGACAGCGCGAACAGCCCCATCTGTGCCGAGCGTTCGCGGCCCGGCTGCGCGACGCGGCCGGCAAAGACGAAATGGCTCGACGCCAGCCAGTGCACCGCGATGCCCAGCGCATAGCCGACCACGGCGGCGAGGGGGGCCGACATGCCCGCCCCGATCAACAGCAGATAGCTGCCCATGTCGAAGCCGAGCGCGAGCGCGCTGGCCGCGCCATAGGCGACGAAGCGCCGGGCTTCGTCCCGAAAATTCATGCGGCGTCGCGCCCCCGCATCGGCGCGGAGGTTGTTTCCGCACGAACGCTTACAGGCATCGGCACCGCGCGCATCGACGACAGGGCGGCGGCGCGATCGGCGGCATCGCCGGCATGCTGCGGGAAGGCGGGCTGCTCGCCCTCGCTTCCGGCCTCGTGATACTCGGCGTCCTCGTTCACGCACCAGGTGTCATAGACCCGCTGGCCTGCCAGGATATTCTCGACCGTCAGCATGGCGGTCATCATCGCATGGTCCTGGTTGTTGTAGCGGTGCATGCCGTTGCGGCCGACCAGGTGCAGCGTGGGGTGCTTGTCCTCCAGCTCCTCGCGCATGACGGCGACGCGCTGCGCGTAATCCTCGTCATAGACCGGATAGGCTTTTTCCTGCCGCACCACCGTGCCGCCGATCACGTCTTCGGGGCGCGCAAGGCCGAGGATCTCCATCTCGCGGGTCGCCAGCGCCACAAGGTCATCGTCCGAGGACGCCCAGAGCCCGTCGCCCTCGAAACAGAAATATTCAAGGCCGACACATGCGACCGAGGCATCGGGCACCATTTCAGGCGACCAGCTGCGGAAGTTCTGGATGCGGCCGACCTGCACCTTGGAATCGTGGATGTAGATCCAGTTGTCGGGGAACAGGTCATCGCTGCGGATCTTCAGCGCGACGGTCAGAAAGTCGCGGTATTTCAGTCCGCTAGCGTCCAGCACCGCATCGGGAACAGGCGAAAGCCGCGCCGCCAGCTCGCGCATGGGGGCCGAGCTGATCGCGTGGCGCGCGCGGATGATCCGCTCCTCGCCATCGGCGGTCACCGCGTCCAGCCGCCAGCCGCCTTCGCCGTCGCTGGCAAGCTGCTTGAGCGCATGGCCCATCAGCACGCTGTTGCCGCCCGCGACCACGTGGTCGCGCGCCGCATCCCACATCATGCCGGGGCCAAGCCGCGGATAGCGAAATTCTTCCAGCAGGGTCTTGGCTTGCATGCCGTTGTTGGGTCTCTTGTTAAGGCCGAGCGAACGCTTCAGCCCATCGACCACTGCGCCCCACAGCGATAGCCCCTTGATCCGCTGCGCAGCCCAATCGGCGCTCATCTCGTCGCAAGGCATGCCCCACACCTTCTCGGTGTAGGTCTTGAAGAAGATCGAATAGAGCTTCTCGCCGAACTGGTTGATGGTCCAGTCCTCGAAGCTTTTCACCTGCTTGCGCGGGAACATCTGCACCCTGGCAAAGCTCGCCATGCACATGGCCGAGCGCCACAGTCCCAGATTGCGCAGCGCCTCGAACGCGCGCAGCGGATAGGAATAGAACTTGCCCTCGTAATAGATGCGGCTCATCCGCGGGCGGCTGATGAAGTCGTCGGGCAGGATCTCGTTCCACAAATCCACCACGGCCCTGGACTTCGAAAAGAACCGGTGGCCGCCGATGTCGAAGCGGTATCCCTCGTGCTCGACCGTGCGGCTGATGCCGCCGACATAGGTCTCGTCCTTCTCGATGATGGCGACGGACTTGCCCGCCTTGGTCAGCAGATAGCCTGCCGTCAGCCCCGCGGGGCCGGCGCCGATGATGACGACATCGACGGTCAGATCCTGCGGGTTCGCCGCCTGGCGCGGATCGGCCGAAGTCTGCAAGAAAGCCATTTTACCCCCGTCTCACCCCTGTCGCCAAAGCCGCCGCCCCGCCGGTGCAGGATGGTGTCTCCGGTCGCTGGACAAAGGCTGACGGAAAATGGCTAAGGGCTCGTTAACGCGGCGGGAAAGGCGGCCGATTATCGTTAACGCCGCATCGCCGCGCGCGCTTTGCCGACGCGATCAGCCATTCACGACGCGCTTTTGCATGGTCACCGGACGCACCACTTCCTGCCGGGGATGCTGCCTGCGCCACACGCGCGAGATCGCCTGAAGGCTGCCAGCCATGTGGGCGATCTCCTCGAACCGGAAGGTCTCGAGGAAGGCCAGCCCGTAATGCGGCTGCTCGCGCCAGCGGACCACCGCATAGACTTCGCCCAGCGAAGGCACGGCGATTCGCAGCTGCTGGTCGATCGCCAGCGGATGGTCGCAGGAAATCCGCGCACCCTGATGCGAGATGTCCTCGATCCTGATCTCATGCCTTGTGCCCAGCACGGTGACCGATGAAGGCAGGTCGACGCCGATGCGGATCGCGCGCTTGCGGAAGGGTCCCTTCTCGCCCACCAGGGCGCGCAGGTCGGCGAATTGCGGAAAGCGCAGCCCGGCATGCCCGTCGCGCTGCCAGACCAGCTCGACCGGGTGGCGGTCGCCGTCCCCGAATTCCAGCATCATCTCGCGGCTGCCCATCGGGATCGCGTCATAGATGCGCACGCGCAGCGCGCTGTTCGAGATGTCGCGCAATACGCAGGGCATCTCGGTATCGTCGTACATCAGCTTGGCGGTTCGAATGATGGGAAAGCGCTCTTCCCTGCGCCGCTCTGCATAGGCGGCGATCGTCTCGCCGAACATTCCGTGTTGACCCAGATCACTCACGACAGTTCCCCTGTTTGCCACCTGTCGAGCATGAATCTCTTGATCGCACGCTCTTCCACCCATCCGGTTTACAAGGGGAATGGTTAAGAGACCGTTCGCCAATCTGCGGAAAAATACAAAGATTCCGGCAGGATAATCTTTACCATGCGATGCGGCGGGGAAGCGGTTGTCGGGTTCTGGTGCGGACGGTGGGACTCGAACCCACACGATCGAGGATCAGGGGATTTTAAGTCCCCGGCGTCTACCATTCCGCCACGCCCGCATCGCCTGTGCGGCGGCAAGGCCCTTGCGCCGCGCGCCATGCCCTAGGCAAAGCGCGGGCGGCGCGCAACGCCCGTCGAAAGACGCGATGCCGCATCCGGCGCGAATATCGCCGGACATTGCGCGATCAGCCGTTTAGCCGCTCGCGCATTTCCTTGCCTGCCTTGAAATAGGGGACGCGCTTGCCCGGAACCTCGACCGTTTCGCCGGTGCGCGGATTACGGCCCGCGCGCGCCGCGCGCTCCCGCGTCGAAAATGCGCCGAAACCGCGCAGTTCCACCCGGCCGCCCTGTGCCAGCCGTTCGGTGATCGCGTCGAAGAACGTACTGACCACGGCCTCCACATCTTCGGGACGAAGCTCGGGATTTTCCCGTGCCAGGGTCTGGATGAGTTCGGATCTGATCATTCGCGTGCACCCCGCTTGCCGTGGCTGCGACCCCGTTGGCATCCGTCTATCGACCCCCCGGTCTGGCCGGGCCCCTCGCAGTCCAGATTAGATGCAACGAACGGAATTCGTGGATAATGCCATTCGCAGGCGCAACATACAAGGGTATTAGCCGGGGCATGGCGGCCGTGAAACATGCCCAAAAGGGTAGGCTGTCGCCGGAAAAAGGCTAGGTCGCGCCGGTCGGCAGGCGGGCCGGGTCCAGTTCCAGCAGCACCATCCGTTCGCGGATCGCAGGCCAGTCCTCGGCCAGGAACTGGGTGCGCTCGGCCCTCAGCAGCCGGTCGCGCGCGCCGTCCAGCAGCTCGACCCCGACGCCGCGGCGCACTGCGATCAGCCCGTCGTCCTGGAATTGCTGATAGGCCTTGGCCACCGTCAGCGGGTTCGCCCCGTGCTCTGCGGCAAAGGCCCGCACCGAGGGAAGCAGTTCGCCTTCGCGGAAGGCGCCGGTCAGGATCGCGGCCACGATCTCGTCGCGCAGTTTCAGATAGACGGGGCGCGTGGCCTGGGTTCCGGTGGGGCGCGGCATGGCGTGATAGTGGCATAATACACTGCCGCAGACAAGCGCGGCACCCGCGCCGCTTCGCCCGACAGCGCGGCGTGGCATTGCTGCAACGACACCGGTTTCACCTGCAACAATCGGGCTTTACCCACGGCGGCGATGCTTTAGGGTGCGCGGTTTCGAGCCCGACGCGAAACAAGGAAAGCAAGCTCCCCCGATGGCGACCAGTTACGAGCAGAGCGGCGATGCCCGCGGGACGATCCTCGGCCACCCCAAGGGCCTGTTCATCCTGTTCTTCGCCGAGATGTGGGAGCGTTTTTCCTATTACGGAATGCGCGCCCTGCTCATCTTCTACCTCACCAAGCACTGGCTGTTCTCGGACGGCGAGGCGGGGGTCATCTATGGCGCCTATACCGCGCTGGTCTATATCACGCCGGTGCTGGGCGGCTATCTGGCCGACCGCTGGCTGGGGCAGAGGAAGGCCGTGCTCTATGGCGCGGTGATCCTTACCTTCGGCCACTTCCTGATGGGGTTCGAGGGGACGGGCGGACAGGATGCCGCCTCGCTCAACATATTCTGGCTGGCGCTGGCCTTCATCATCGTGGGATCGGGCTTTCTGAAGGCCAATATCTCGGTGATCGTGGGACAGCTCTACCCGCGCACCGATGCGCGGCGCGATCCGGCCTATACGATCTTCTACATGGGCATCAACCTGGGCGCGTTCCTGGGATCGCTGCTGTGCGGCTATCTGGGCGAGGTCTATGGCTGGTCGTACGGCTTCGGCGCGGCGGGCGTGGGCATGCTGCTGGGCCTGGTCGTGTTCATCATCGGCAAGCCTTATCTGATGGGCCGGGGCGAGCCGCCTAAGGCGCTGTCGCGGGCCGTCGAGTTCGCGCTGTACGGCGTCGGCCTCGGCGCGGTCGTGGTATGCTGGTGGATGGTGCAGAACCAGGACGTGGTCGGCACGCTGCTGGGCGTGTTCGGCGCGATCCTGGTGCTGGGCGTCGTGCTCTATTCGGTGGTCAAGCTGCCTGCCGAGGACCGCGACCGCATCTTCGCCGCGCTGTTCCTGATCTTCGTGTCGATCGTGTTCTGGGCCTTGTTCGAACAGGCGGGCAATTCGCTGAACCTGTTCACCGACCGCCATGTCGACCGGTCGCTGTTCGGCTGGCAGGTCCCCGCATCGATGTTCCAGTCGCTGAACGCGGCCTATATCTTCCTGCTCGCCCCGTTCTTCGCATGGGGCTGGACGATCCTGGGCCGCAAGGGAAAGGAGCCTTCGGCGCCGTTCAAGTTCGGCCTTGGCGTGATCCAGGTCGGCCTCGGCTTCCTCGTCCTTGTCTGGGGCGCGAATGCCGCGGGCGTCAGCGCGGTGCCGGTCGCCTTCATCTTCCTCATCTACCTGCTCCACACCACGGGTGAGCTGTGCCTGTCGCCGGTCGGCCTGTCGTCGATGAACCGGCTTGCGCCCGCGCACATGGCCTCGCTGATCATGGGGACCTGGTTCTTCGCATCGGCCACCGGCAATTTCGCGGCAGGCCTGATCTCAAGCGCGGCTGGCGGCGAGGGGCTGGAAGGCGAGGAAGCCGGGCGCGAACTGGTGCTGTCGGTCTATTCCACCGTCGGCTGGTACGCCATCGCCATAGGCGGCGCGGTGCTGCTGCTGTCGCCGCTGGTGAAGAAGCTGATGCATCTCGACACGCTGCAGGACGACAATGTCGGCGACGACCTGCTGGGCCAGAAGGAAGTCGGCGAACCGCAGGCCGCGGGCATGCATCCGGAAACGAGGGGCTAGCCAAGGCCCCTCGCGGCTGCCACGATCCGCGCCTTGCAGCAAGGACAGGCAGCGCACATGGATCTACGGCTCTCCTTCCTGCTCTCGGCGGCGATCGTCTTCGTGGGCTCCCACGTGATCCTCAGCCAGTCGCTGCGCAGGCCGCTGGTCGGCCTGCTGGGGCAGGCGGGCTTCATGGCGGTCTATTCGATCGTCGCGGTGGTCACGCTGGGCTGGGCGGTCTTCGCCTTTGGCGCGGCGCCGCGCGGTCCCTATGCGTGGGAGCCGTATTCGCTGTGGGCATGGATCGCCGCCATGGCGCTGACCTATCTCGCGCTGCTGCTGTTCATCGGCAGCCTGTCGGGCAATCCCGCCGCGCCTTCGCCCAGGGCCGCCGAGCTGGCCGCCAGCAAGCAGCCGGCGGGCGTGTTCGCGGTCACGCGCCATCCGATGATGTGGGGCATCGCGATCTGGGCCTTCTCGCACATATTGCTGGTCCCCGAACCGCGCACCCTGTTCCTGCTGGGCGCGCTGATCGTGCTGGCGCTGGGCGGATCGGCGATGCAGGACCACAAGAAGCAGCAGCAACTGGGCGAAGCCTGGACCGGCTGGCAGGCCCGGACGAGCTATCTGCCGCGTCTGTCCGGCTTTGCCAGCGTACCCCCGGTCAAATGGCTTATCGCGCTGGCGCTGTGGCTGGCGATCAACTGGCTGCACCTGCCGCTGGGCGGCGTGGCGGCAGGCCTGTGGCGCTGGGTGGGCTAGGGGGATCGGCCAGGGGGCGGATCGGCCCGGGTGTGTCGGCTAGGGCTGGCCCGCTTCGTTGTGTAGCCAGCGGCGGATCGCCCGGCCCGATTCGGGCAGATAGGCCAGTTCGTGCCCGGCCTGGTCGAACGTCACCAGCGTGAAGCGATCCGACAAATTCGCCAACGCGCCCGCGTGATCGATCGAGATCAGGGAATCGCGAACCCCATGCAGGATCAGCGCTGTCCCGCCATAGTCCTCCATCATGGCGCGATTGTCATAGCGGTCCGCGATCAATTGCCGCACCGGCAGGAAGCGAAACCGCGCGCTCGCCGCATCGGGCAGGCTGGTGAAAGGCGACACCAGCACCAGCCGGTCCAGCCCGTGCGTCACCGCCATGCGAGTCGCCACGCCCGAACCCAGCGAATTGCCTATGGGCACGATGCGCTGGTCCGCGATGCCCCGATCGCGCAGCCAGGCGATGGCGGCATCGCCGTCGCGGTACAGGCCGTCCTCGGAAGGTGTGCCGGGATTGCCGGAATAGCCGCGATATTCGGAAAGCAGCACGCCGAACCCTGCGCGCGCCAGCGGTGCCATGGCCTGCGCCGCGCCCGACCAGCGGTCGCCATTGCCATGGAAGAAGACGGCGACCGGGCGACCGGGCAGTCCCTGTCGCCACGCCGCATCGATCGTGAGGCCGTCGGATGTCTGCAGCAGGACGCGTTCATACCCGTCCGGGACCGCCTGCCTGCCCGAAGGCGCGGGATAGATCAGCTTGCGCTGTCCCAGCCAGGCGGCAGCCACGACCAGGCCATAGACCAGGACCGCGCCGACGATGAAGCTCAGCACGGTCCGCGCGGCGGTCAAGCCCGCGCTTCCTCCACTCCCGCACTGTTGTGGCGCAGCGCCTTGAGCACCGTGTCGACGATATGGGGCGCATTCAGCCCCGCCGCGTCATATTGCCGTTCGGGCGAATCATGGTCCTGGAACTGGTCGGGCAGTCGCATCGTGCGGATCTTCAGCCCCGCGTCGAGCAGCCCCTCGTCGCTCGCCATGGTCAGCACGTGCGCGCCCAGCCCGCCGATGGCGCCTTCCTCGACCGTGACCACAACTTCGTGGCTGGCGATCAGGCGGCGGATCATGTCCTCGTCCAGCGGCTTGGCGAAACGCAGGTCGGCGACCGTGGTCGACAGCCCCTTGGCTTCCAGCTGGTCGGCGGCCTTCAGCGCCTCTGCCAGGCGCGTGCCCAGCGACAGCACCGCGATCTTGCTACCTTTGCGCACGATGCGGCCCTTGCCGATCTCCAGCCGCTCGGGCTGTTCGGGCATGGGCACGCCCGTGCCCGCACCGCGCGGATAGCGGAACGCGATCGGCCCGCTGTCGTGGCAGGCGGCGGTATAGGTCATATGCGCCAGCTCCGCCTCGTCCGCGGCGGCCATGACCACCATGTTGGGCAGGGTGGTCAGATAGGTTACGTCGAAGCTGCCCGCATGGGTTGCCCCGTCCGCGCCGACCAGGCCCGCACGGTCGATCGCGAAGCGCACCGGCAGGTTCTGGATGGCGACGTCATGCACCACCTGGTCGAACGCGCGTTGCAGGAAGGTCGAATAGATCGCGCAGAACGGCCGCATGCCCTGTGCCGCAAGCCCCGCCGCGAAGGTGACCGCGTGCTGTTCGGCGATGCCCACATCGAAACTGCGTTCCGGATGCCTTTTGGAGAACTTGTCGACGCCGGTGCCGCCGGGCATGGCGGCGGTGATGGCGCAGATGCGCTCGTCGGTCTCCGCCAGCTTTGCCAGCGTCTCTCCGAACACATTCTGGTAATTGGGCGGTCCACCCTTTGACTTCTTCTGCTCGCCGGTGATCACGTCGAATTTCTGGACGCCGTGATACTTGTCCGCCGATTGCTCGGCAGGACCGTAGCCCTTGCCCTTTTGCGTCACCACGTGGATCAGGCACGGCCCTTCGGCGGCATCGCGCACGTTTTCCAGCACGGGGACCAGCGCATCCAGATCGTGCCCGTCGATGGGGCCGACGTAATAGAAGCCCAGCTCCTCGAACAAGGTGCCGCCCATCGCCATGCCGCGGGCGAATTCATCGGTCTTGCGCGCCGCCACGTGCAGCGGGCGGGGCAGCTTCCGCGCGAACTTGCGCGCAAGCTCGCGCAGGCCAAGGAACTGGCCCGACGTTACCAGCCGCGCCAGATAGCTCGACAGCCCGCCGACCGGCGGTGCGATCGACATGTCGTTGTCGTTCAGGATCACGACCAGCCGGTTGCCCGCCTGTTCGGCATTGTTCATCGCCTCATACGCCATGCCCGCGCTCATCGCGCCGTCGCCGATGACCGCGATGCCCTTGCCAGGCTTGCCCGACAGCTTGTTGGCGACCGCGAAGCCCAGCGCCGCGCTGATCGAGGTGGAGGAATGCGCCGCGCCGAACGGATCGTATTCGCTCTCGCTCCGCTTGGTGAAGCCGGACAGGCCGCCGCCTTGGCGCAGGGTGCGGATGCGACCCCGCCGCCCGGTCAGGATCTTGTGCGGATAGGCCTGGTGCCCGACGTCCCAGACCAGCCGGTCATTGGGCGTATCGAACACGTAATGGATCGCGGTGGTCAGTTCGACCACGCCAAGGCCAGAGCCGAGATGCCCGCCGGTCTGCCCGACGGCATCGATCATCTCGAGCCGAAGTTCGTCCGCCAGCTGGCGCAATTGCGTGGGAGCCAGCCTGCGCAGGTCATCGGGCGTGTCGACCGTGTCCAGCAGCGGCGTGGCGGGTTTGTTGGGGGCCTGTTCGGCAGTCATTTCTATGGTCTAGCCGTGATTTGAGCCGGAGTCGAATAATGCGGGATCGCGCCCATGACAGGCTCGCCGATCCCGCGGGTAAACGACGTCCTTAGGCCGGACCGGGAATGAAATCCAGTGCCACCCCGTTCATGCAGTATCGTTTGCCCGTTGGGGCAGGTCCGTCATCGAACACATGGCCCAGGTGCCCGCCGCAGCGCGCGCAGTGCACCTCGGTCCGGGGATAGCCCAGCTTGTAGTCGGTGTCGGTGCCGATGCCGCCCTTCAGCGGACGATAGAAGCTGGGCCAGCCGGTGCCGCTTTCGAACTTGGTGCGCGACGAAAAGGCATGGTTGCCGCAGCCCGCGCAGGCATAGGTGCCCGACCGCTTCTCCTCGTTCAGCGGCGAGGAGTAGGCGCGCTCGGTCCCTTCCTCGCGCAGCACGCGATATTCGGCTTGGGTCAGCCGCTTGCGCCACTGCGTTTCGCTCAGGCTGAAGGGGAAGCTCTCCTTCGCCGCGGCCTCGCGCCCGCAGGCAGAGGCGAGCGGGGTCAATGTGCCTGCAAGCAGCAGGCCGATAAAGCTGCGGCGATCATTGTTCATGGCGGGCAGCATAGCGGTCGGCGGATTAGGCCTGCCTGAACGAACGGGTCCTGACCTGCCGCAGCAATGCGCCCAGCCCGCGCCTGCCTTGCGAGGGGCCCGATTTCATCACCGTCTTGCGGAACAGCGCCGCGCCCGCGCGCACGATCAGGAAAACCCACAGCCCCTGCCACGCGATGGCGGCGAAATGGGGCCAGATCTCGGGCTGCATCGCGGCGCGCGCCAGCATCGCGAAGGGCGAGCTGAACGGGAAGATCGCCGCCGCCATCTCGATCGGCTGGCCCTGGTGCCCCAGCGAATAGGACGCGAGGAAGAACACCAGCAATTGCGCCATGGTGACCGGCATCGACAGTGTCTGTACCTCGCGCACCGTGGTCGCCAGCCCGCCGATCGACAGGAACAGCGATCCCAGCAGCAGATAGGCGCAGGCGAAATAGGCGATGCCCAGCAGGCCGAAGACCGGCCAGCCGACCGCCGGCGCGGACAAAAGCGACAGCCCGCCGCCCCCCGCCAGCAGCGCCAGCGCCGCCACGCTGCCCCACACGAAGATGCCGACGAAGCTGACGCCCAGCATCGCCAGCAGCTTGCCGAAGAATACCGCGTCCATGGGAACGGCGGCGGCTAGTACCTCGATGATCTTGTTGGCCTTTTCCTCGACCAGGTTCGACAGCACCATGCCCGCCAGCAGCATGGTCAGCAGGAACAGCAGCGTCTGGCCCGCCTGCGCGGTGCGGATGCGGCCGCCGACCGCGTCGATCCGGGTGGGCTGCGCCATCGGCTGCAGCGCGATCGCGGGCCATTCGCGCCCCTGCGCCCCGGCGGGCATGTCGCGCATCCGCCGCGCCTCGTCGATCAGCAGGGTCACGTCCGCGCGCCAGCCGGCAATGCGGCCCTGCGGCCCGGACAGGACGGGATCGTCCAGCGTGCCCGACAATACCGCCGCCACGTTGCGTTCGCCCGGACCGTCGGCCAGCATCGCGCGGATCTCGCCCTCGCCGGTGCGGTCGGACTGCAATATCTCAAGCCCCGGCAGGCGCTGGGCGGCGCTGCCCAGCGATACGCGCGCCTGTTCGACCAGGGCGCGGTCCGCCGCGCCCATCGCCACCCCCAGCCGCGCTTCGCCCGCCGCGCCCTGCACGCTGGCGCCGATGCCGCCCGCCATCCAGGCGACGACCACCGGGAACAGCGGGCCGAGGATGAAGAACAGGAAGGACCGGCTGAACAGGATCGCGCGGAAGTCGCGCCGGGCGATGACCATGATCTTCGAGACGAACTGCCTCATGCCCCTGCTCCTCGTGCGGCGCCGGTCTCTTCTTCCAGCGCCTTGGCCGCCGCTTCGCCCGCGATGGCGACAAAGGCGTCGTGCAGCCCCGCCCGCTCGATCGAGAGCGACTGGATGCCCGCCTGCCCCTCGACCAGTGCGATCAGCAGCGGTTCGACACCGTCGTCGGGCAGCGAGAACGCCCACAGCGCGCCGCCCGCCGCCTTGACCTGCGGCTGGGCATCGGCGGGCAGCGCCGCGCGCCACGGACCGTCGATGACGCGCGTTTCCAGATGCACCTGCGGCGGCAGCCGGTCGCGCGCCTCTGTCACCAGGCCGTGGAACGGGACCCGCCCGCCCGCGATGATCGCGATCCGTTCGCACAATCGCTCTGCATGGGCCAGGACGTGGGTGGAGAAGATGACCGTGGTGCCGTTTTCCGCAAGGCCCCGAATCGTCCGCTCAAGCCGCCCCTGGCTGATCGCGTCGAGGCCCGAGAACGGCTCGTCCAGCACGACCAGCGCCGGATCGTGCACCAAAGTGGCCAGAAGCTGCACCGTCTGTGCCTGTCCCTTGGACATCTGGCGGATCTGGCGGTCCGCGATATGGGCAAACCCGTGCTCTTCCAGCAGCCGATAGCCCCGCCGGCGCCCTTCTGCCGTGGGCAGGCCGCGCAGCGCGCCGACGAAGGCGATGGCGTCCACCGCCTTCATCGCCGGATACAGCCCGCGCTCTTCGGGCAGATAGCCGATGCGATTGGCCAGCGCGTGCGGATTTTCGCTGCCCAGCACGCGGCGGGTGCCGACATCGGGATCGATGATGCCCAGCAGCATGCGCAGCGTCGTGGTCTTGCCCGCGCCATTGGGGCCGAGTATGCCGAAGATCGAGCCTTCGGGAACGGCGATGTCGATCCCGTCGACGGCCAGCACGCCGTCGAAGCGCTTGACCAGCCCCCTGGCCTCTATCGCCAGCGGCTGGGTATCGTGCAGCTGGCCACCTTGAACATGGGCACCGTGCGGGGTGAAATGGGCCGGACCGAATGCGTGTGTCATTGCCTGCTGCAACGGGAATCCCCAGAGAAGAGATTGCGGCTTTGCCCCGCAAGTCCGCAACATAAGGTTAAGGCATTTGAACGGGTCAAGCGCTGACAGGCTGGAACGGCTAAGGCAAGCGCTTCTGGCGCAGGCGCGGAAGGAAGGCTTCGTCGCCGCCGGCATCGCCAGCGCGGGTGAGGAACCGCGCCGTATCGCGCGGCTGAAGGGCTGGCTCGACGACGGCCGCCATGGATCGATGGGCTGGATGGAGGACCGCGCCGACCAGCGCGCCGCGCCGCAGACCCTGTGGCCCGAGGCGCAAAGCGTGATCGCGCTGGGCATGAGCTATGCGCCCGGCCACGATCCGCTGGCGCTGGAAGGGCAGGGCGACCGCGCCCGCATCTCGGTCTATGCGCAGGGGCGCGATTATCACGACACGGTGAAGAAGGCGCTGAAACGCCTCGCCCGTTGGCTGGTGGAGGAAGCGCGGCGCGAAGGGATCGAGGCGGGGGTCAAGGTCTTCGTCGACACCGCCCCGGTGATGGAAAAGCCGCTGGGCGAGGCGGCGGGCATCGGCTGGCAGGGCAAGCACACCAATATGGTCAGCCGCACCCATGGCAGCTGGTTGTTCCTGGGGGCGATCTATACCACCCTGCCGCTGCGCGCCGACGACATCCACCAGGACCGCTGCGGCAGTTGCAGCGCCTGCCTCGACGCATGTCCGACCAATGCGTTTCCCGCGCCGCGCCAGCTGGATGCGCGGCGGTGCATCTCGTACCTCACGATCGAGCACAAGGGTCCGATCCCCGAGGAATTCCGCAAGCCCATGGGCAACCGCATCTATGGCTGCGACGATTGCCTGGCGGTGTGCCCGTGGAACAGCTTTGCGCAAAGCGCGGCGGCAAACCGCGCCTTCCTGCCCCGCGCCGAGCTGGTCGCGCCGCGGCTGGCCGAATTGCTGGCGCTGGACGATGCGGGGTTCCGCGCGCTGTTCTCGGGCTCTCCGATCAAGCGGATCGGGCGGGACCGGTTCGTGCGCAATTGCCTGATCGCTGCGGGGAACAGCGGCGATGCGGTGCTGATCGAACCGGTCGCCGCCTTGTTGGACGATCCCGACCCGGTTGTGGCCGAGGCCGCGAACTGGGCGCTGGCGCAGCTGGAGCAGGCGCTCCAGCCCGCCGGTTAGCCTGCCGCCATTTCCTTGAGCGCCACGTCGGTATCGGCCAGCAGGGCCGGATCGATCACCGCGTGGCGTTCGACCAGCTTCTTGCCCTGCACGTAATCCTTGACCCTGTTCACGCAGTCGAGCGCCACGACCTTGCCATCTCGCAGATAGACGATCGAAAAGCTGCGGCTATCGGGATCGCCGCGCACGACGGACTGGTCGAAGCCCATCGACAGGCCCACCGTCTGCAGTTTCAGATCGTACTGGTTCGACCAGAACCAGGGCGTCGCGCGATAGGGCTGCTTGTCCCCGCAGATCGCCAGCGCCGCGGTCTTGGCCATGTCGTTCGCGTTCTGCACCGATTCCAGCCGAATCACCGCCCCGTCGGCATAATCATTGGCATGCGCCGCGCAGTCGCCCACGGCATAGATGTCGTCCAGCGAGGTGCGGCAATATTCGTCGACGTCCACGCCATTGGCCCCGGTCGCGCCCGCCACGATCAGCGCGCCGATGCACGGCACGATGCCGATGCCCACGATCACCATCTCGGCATCGATCTCGCTGCCGTCGGACAGGCGCACGCCGGTCACCTTGTCGCCGTCGCCCAGGATGCAGTCGACGCCGGTTTCCAGCATGATGTTGACGCCGTGGTCGCGATGTTCCTTTTCATAGAAGCGCGACAAGGTCTCGCCCGCCACGCGCGCCAGCACGCGGTCGAGCATCTCGACCAGCACGACCTCGATCCCCAGCTTGCGCAGCACGGCGGCGGCTTCCAGGCCGATATAGCCCCCGCCGATGACGACGCAGCGTTTCGCACCCGCGTCGATCTCGGCCATCATGCGGTCGACGTCGGCGCGGGTGCGCACCGAATGCACGCCGCCAAGTTCGGCGCCCGAACAGGACAACCGGCGCGCGTCGCCGCCCGCCGCCCAGATCAGGCGGCCATATTCCATGTCCTCGCCATTGCTCAGCTTCACGGTCTTGGCGCGCGCATCGATCTCGGTGACGCTGGTGCCCAGGATCAGCTCGATGTCCTTTTCGCCCCAGAACTGGGGCGGACGGATATACAGCCGCTCGAACTCCTTCTCGCGCGCGAGATATTCCTTGGACAGCGGCGGACGCTCGTAGGGGGGCTCCTTCTCGCGCCCGATCATGGCGACCGAACCTTCGAACCCGCCTTGGCGCAAGGCCAGCGCGGCGGCGGCGCCGCCATGGCCTGCGCCCACGATGATGACGTCTGCTTGCTTCATTCCCATCCTTCTCCCCCCGGCGTCCGGGCCGGGTCATCGGCGCACAGGGCTAGGGCAAAGCCCACGGGGATGGCAAGCCGCTTGCGGGCTATCAGGCAGGCTATCAGGCGGGCAGGGCGGTCTTCATCGCCTCCATGGTCAGGCTCAGCGATTTCTCGCGCGCGGCGGGGTCGTATGTATTGCCCGCCAGCACAAGCTCGTCCGCGCCGGTGCGGCGGACCAGCGCGGCCAGCTTCTCGCCCACCTCGGCGCGCGTACCGATGGCGCTGACTGACCGCATGGCGTTGAGCGTTGCGGCGGCCTGCGGCGGCAGGCTGTCGCGATAGCCCGGCACCGGCGGCGGCAGCTTGCCCGGCGTGCCGGTGCGCAGCGCGACGAAGCTCTGGTCCATGCTCGAGGCGAGGAGATAGGCTTCCTCGCTCGTTTCGGCGGCATAGGCATTGGTGCCGACCATCACATGCGGCTTCTCGCACTGCTCGGACGGCTGGAAGAATTCGCGGTAGACGCGCAGCGCATCGTCAAGCTGCGAGGGTGCGAAATGGGCCGCGAACGCATAGGGCAGGCCCAGCCGCGCGGCGAGTTGCGCGCCGAACAGGCTTGAGCCCAGGATCCACATCTCGATATCCGCGCCCGCGCCGGGGGTGGCCTGCAGCGGCAGCCGCTCGTCGCCCGCGAAGATCGCCTGCAGTTCGACTATGTCCTGCGGGAAATTTTCCGCCGCGCCGTGCAGGTCCTTGCGCAGCATGCGCGCGATGCGTCCATCGGCGCCGGGCGCGCGGCCAAGGCCCAGGTCGATGCGGCCGGGAAACAGCGCCTCCAGCGTGCCGAACTGCTCGGCGATGACGAAGGGATTGTGGTTGGGCAGCATGATCCCGCCCGATCCGATGCGGATCGTGCTGGTCGCATGGCCGATATGCGCCAGGCACACCGACACTGCGCTGCTGGCGATGCCCGGCATCGCGTGATGCTCGGCCAGCCAGAAGCGGTGATACCCCTCGGCCTCGGCATGGGCGGCAAGGCGGGCGCTGGCTGCCAGCGCGTCGGAAGCGGTGCCGCCTTCGACGATGGACACGAAATCGAGAACGGAGAGTTTTGTCATGGGACCGATATGGGGATCGGCCCCCCAGCCTCAATGGAGCAATTCTTGCAGCGTGGACAACAACAGCTTTATGTCCTGTTCGCGCGACAGCCGGTGGTCCCCGTCCTTCACCAGCAGGACGCGCACGTTCCCGCCCGTGAGCCTTTCGGCCAGCCGGATCGAGATTTCCCACGGCACGTCGGCGTCGCGCTGCCCGTGCAGCAGGCGGGTCGGCGCGGCGATCGCCAGCGGCTCGTCCAGCAGCAGCTGCGCCTCGGCATCGGCGAAGAAGCCGGGGTGCGTGGGCGTCGGCTCTGGCCCATAGGGATTGTCTTCATAAAGCACCCTGCCGCTCGCCAGCAGGGCGCGCTGCTCCTCGTCATAGCCCCAACGGGTAAAGTCGGGCGCGGCGGCGATGCCGACCATGCCCGCCAAAACCGCGTCGCCCTTCGCCTCGATCAGGGCGCGCGCGACCAGCAGCATCAGCCAGCCACCCATCGACGACCCGATCAGCAGCACCGGCCGCTCCGCCGTGCCCGCGCCAGCCTGTCCGATCAGGTGCAGGACTTCGTCCCGCCAGCGCGACAACGTGCCGTCAGCAAAACGCCCCGCGCTGTTGCCGCAGCCCGAATAGTCGAGCAGCAGGCAGCCGCGCCCATGACCCGCCGCCCATTGCAGCACCGCTTCGGCTTTGGACCCAGCCATGTCGGACATGTAGCCGGGCAGGAACACGATCAGTGGACCGACCCCCTCGGCATGGCGAAAGGCCAGCGTCAGCCCGCCGGGTCCGGGGCAGCGGCTTATTTCGGGCAGCGTGGCAGCGGTTTCGCTCATGCGGGGGCATTCTCCGTCGGGGAAGTCAGAAATAGAATTCTTCGACATCGGCGTCCTGTTCGCACATGGATTTCAGCGCGCCGAATTCCTGCTGCGACAGGGCGGGATCGTAATCGGCGCCCTCACGTGCCGCGCGTTCGAACTGCGCCTGCCGCTGCGACGGCGCTGGATGGGTCGCGACCCATGCCGCCCAGTCGGGGCCGTCGCCATGCTCTTCGCTCAGCCGTTCGAAAAACGCCGCCGCGCCCAGCGGGGATATGTCCGCCGCCGCCAGCCGCTCGCGCGCGTAATCGTCGGCCTCGCGCTCGGCCGATCGCGTGTAGCTGGTCGACGCGATGCCGAAGATGCCGCTGCCGACGTTCGAATTGAACCCGCCCAGCAGGATCGAGAGGCCGAACTGCCGCAGCAGCGCCTGCATCACGTGGCGTTCGCGCACATGGCCGATCTCATGCGCGACGACGCCCGCCAGCTCGTCCGCGCTTTCCGCTTCCTGCACCAGCCCGTCGAACACCACAACGCGCCCGCCGGGCAGGGCGACGGCATTGACCATGTCGATATTGGCGATGTCGACGCGGGTCAGCGGACGCTGGGGATCGATTGCGGCCGAAAGCTGCCGCAGCGCGGCGTCGCCCGCGGGGGTGCGGCACAGCGTATTGCCCATGTCGCCGATCACCGCATCGCCCGCGCGCCGTTCCCACGATGCGGGGACCAGCGGCCCCAGCCAGCTTGGCAGCGTCAGCACAACCGCCAGCGCCGCCGCGCTGATCCCGGCAAACAGCACCGCCGCGCGCGGCAGGCCCAGCCGGTCGATCCAGTGACCATAGCGATTCTCGCCCGGCAGCCGCGCCGCCATATCGGCAGGGATCGGACCCGGCAGCCGCAAGCGAAAGCCGCGATTGTCGTTCAATGTCAGTATCAGGCCGTCGGCCCGCCGCTCGACAAGGCGCAGGTCCTGCAGCGGCAGGGCGACTTGCGTGCCGTCATCCTCGGTCAGCAGCAATCGGTCGCCCGCCAGCACGGCCACGCCCTCGCGCTTGCGCGCGGTCAGCCCGTCGTACCAGCTGGCCTCCACCCGGTCCGCCATCGCGTCAGATCGCGCCCATGTCGAACGCGTCGAGCAGCCCCTCGCCGTGGCGCGCCATCGGGGTGTCGGACTGCATCAGGATTTCGGGATCGATCACGCCATAGGCTTCCAGATGGGTGATGAAAAACTTCCAGTGACGATAGGAAAGGAAGATCCAGCCGACACCCAGCGTCACCAGCACCAGCCCGGCATCGCCCAGGATCAGGCGGAACCAGTCCTTCGTGCTGGCCGAAAAGCCGAAGCTGATGTCGTCGCCCAGCCGCATCTCGCTGATCACGACGCGCAGGTACTTGGCATAGAAGAACAGGTAGGCAAGGCCCCACAGCAGATAGAAGGCAACGAAGCCGATCGCGATCAGCCCGCCAAGCGCACCCCACGCCAGTTCCTCGCGGTCGAAGTCACCCGCCGCGCCAATGCCCAAGGCGATCGCCCCGATGCCAAGGAAACCGACGATCAGCAGGATCAGCGGCGCAAGATAGAACAGCAGATAGCGCTTCATCAGCGGCGAGAAATCCGCCTCGCTCCTGAAGCGCAGCTGGCCGAAGCTCATGTGCGCCCAACGCTCGTTCCATAGCGATACCATCGCCCAAGGCACCATCAGCCCTATCGCGCCATAGCCAAGCGCATATTTCCACATGTGGGACAGGCCGTATCGGATACCCGGATCATGGCTGCCGCCGCGAATGCCGCGCCAATGCGTGCGGCCCAGCCGATAGCGCAGGGCGCGAAAGCGCGCGACGCCGGAAAAATAGAACAGCAGCCCGAACATGGCGATGAACACGCCCGCTGCGATCCCGCCCTGGCCGCGAAAGATCAGCCCCTGGGCGATAAGCTGGATCACGCCGAACGGTACCAGGATCAGCACGGTGACCAGCAGGAAGCCGAAGAACAGTTCCTTGCCGGTGCCCGTCCATTCGAGATGCTCGTCGATGAAGCGGCTGCGGCTCCACAGATATTGCCGCTCGCGCGTGGTGGCCCAGAAGCGGTAGATGCCCAGGGTGACGATGGTCAGCAGCAGGTTGGTAAAGGCGATGGGCGCAAACTCGCGCCAGCTTCCTTCGAAGACAAAGGCCGATGCGGGGGCGTCCACGGCCTCTGCGGGGTCGCCCCCGTCAGGCATGCGGCCATCCGCGCCAAAACCGCCAGCCATGCCGTCCATCGATCGACCCCCGAAAACCGCGCCGGAAAACTCGTGCCATAGCGGCGGAGTGTCAAGCAAAGGGTAACGGAGCCCGGCACAAATCAATCGGGCGAGATGCGATGCCGGCCCGGCGGGGTGACAGCGGCGATCGTGCCGCCTATATTCATTTTTCCATGAAGCAGCAGAACGCCACGACCACCACGACTACCACCGGGTGTGCCCGGGGCCGGCCGGTCGCGCGCTGACGCTTCCGCCGGTGCCCCGGGTTCGGGCAGTCGGCGTCGCTTCCCGAAAAACCCCTCAACGCCCGACGCCGCCCCTTCCGGCTTGGCCCCGCTTGTGCCATGGCGCGCCTCTGCCCTTTAGATCGGCCCGAGAGATTATGAGCGAACTTCTGAAGATCAGCCTGCCCGACGGTTCGGTGCGCGAGATGCCCGCAGGCTCAACCCCTGCCGATGTCGCCGCCGCGATCGGCCCCGGCCTTGCCAAGGCGGCCATCGCCGCGCGCGTCGACGGCGAATTGCGCGACCTTGGCCGCCCGTTCGAGGGCGATGCCGAACTGGCGCTGGTGACCACCAGGGACGAGGATGACGCGCTGGAACTCGCCCGGCACGATTATGCCCATGTGCTGGCCGAGGCGGTGCAGGCGCTGTGGCCCGGCACGCAGATCACCTTTGGCCCCGCGACCGACGACGGGTTCTATTACGACGTGATGGCCCCCGCCACCCGCGATCCGTTCAGCATGGACGATCTTCCCGCCATCGAGGAAAAGATGCGCGAGATCATCAAGGCCGACAAGCCGCTGCACCGCGAGGTCTGGACCCGCCAGCAGCTGATCGACCGCTGGAAGTCGGAAGGCGAGAACTTCAAGGCCGAATGGGCCGCCGAACTCCCCGAGGGGGAGGAGCTGACCGTCTACTGGTCCGGCGCCCCGAGCGAGGAAGGCTCGTGGCTCGACATGTGCCGCGGGCCGCATCTGCCTTCGACCGGAAAGCTCGATCCGCAGGCGTTCAAGCTGATGCGCGTCGCCGGGGCATACTGGCGCGGCGACCAGAAGAACGCGCAGCTGACCCGCATCTATGGCACCGGCTGGCTCAACAAGAAGCAGCTGAGCGCCCATCTGACGCGGCTGGAAGAGGCCGCCAAGCGCGACCACCGCAAGCTGGGCCGCGAGATGGACCTGTTCCATCTGCAGGAGGAAGCGCATGGCAGCGTCTTCTGGCACCCCAACGGCTATCGGATCTGGCGCGAGCTGGAGGCCTATATGCGCCGCAAGATGGACGGCGCGGGCTATCAGGAGATCAAGACCCCGCAGCTGATGGACGTGCGCCAGTGGGAACAGTCAGGCCACTGGGGCAAATATGCCGAGAACATGTTCGCCGTCCCCGATATCGTCCCCGAAGTCGAAGGGCTGGGCGACGACAATGACGGCAAGGGCGCCAGCCCACGGGTCGCGGCCGACGCCGACTGGATGGCGATCAAGCCGATGAACTGCCCGGCCCACGTGCTTGTGTTCAAGCAGGGCATCACCTCGTACCGCGACCTGCCCGTTCGGCTGGGCGAGATGGGCTGCTGCCACCGGAACGAACCGCATGGCGCGCTTCACGGGCTGATGCGCGTGCGCCAGTTCACGCAGGACGACGCGCATATCTTCTGCACCGAAAGCCAGGTCGTCGACGAGGTTCGCGCCTTCTGCAAGCTGGCCGATGCCGTCTACAAGGATTTCGGCTTCACCTACGAGGTCAAGCTAGCCCTGCGCCCCGAAAAGCGCTTCGGCAGCGAGGAGGGCTGGGACAAGGCCGAGCAGGAACTGCGCGACGCCGTGGCCGAAGCCGGCATGGCGAACGAGGATTATGGCTGGGAAGAACTGCCCGGCGAGGGCGCGTTCTATGCGCCCAAGCTGGAATGGCACCTTACCGATGCCATCGGCCGCACCTGGCAGGTCGGCACGATTCAGGGTGACCGCGTGCTGCCCGAACGGCTCGACGCGACCTATGTGGGCGAGGATGGCGAAAAGCACCGCCCCGTCATGCTGCACCGCGCGATCTTTGGCAGTTACGAACGCTTCATCGGCATATTGATCGAGCATTTCGCGGGCAGGCTGCCGGTGTGGCTTGCGCCGGTGCAGGCGGTGGTCGCGACCATCGTGTCCGACGCCGACGATTACGCGAAGGACGTCGCCGCGAAGCTGCAGGCGGCGGGCGTGCGGGTGGAAAGCGATCTTCGCAACGAGAAGATCAACTACAAGGTCCGCGAACATTCGGTGGCCAAGGTTCCGCGCCTGCTGGTCGTCGGCAAGCGCGAGGCCGAGGAAGGCACCGTCGCGATCCGCACCCTGGGCGAACAGCAGCAGAACTTCTGCTCGCTGGACGAGGCGATCGCCATGCTGAAGGCAGAGGCCACGCCGCCCGACCTGCGCTGATCACCAGATCGCGAAACCGATCAGCAGGCCAAGCTGCACCGCGGCGATGACCTGCAGGCGGGTGGAAAACGGCTCCTTGCGCGTCTTGTGGCGAAACAGATGGCCCGCAAGGAAGGCCCCGGGTGTGCCGCCCAGCAGGGCGAGTTGCAGCAGGCTCGCCTCTGGAATGCGCCGCCGGCCGGCGATGGCGCTTTGCTTGTCATCCCAGAAACAGATGATGGTCCATGCATTGATTGCCACGAAGGCGATCGGCACGATAATGAGATAAATACCGATCAAGGCGCTGCGCTCCTTCGAATAGGCGAGGGTTTGTGGCCGCAGACATATTGCCAAAAGGTCAAGCGGCATCCTTCCATACCGTTTTTGACAGACGCCATCGCAGTGAGATGAATTTGCGCTATGATTCGACGATAGAGGGCGTCACCAGCCCGGCATGACTTTCCGCAGCTTTTTCCTGCTGGTCGCGATCTGTCTTGTCTGGGCGCTCAATACCATCGTGTCCAAGCTGGCGGTCAGCGATCTGGGCCTGCCGCCGCTGTTCTACGCGACGCTGCGTTCCGCCGTGGTGGCGCTGGCCCTCCTGCCGTGGCTGAGGCCGCTGCCCGACCGTTTCCTGTTCGTCGCCGCGGTCGCGCTTGCCGTCAGCGGCGGATCGTTCGCGCTGCTGTTCATCGGCCTGACCGACGCCAGCCCTTCGGCGGCGGGCATCGTCAGCCTGACCGGCGCCCCGCTGACCGTGCTGTTCGCGATCATCCTCCTGCGCGAAAAGGTGCACTGGAGGCGGGCGCTGGGCATCGCGCTGACATTCGTGGGCGTGGGCATCGCCGTCGCCTCACCGTCGGGATGGCAGAGCAGCATCGGCCTGCTGTTCGTCGGTGCGTCTTCGGTGGTCGGCGCGCTGGGCAGTGTCGGCCTGAAACGCATATCGCTCGAGCCGCTGCGCATGCAGGCATGGGCGGGCGCGGTATCGGCCATCGTGCTCCTGCCGCTTTCGCTGGCGCTGGAGCAAGGGCAGGTTGCCGCGATCGGCGCCGAGCCATGGGGCGGGCTGGCGGCAATTCTGTTTTCGGGGCTCGTCGTCTCGGTCGGCGCGCATACGCTCTATTTCC
Organism: Croceicoccus marinus; assembly: GCF_001661675.2. NCBI lineage: Bacteria > Pseudomonadati > Pseudomonadota > Alphaproteobacteria > Sphingomonadales > Erythrobacteraceae > Croceicoccus > Croceicoccus marinus. The sequence goes on along the minus strand of NZ_CP019602.1, from coordinate 2,681,801 downwards.
GGCTGCTTGCCGAGCATGACGTCAATCTGATCGCGCCGCTGACGCTGATGACGCCGGTGTTCACCGTGCTCCTGGGCGTGTCGCTGACAGGCGACGAGGTGGGGCCCACGCTGGTGTCAGGCGCGCTTGTCGCAGCGGCAGGCGTGCTGGTGATCGTGCTGCGGCCCGGGCGGAACTATCTGAGGGCGATGCTGGTGCGGACGCGGTTGTGAGCTTGGCAAGCCGTGCCGCCATGGTGGCACAGCTTGCCCTGCTTGTTTCCTGGCCTCATGATCGGGGCATGATCCGATACGCGCCCGCACTCTTCCTTCTCGTCACGGCGTGCGGTCCTGCCAGACAACCCGACAGCATGAAGACGACCGCCGCCTTCGAGGTTCCGCTGCGCAATGCCGACGACAGGCAGCGGTTGCTGGCCCTGCTGAACGAAGTCAGCGAGGCGAACGGCTATCACGTGGATGCAGCGACGCCGAGCGAGCTTGAATGGTCGTCACAAGTGTCGCCCATGACGTTCAACGCGGCGGTCTGGCGGGGTAACGACGAAGAGCTAATGGCCTCTGCCATGGATTTTCAGGACCGGATCGGGCGGGTCTGGATCAGTTTCCCCAGGGGCGAAGCACCGCTTCGTTCGATGAGTTTCCAAAAGGCGCTCATGGCAAGGGTCAGGCAGGAATGGCCGGAAACAGCGTCGCTACCCATCATGCCAAGCGGCGCCATTCCTTTGACCGAAGATCTTGTTCGGACCGATGCCGGATATTCGGTGAAGCCCGGGGCGGCGGGCAGATATCACGACGGCGAATGACGCGGGCGCGCGATACGGCTTAGGCGCATGAAAAAGGGCCGGAGGCCCCAACGCCCCCGACCCCGTCTCGGTCTCAGTCCTTGAAGAGGGGTCAGTAAACCCGCTTCTTAGGCTGGATATAGTCGATATCGTCGGTCAGCGTGAACTCGTGCACCGGGCGATAGTCCAGCTTGACGCTGCCGCTCTTGCCGCCCCATCCGTCGAACCAGCTGGCGGTGTGCTTCATCCATTCGGCATCGTTGCGCTCAGGGAAATCCTCGTGCGCGTGCGCGCCGCGGCTTTCCTTGCGGTTGAACGCCGAATGCATGGTGACGGTGGCCTGGCTGATCAGATTGTCCAGCTCCATCGTCTCGATCAGGTCGCTGTTCCAGATCAGCGACTTGTCGGCCACGGAAATGTCTTCCATCCGCGCATAGGTGGCGGCCAGCTTTTCCTTGCCTTCGGCCATCAGCTCGTCGGTGCGGAACACGGCGGCGTGGGCCGACATGGTGCGCTGCATCTCCATCCGGATTTCCGCAGTGGGCGAACCGCCCTTGGAATGGCGGAAATGGTCGAGCCGCGACAGGGCGAAATCCGCGCTGTCCTTTGGCAGATTGTCATGCGCCGTGCCCGGCTTGATCGAGGACTTGAGGTGGTGGCCGGTCGCGCGGCCGAACACGACAAGGTCGATCAGCGAGTTGGAGCCGAGGCGGTTCGCGCCATGCACCGACACGCAGGCCGCTTCGCCCACGGCATAGAGCCCCGGGACCACGGTTTCGGGATCGCCGTCGGCACCGATGGTCACGACCTGCCCGTGATAGTTACACGGGATGCCGCCCATGTTGTAGTGCACGGTCGGCACCACGGGCAGCGGCTGGCGAGTAAGGTCGACGCCGGCGAAGATCTTGCCGCTTTCGGTAATGCCGGGAAGCCGTTCCGCCAGCACCTTGGGATCGATGTGATCGAGGTGCAGGAAGATGTGGTCCTTGTCATTGCCGACGCCGCGTCCTTCGCGGATTTCCAGCGCCATCGAGCGCGAGACGACATCGCGCGAGGCAAGGTCCTTGGCCGAGGGGGCATAGCGTTCCATGAAACGCTCACCCTCGGAATTGGTGAGATAGCCGCCTTCGCCCCGCGCACCCTCGGTGATGAGAACGCCCGCGCCATAGATGCCGGTCGGGTGGAACTGCACGAATTCCATGTCCTGCAGCGGCAGGCCCGCGCGCAGCACCATGCCGCCGCCGTCGCCGGTGCAGGTATGGGCACTGGTCGCGGTGTAATAGGACCGGCCATAACCGCCGGTCGCCAGCACCACCGCATGGCCGCGGAAGCGGTGGATCGAACCGTCGTCCATGCATATGGCGATGACGCCCTTGCACTCGCCGTTCACCATGATCAGGTCGATGGCGAAATATTCGATGTAGAAGTCCGCGTCGTACTTCAGCGACTGCTGGTACAAAGCGTGCAGCATCGCATGGCCGGTACGGTCGGCCGCGGCGCAGGTGCGCTGCACCGGGGGGCCTTCGCCCATGTTCTGCATGTGGCCGCCGAACGGGCGCTGATAGATCGTCCCCTCCGGGTTGCGGCTGAAGGGCACGCCGGCATGCTCAAGCTCGATCACCGCGGCGGGGGCTTCGCGCACCAGATATTCGATCGCGTCCTGGTCGCCCAGCCAGTCCGATCCCTTGACGGTGTCGTACATGTGCCACGACCAGTGGTCGGGCGTATTGTTGCCCAGCGATGCCGCGATGCCGCCCTGTGCCGCCACGGTGTGGCTGCGGGTGGGAAACACCTTGGTGATGCAGGCGGTCTTCAGACCGGCCTCGGCGCTGCCCATGGTGGCGCGCAGGCCCGAACCGCCCGCACCCACGACGATCGTGTCATAGGTGTGGTCGATGATCTTGTAGGCGGGTGCAGTTGTTTCGGCCATCTTACGCGCCTCCCAGCGCGATGCGGATCACGCTGACGACGCCGAAGACGCCCAGCGCGACAAACACGAGATTGAGGAGCAGCAGCACCGCGAAGCGGTTCGCGCCGTGGAGATAGTCCTCCATCATCACCTGCATGCCCAGACGCGCATGCCAGAAGGTGGAGACGATCAGCAGCACCATCGCGGTGGCCGCGAACGGGGTGGACAGCCAGCCATACACGGTGCCGTAGGAATAGTCGGGCATGGCGAGCAGGCTGAACACAAGCCACAGCACCAGCACCAGATTGCCGACCGCGGTGAAGCGCTGCAGCAGCCAGTGATGCGCGCCCTGATGCGAAGAACCGAGTCCGCGTACGCGGCCGATGCGAGTTCCGTTACCCATCTAGATAGTCCTCGTAACTTCGATCATTTGGCGAACAGGATGATCGCCCAGAACAGGACGGTCAGGACGATGCCGAGCAGGATCGAGATGGTCGCCCAGCGATTGTTGCGATCGACCTCGAACCCCGCGCCCACGTCGAGCACGAGATGGCGGATCCCGCTCATCAGATGGTTGAAGAACGCCCAGCTGATGCCGATCAGCACGATGATGCCGATCGGGCTGCCCATCACGCCCGCAAAGGTCGCATAGGCCGCCGGACCAGAAGCGATCGCGCCCACGAACCAGAGCAGCACGCCCAGCCCCGCGACCGCCATGCCGTTGCCCGACACGCGGTGCAGGATGGAGACGGCCATCGCCGGGCTCCATTTCCAGATGGAAAGGTGCGGCGAAAGCGGGCGCGGCCTGATACCTGGGCCCGTGCTGCCTTTGGGATGCGCCATGGATTCAATCCCCTGCGGTATGCGGCCTGAACGGAATTCCGAAGATGGAATCCCCGCCGCGTCAAAGAAAGGTGCTGCGGGCGCGAATGGCAGGCCCGTGCGCCCTAGGCAAGGGGTTATATGGTGCGTCTTGCGATGGGCGGGGGCGCGGCCTATCTCGAAGGCTTGCCCGCCGCGCCTGCGCGCACTACCCGGTTTTCCATGGAAAAGCATCGCACGATCACGGCCCTCGTCACCGGCTCCACGCGCGGCATCGGCCTTGCCATTGCCGAGGCGCTGGAGGCGCGCGGCATCCACGTCATCCGCCACGGCACCCGCGCCGAAGGGCCCAGCAGCATCGCCTCCGACCTCGCCGATCCCGCCGAAACCGCGCGGCTGTGGGACGAGGCGCGCGAGAAGGCCGGGGGCCGCATCGACGTGCTGGTCAACAATGCCGGCGTGTTCGAGGCGAGCCCGATCGACAATACCGATGCCTATTGGCTGGCGGAGTGGGAGCGCTGCCTGCGCATCAACCTGACCAGCGCGGCGCAATTGTCGCGGCTGGCGGTGCGGCAATGGCTGGCGGATCCTGTCCGGCCGGTCGCCGGGCGGCTGGTCAATATCGCCAGCCGCGCCGCCTATCGCGGCGATTCGCCCGATCACTGGCATTATGCCGCGGCCAAGGCGGGCGAGGTGGCGATGACCAAGACCATCGCGCGCGCCTATGCGAATCAGGGGATCCTGGCCTTCGCGATCTGTCCGGGCTTCACGGACTCCTCCATGGCGGGCGACTATCTCGCTTCGCGCGGCGGGCCGGGGCTGCTGGCGGATATTCCGCTGGGCCGCGTGGCCGAACCGGCCGAGATTGCCGCGATCGCCGCATTCTGCGCCACCGACGCACCGCCCAGCATGACGGGCGCGGTGCTCGACGCGAATGGCGCCAGCTATGTCCGCTAGGACCGCGGCGGCGCTGGCGGCTCTGGTTCTGGCCGGATGCGTCGGCGCGCGCGAAATCCCTGGCGAGCAGGTCGTCGCCGCTCCGCCAGCAACTGAGTGGCCGGCCTCTGATTGGACAGCCTCGTGCGCGGACTGGGACGATTGGGACAAGCCCGGACCGCCGTTCCGCATCCATGGGAACAGTTTCTATGTCGGCACCTGCGGCATCGCGGCGGTCCTCGTCACTGCTCCGCAAGGCCATGTGCTGATCGACACCGGCACCGAGGCGGGGGCCGAAACCGTACTCGCCAATGTAGAGCGGCTGGGCTTCGATCCGCGGGACATCGCGGTGCTGCTGTCCAGCCATGAGCATTTCGACCATGTCGGCGGCGCGGCGCTGGTCCAGCAGCGGACCGGCGCGGATCTTTATGCCAGCGCCCCCGCCGCCGCCGTTCTGGCCAGCGGCGAGGCAGGCGAGGACGATCCGCAGGCCGGCATGCACGATCCGATGCCGCCCGCCAGCGTCGGCCGCATCGTCCGTCCCGGCGAAACGGTCGAAGTCGGCCCGCTGCGCCTGACCATGATCGCCACGCCCGGCCACACGCCGGGGGCGGTCAGCTGGCAATGGCAATCCTGCGAGGGCAAAGACTGCCGCAGCATCGTCTATGCCGACAGCCTCTCGCCCGTGAGCGCGGACGAATACCGCTTTTCGGACCATGCCGCCTATCTTGCCGCCTATCGCGCGGGGCTTGCCGAGCTGGCGGCGCTTGATTGCGACATATTGCTGACCCCGCATCCCTCGGCCAGCCAGATGCGCGAGCGGCTGGTCGGCGGCGATCTGACCGACGCGACCGCCTGCCGGACCTATGCCGCGTCGATCGATGCCCGCCTGAACGAACGGCTGGCGGCAGAGGCCGCGCGATGAGCTGGAAGATCACTGCCCATGCCCCGCGCGACGTGGTGCAGGCCGCACTGGTCGCGCATGAGGACGTGTGGGACTGGGACCCCGCGATCGTCATCGCCGGCAGCGAGATCGCCGAGGAAAGGCCGCTCGACTGGAAGCTGGAGGCATGGCTGCCGCGCAGGCCCACCAAACAGGACAAGACCGCGGTGGCGGGCCTTTTCGCCCATGGCGCACCAGAGCTGGAGGTCGAGAAGCTGCCCGATACGGATTGGCTGGTCGCCAGCCAGAACCTGACCCAGCCGATCCGCGCAGGCCGGTTCCGCATCCACACCCCCGATTTCCCGCCGGTGGACGAGGCGGGCGTGCGCGACCTGCTGATCCCCGCCAGCCAGGCCTTCGGCACCGGCCAGCACGAGACGACTGCGGGCTGCCTCAAAATGCTGACGCTGATGAAGCGCGAGGGCGTGGTCGCGCGCAATATCGCCGACATCGGGACCGGCACGGGGCTGCTGGCCCTTGCGGCGATGGACATGTGGCCCCGCGCGCTGGCGCTGGCGTCCGACATCGACGCGGTCTGCACGCAGGTGGTCGAGCATAATGCGCAGGCCAACGGTTTCGCGATGGGAGGCGCCCCCGGCCAGCTGGTGATGACCGTGGCCGAGGGCTGCGATTCCCCGCTGATCCAGTCGCGTGCGCCCTATGACCTGGTGATCGCCAATATCCTGGCCGGGCCGCTGATCCAGCTGGCCCCCGATTTCGCCCGCATCTGCGCGCCGGGCGGGCATCTGCTGCTGGCGGGCTTGCTCGAAACGCAGGAAAAGGCGGTGCGCGGCGCGGCGTTCCGGGCGGGCTTCCGCCTGGCGCGGCGCGCGGTGAACGGCGATTGGTCGATCCTGTGGCTGCGGCGGCGAAGCGCGCGCTAGCGCTCCTGCGCGCGGTCGCCGGATGGGCGGCGCTGGCGCTGGGGGCCTATTTCCTGTGTGGCTGGATCGGCTCGTCCTTTCCGGTCAATCGCGACTTCCGGGAAACCGATGACGGGGTTGAGATCCTGATCGCGACCAATGGCGTCCACAACTCCATCGTCATGCCGGTCCGAGCCGAGGGGCTGGACTGGCACCGCGTCTTCCCGCCCGCCGACATCGGCAATCCGTACCGGCCCTATACCCACGTCGGGATCAGCTGGGGCCAGCGGGAAGTGTTCCTCGACACGCCGACATGGGCCGATCTGTCGCCACTTCTGGTGCTGCGCGTGGCGACGATGGGCGGCGAGGGGCTGATGCATGTCGAGCATTGGGCAAGCCCGCAGCCTTCGGAACACTATCGCCCCCTTCGCATCAGCCGCGAGCAATATCGCCTCCTCGTCCGCGCGCTGCTGCGCGACCTGCCGCCGCCGGGGCAGCGCCGATCCTATCCCGGCTATGGGCCGCAGGACGTGTTCTATGACGCGCGCGGCACCTATACGCTCTATCTCACCTGCAACGAATGGGTGGGCGAAAGCCTACGCCGTGCGGGTATCCTGACGGGTGCATGGACGCCGTTCGAAAGCTCGGTGATGAAATGGGTGGAGCGGCCCTGAATCGCTATCCCGCCGCTGCGACGATCGCGGCCCAGCCGGCTTCGTCGATCACCTCGATCCCCAGTTCCTCGGCCTTTTTCAGCTTCGATCCCGCGCCGGGGCCCGCGACCAACAGGTCGGTCTTGGCGCTGACCGATCCGGCGGCCTTGGCGCCCAGCCGCTCGGCCTGCGCCTTGGCTTCGTCGCGGCTCATGGTTTCCAGCTTGCCGGTAAAGACCACGGTCATGCCCGATACGCGGCTTTCCTTCGTTTCGACCACATAGGGCGGGGGATCGACCACGCCGCCGCCAGGCCTTGCGCCGATCAGGTCGTTCCACACGTCGAGATTGTGATCCTCGTGGAAGAAATCGGCCAGCGCCTCGCCCACGGCCCAGCCGATGCCGTCCGCGCCGCCCAGCACGTTCTTGGCCTTGTCCGCCATGCGCGACTTGAACGGGCTGATCGCCTCGGCGGGCCCGCGCGGATGGGCGTCGCGATAGTCGAACAGTTCCCGCGCCTTGGCGGGCAGCAGGCGGATGTCGCCGATGCCCTTCAATATATCGCGCGCCGTCACCGCGCCGATGTGCCGGATGCCCAGCCCGAACAGCAGCCGTGCCGCATCGGGCGTGCGCTTGTTATCCACCGCCGCCAACAGATTATCGACAGACTTGTCCTGCCACCCCTCAAGGCTGAGGATCGCTTCGCGCCGGTCCTTCAGCCGGAAGATGTCGGCGGGGCTTTCCAGCCAGCCCAGCGCGAAGAACTCGTCGATGGTCTTCTCGCCCAGCCCCTCGATATCCAGCGCGCCGCGGCTGACGAAATGCTTCAGGCGCTCGGTCCGCTGGGCGGGGCAGATCAGGCCGCCGGTGCAGCGCACGTCGACCTCGCCTTCCTCGGCCACCGCCTCGCTGCCGCATTCGGGGCAATGGTCGGGGAAGGGAAAGGGGGGGCGGTCCTCGTCCCCGTCCTCTGGCCGCGTCAGGTTCTCGACCACTTGCGGGATCACGTCGCCCGCGCGCTGGATCACCACGCGGTCGCCGGGACGCACGCCCAGCCGCGCGATCTCGTCCCGGTTGTGCAGCGTGACATTGGTGACGGTCACGCCGCCGACCAGCACCGGGGCCAGCCTGCCCACCGGAGTCAGCTTGCCGGTGCGCCCGACCTGTATGTCGATGGTCTCCAGCACCGTTTCGGCCCGCTCGGCAGGGAACTTGCGCGCCAGCGCCCAGCGCGGCGCCTTGGCCACGAAGCCCAGCCGCTGCTGCCAGTCCAGCCGGTCGACCTTGTAGACGACGCCGTCGATCTCATAGGGCAGGCCCGCCCGCCCTTCGGCGATCGCGTGATAGGCGGCATACATCTCGTCCAGCGAATGGCAGATGCGGAAGTCGGGCGAGACGGGCAGGCCCCAGCCTTGCAGCGCCTTCACCACATCGTGCTGCGTCTCGCCCGGAACGGCGCTGGCCGCGCCCCAGCCATGCGCCCAGAAGCGCAAGGGGCGTTTGGCGGTGACGCTAGCGTCCTTCTGGCGCAGCGATCCGGCGGCGGCATTGCGCGGGTTGGCGAACTGGCGGACGCTTTCGGGATCGAACGGCTCGCCTTTCGCCTCGGCCTTGGCGCGGGCCTCTTCCATCAGCGCCTCGTTCAGCGCGCGAAAGGCGGCGCGTTCCATGTAGACTTCGCCGCGCACCTCGAAGATCTCGGGCACGTCGCCGTTCAGCTGCTGCGGGATGTCGGGAATATGCAGGGCATTGGCGGTCACATCCTCGCCCACCTGCCCGTCGCCGCGCGTGGCGGCGCGCACCAGGCGGCCGCCCTCATAGCGCAGCGAACAGGAGAGGCCGTCGATCTTGTCCTCGGCAGTGAAGGCCACCGGCTCCTCTGCATCCAGCGCCAGGAAGCGACGCACGCGCGCCGCGAATTCGGCCACTTCCTCGTCGTCGAACGCATTGTCGAGGCTCATCATCCGGACCTCATGGCGAACCTTCGACAGCGGCGAGGCGGCGACGTCGTGCCCCACGTCCTGCGTGGGGCTGTCGGGCCGCACCAGATGCGGAAAGGCCTCTTCCAGCTCGGCATTGCGGCGGACCAGCGCGTCATATTCCGCATCCGAAATCTCGGGCGCGTCGTCGGCGTGATACAGCCGGTTGTGCCGCCGGATCTGGCGCGCCAGCCGCATCAGCTCGTTCGCGGCATCCGCTTCCTTGATGTCGTCCAGCGCCACGCGTCTTCGCCCTTCTGCCAAGTCATGCTATCCACGCACCGCAGGGGCGCGCGACATTCCGGGGGGACTGTTAGCATGACCGACCGGATTCTGAAGGCGCTGATCAGCGCAATCGTCGGATCTATCGCGCTGCTCTATCTCGCGCATAATCTGGCCAATATCGGCATGGCCTTCGACTTCTTCACCTATACCGCCAATCCGGTCACGCTGCTGCCGGTGCCGCCGCCGTGGCTGATCGTGATCGCCATGGCGCTGGTCTTCGCGATGGAGGGGGCGGCGGCGCTGCTGTGCCTGTATGGCGCGTGGCACCTGTTCGCGCTGCGCCGCGCCGATGTCGCCGCGTTCGAACGCGGCAAGCGCTGGACCAGGATCGGGCTGGGCTGCGCGATCCTCAACTGGTGGGGGCTGTTCCAGCGCGTCGCGGTGGCGGGCTATCAGCTATGGCAGATGCCGCTGGGCGAAGGGCCGATGATGGGGTCCTGGGCCTATGGCGCGATCGCGATGCCAAGCCTGATCCATGTCAGCCAGCGCGGCGACTAGCCCTATTCCGCCGCGATCTCGAACGCCTCGATCCGCCAGTCCTCGTCCTCGGCGCCGGCGATCCATTCCTGCATCCAGTCGTGTTCCCAGATCGCTTCCATGTAGGTCTCGGCGAACTTGGGGACGCCGACGCCATAGGTCATGAACCGGCTGATCACGGGCGCATAGAAGATGTCGGCCGCCGAATAGCTGCCGAACAGGAACGGCCCGCCCGAACCGAAACGCGACCGCGCCTCGGCCCATAGCGAGAGAATGCGCACCACATTGCCCATGGCCTCGTCGCTGACCGCGATCCCCTCGACCCGGCGGCGCACGTTCATCGGCATCTCGCGGCGCAGCGGCTGATAGGCGCTGTGCATCTCGGCGACCATCGACCGGCACAGGCCGCGCGCCACGGGATCCTTCGGCCAGAACCGGCTGCCGATCCCGGCGGCCTTGCTGGCATTCATCGAATCCTCGCGCACCTTGTCGTCGAGATATTCCAGGATCGCCAGGCTGTCCCAGATCACCACCTCGCCGTCCCACAGGATCGGCACCTTGCCGCTGGACGGCTGCACATCGGCCCAGCCCTTCTTGGCCTCTTCCCAGTCCTCGCCGCTGATGTTGACGGTGATCTCCTCGAACGAGAGGCCGGACTGCTTCGCCGCGAGCCATCCGCGCAGCGACCAGCTGGAATAGTTCTTGTTGCCGATGATCAATTTCATGGGTTGCGGGATTAAACCCCTGTGCCGGTGAAGTCGAGCGGTCTGATCCCGCGCCCCGATCGCGGAAAGTCAGGCGGCCCTGATGAAATAGCCGATCACCGCCCAGCCCGAATCGCCCCGCGCCAGCGTCACCGTCTCGATCGTGTCCTGCATGTCAGCGAAGTCGCTGCGGAACTGCAGCACCACATAATCGCCGGCAGGCGCGCCTGGCAGGCTGTCGGCGGCATTGGTCTGGACAAGCTCGCGCGAAACGACCGCGCCCAGCGGCTCGCGCACCGGCTGCACCTGCCGGGTCCAGCGGTCGGAGGTGATCTGCGAGCGAAACAATATGCCCGCCTGCTGCCAGCTTTCCTGCCATTGCCCGCCATCGATCAGCGCCAGCCAGTCGCGCGCGGCGGCGGTCGCGGCGGTCTGGGTCGCGGCATCGATCGCGGAAGGAGCTTGCGTGGCCGCGGGGGCGGGCGGGGGAGCAGCCGGGGCGGTACCGCCCCCAAGCGACCAGAGCGCGGCGACGGCGATGACAAGCGACATGATGATCATTCCTTTGGCGGGTTGTCGTCGGGGACGCTTGCGGCATGCCCGGATGGGGCGACCATAGGGCGGGGCCGCTGCCGTTTCCAGTCCGCCGCTGGCCGCCATCGGGGCTTGCGCCGCGCCGCCGGATACGCAAAAGGCCGCGCCAAGGCCCGCAGCCGTCACAACCGCGGGCGACAAGAGGATGCCTGGCCGTTTCGCTGATCCGAAGGACGCCATGCAGCAGCCGACCGATACCCGCTTCCCGATGACCGACAGCGCCCCCCATCCTGCGGCGCGCGACCGGATGCGCCATTCGCTGGCAGAGGACTGCTATGCCATCGTGATCGGCAGCAGCATGATCGCCTTTGCCGTGGTGCTGCTGAAACAGGCGGGGCTGGTGACGGGCGGCATGGCGGGCGTGGCGCTGCTGGCGTCGTATCTAGTGCCGGTGCCGGCCACGACCTTGTTCATCGTGATCAACATCCCGTTCTTCTTCCTGGCTGCGCGGGTCATGGGGCGCGCCTTTGCGTTGAAGACGCTGCTCGCCAATGCGGCGATCATGGTGCTGGGCCTTGTCGTGCCTTGGGGCATCGTCACCGAAAGGGTCGATCCGGTGTTCGCCGCGCTGCTGGGCGGCTGGATGGCGGGGCTGGGCATATTGTCGCTGGCGCGCCACGGCGCGGGCGTGGGCGGTTCGGGCATCGTGGCGCTGGCGCTGATGAAGACGAAGGGCTGGAACGCGGGCCGCACGCAGATGATCGGCGACGCGGTGATCGTCAGCGCCTCGCTCGTCACGCTGGACTGGAAGCCGTTCGTGATCTCGGTCCTGTCGGCGCTGGCGATCAATTCGATCCTGATGGTGAACCATCGCCCCGGCCGCTACGTCGGCCACTGACCGCGGCGATCGAAGCGGCGGCGATCAGATCTCCGCGCTCTCCAGCACGAAGCCGCGCAGTTCGGCGATGCCCATGCCCTTTTCCGATGACGTCACTGAAATGCCGGGATAGGCGCCCGAATGCTTGCGCGCCTCGGCCAGGGTGCGGGCGGTGACGTCTTCCAGTTCGCTCGCCTTGATCTTGTCCGCCTTGGTCAGCACGATGCGATAGGATACCGCCGCCGTGTCCAGCATCTCCATGATCTCGTGGTCCACCGGCTTGATTCCGTGGCGCGCGTCGATCAGCAGCAGCGTGCGCTTCAGCACCTGCCGCCCGCGCAGATAGTCGTTCACCAGGAAGCGCCATTTCCTGACGATCGCCAGCGGCGCCTTGGCAAAGCCGTATCCGGGCATGTCGACCAGCCGGAACTGCACCGGCCCGCTCTCGCCCCCGCCGACGTCGAAATAGTTCAGCTCCTGCGTGCGCCCCGGCGTGACCGAGGTGCGCGCGATCGACTTGCGGCCCGTCAGCGCGTTGAGCAGCGAGGACTTGCCCACGTTCGACCGGCCCGCCACCGCGATTTCCGGCACCGTCGGTTCCGGCAGGAACCTCAGCTCGGGCGCGCTGAGCAGGAAATTGACCGGGCCCGAGAACAGCTTGCGCGCACGCTCCTGATATTCGGCGCTGCGCTGCTCTTCGGGCGAATCGCCGGGGGTGGGCGTATCGGTCACGCTTTCGCCTTCGCTTCTTCGGCCTTGCGCTTCTTCTCTTCGGCGTCCTTCGCCGCCAGCTCCTTCAGCTGCGGATGGCGCGAATAGAGATATTTCTGCTGCGCGATGGTCAGCGTGTTGGACGTGATCCAGTAGATCAGCAGGCCCGCCGCGAACGGCGCCATCACGAACATCAGCACCCAGGGCATGATCATGAAGATCTGCTGCTGCGCCGGATCCATCTGCGCCGGGTTCAGCTTAAACTGCAGGAACATGGTCAGGCCCAGCAGCAGCGCCAGCACGCCGATCGCCAGGAAGCCGGGCGGCTGGAAGTCCAGCAGGCCGAACAGGTTCAGTATATGCGCCGGATCGGGTGCGGACAGGTCGCGGATCCACAGCACGAAGGGCTGGTGGCGCATGTCGATCGAGATCAGCAGCACCTTGTACAGCGCGAAGAAGACCGGGATCTGCAGGAACATCGGCAGGCAGCCCGCCAGCGGGTTCACCTTTTCCTGCTTGTAGAGCTTCATCATCTCCTGCTGAAGCGTCTGCTTGTCGTCCTTGTAGCGTTCCTGCAGCGCCTTCATCTTGGGCTGCACCGCGCGCATCGCGGCCATGCTGGCGAACTGCTTCTGCGCGATCGGGAACATCACGCCGCGCACGATCACTGTCAGCAGGATGATCGCCACGCCGAAATTGCCCACCACGCTGAACAGCGCTTTCAGCAGCCACAGGATCGGCTTTTCGAACCAGCGGAACCAGCCCCAGTCGATCGCCAGGCTGAACCGGTCGACGCCCTGCGCCTCATAGGCTTCCAGGACCTCGCTCTCCTTGGCGCCCGCGAACAGCCGCGTGGTGCGCGACGCCTGGCGGCCCGGCTGCACCGTGACCGGATCATAGATCAGGTCGGCGCGATAATGCTGGTCGCCCAGCGCGCGGAACGATGCATCGGCAGCGGCGGCTTCCTCGGGGATCAGCGCCGACAGCCAGTAGATGTCGGTAAAGCCCAGCCATTCCGAATTGCCCTCGGCAGGGATGACATTCGCATCGTCGAGATCGTCGTAATCGGTGCCGAAATCGACCGAGTTCTCGACATCGGCGATCGGGCCGGATTGCACGTTCCAGATGTCGCTGCTGGCGGTGCGGCTGGTGCGGTTGATGAAGCCGTATGGCTGCACCACCACCGGGCCGCTGCCCGTGTTGGCGACGGTCTGGGTCGCGGTGATCAGATAATTGTCGTCGACTTCCAGCCGGATCGTGAAAAGCTGGCCCTGTCCGTTGTTCCAGCGCAGCGTGACCGGGCTGGACGGTGTCAGCGGGCCGCCTTCGGTCTGCCAGACGGTATCCGGGCCAGGGGTGGCCACGCCGTCTCCGACCCAGCCGAACTGGCTGAAATATTGCGCGGGCGTGCCATTGGGCGAGAACAGCCGGACGGGCGGCGAATCCTTTTCGACCGTCTGGCGGTGACGGGTCAGCGTCAGGTCGTCGATCCGCGCGCCGACCGGATTGATCGAGCCTTCGACCGCGGGCGCCTCGATCGCGACGCGGCCCGCATCGGCAAGCTGCGTCTCCAGGTCGCGCTCTTCCTCGGCGATGTCGGCGGCAGCGGTCAGCCCGCCTTCGCGGTTGCGTCCCGATGGGGCGGGTTCGCCCGCCGCGGCATCGGCATGCACCGCGTTCTGCGCTTCCACCGCGGGCTGCGGATAGAAATACTGCATGGCCGAATCCCAGCCAAACAGCAGCAAGGCCACGAGGACCAGTGCGACCACGATATTGCGCTGGTTTTCCAAATCCAAATCCAGTCGATCAAAAATTCAGGCGCCGCAAAGCCGGGCGCACGTCCAAAAATTCATGGCCCCTGTCCGGTCACGGAACCGGTGTCCGGTCACGGAACCGGTGTCCGGTCACGGAACCGGTGTCCGGTCACGGAACCGGATCATGGCCGCACCCACCCCACGGGTGGCAGCGCAATAGTCGCTTCGTCGCCAGCCATCCACCCTTAATCGCGCCATGCTTCCTCAGCGCCTGGATCGCATATTCCGAGCACGAGGGCGTGAAGCGGCAGGACGGCGGCAGGATCAGCGACGGACCCAGCTGCCATGCACGGGCGATGGCGATGAAAACATACTTCAACGCTTCGGTCCCTTGCGGGCCGGATTCCTCTTGCCCGGAGTCCTTTTGCCCGGATTCCTCTTGCGGGGCGGATCGCCCTTGCCTTCGCGGGCGCGGGTCAGCGCGGCGCGCAGCTCCTCGCGCAGCTGCGCGAAATCCCGCTCGACCCCGTTGTCGCGGCCGATCAGCACGTGATCGTGACCGGGCAGGCCATGCAGCGGCAGTTCGGCACGCAGCAATTCGCGAAAGCGCCGCTTCATGCGGTTGCGCACCACCGCATTGCCGATCTTCTTGGTGACGGTGATGCCAAAGCGCATCGGGCCCGCGTCACCGTCTTCATCCAGCCCGTTGGGCCGCGCCAGCAGCACGAAACCCGGCCGCGCCACGCGCAGGCCCTTGTTCGCGGCCAGGAAATCGCGGCGTTTGCGAATTACGCTGGGGGCTGCGGTCGTCATCGCGCAAGATTACGCCCGCGATCCGCAAACGCAAAACGCCGGCACGGGCGGACCCGGCCGGCGCTTCGATGATCATGCGAATCGCGTGAGCGTAGGCTCGAAAGCCTCAGGCGCTCAGCTTCTTGCGGCCGCGGGCACGGCGCGCACGCAGCACGTTGCGGCCACCGGGGGTGGCGCTGCGGGTGCGGAAACCGTGGCGGCGCTTACGCACGAGATTGCTCGGCTGAAAAGTGCGCTTCATGGTGAAATTCCCAAATCCGAAAACTGTGTTTCCGACACCGCGCCCGCTTTACCGGGCCAGTGCCAACAAAAAGGGCTGCCCGAAACAGGCAGCGTCTGGGGGCGCGGTTACTGGCGTTGCAGCTGTGAGTCAAGCGGCAAGCGGGCTGGACAGCGCAGGCCGTGCTGATTCATAGCCGTGGGCCTCAAGGTCGCAAGGATACTCTTCAATCATGGTCGCGCTGGTGCAGACGGTGGCCTATCTGGGCCTCGAGGTTCGCCGCGTGGAAGTCCAATGCCAGCTGGCATCGGGGCTTCCCGCTTTCCAGATCGTCGGCCTGCCCGACAAGGCCGTGGGCGAAAGCCGTGAACGCGTGCGTGCCGCGCTGGCCGCGATGGGGCTGGCACTGCCGCCCAAGCGCATCACCGTCAACATGTCGCCCGCCGATCTGCCCAAGGAGGGTTCGCATTTCGACCTGCCGATCGCGCTCGCCCTTCTGGCCGCGATGGGCGTCACCGATGGCGAGCAGCTGGCCGATCATGTCGCGGTGGGCGAACTTGCGCTCGACGGGCGCATCGTGGCCTCGTCCGGCGTGCTGCCCGCCGCGATCCATGCGGCGAGCGAGGACAAGGCGCTGATCTGTCCCGCCGCGCAGGGCGCCGAAGCGCGCTGGGCGAGCGAGACCGCCGTGGTCGCCGCGCCCGACCTTGTGAGCCTGCTCAACCATCTGAAAGGCGTCCAGCAATTGCCGCTGCCCGAAAAGGGCGAGTTGGCGGAACGTACGCACGGCCCCGACCTGAAACAGGTGAAGGGCCAGGAAACCGCCAAGCGCGCATTGGAAATCGCGGCGGCGGGCGGTCACAACCTGCTGATGGTCGGCCCGCCCGGCGCGGGCAAGTCGCTGATGGCCAGCTGCCTGCCCGGCATATTGCCCGACCTCACGACCGAGGAAGTGCTGGAAACTTCGATGGTGCAATCGGTGGCGGGAATGCTGCAGGACGGCCGCATCAGCCGCGCGCGCCCGTTCCGCAGCCCGCATCATTCGGCCAGCATCGCGGCGCTGACGGGCGGCGGGCTGAGGATCCGCCCCGGCGAAGTCAGCCTGGCGCATCTGGGCGTGCTGTTCCTCGACGAATTGCCCGAGTTCCAGCGCAATGCGCTCGATTCGCTGCGCCAGCCGCTGGAAACGGGCGAGGTCAGCGTCGCGCGCGCCAATGCGCATGTGACCTTCCCGGCCCGCGTCCAGCTTGTGGCGGCGATGAACCCGTGCCGCTGCGGGCACCTGGGCGATCCGGCGCTGGCCTGTTCGCGCGCGCCCAAATGCGCCGCCGACTACCAGAGCCGCGTGTCCGGCCCGCTGCTCGACCGCATCGACCTGCATGTGGAAGTGGAACCGGTCTCCGCCCGCGACCTGGCCCTGCCGCCGCCCAGCGAAGGCAGCGCGGACGTCGCCGCGCGCGTCCGGGCGGCGCGCGCGATCCAGACCGCAAGGCTGGAAGGCACGCCGATGCGCAACAACGCCGCGCTTGACGGAGAGGCGCTGGACCGCTTCGCCGCGCCGGACGAGGCGGGGCGCAAGCTGCTGATGGATGCGGCGGAAAAGATGCGCCTGTCGGCCCGCGGCTTTACCCGCCTGCTGCGCGTCGCGCGCACCATCGCCGATCTGGCGGGCGCCGACACCATCGGCCGCGCCCATGTCGCCGAAGCGCTGAGCTATCGCCGCCAGCCGCCGCGCGCATAGCGCGTTTTCGCCATCGGGCAGGGCCGCATGCCGACCTACCGCATATCCCCGACGCGCCCTAGGGGAGGATTATTCTGCCGAAACCGATGCTCCACTGTCCGCCTGCCGTCGCGGATCCCCCCGGTCCGGACGCTGACGGCGCCGCACCAAACGCAGGAGCATCACATGGCCCGGCAACCCAATATCCTCATCCTGTGGGGAGACGACATCGGGCAGCCGAACATCAGTTTCTTCACCAAGGGCATGATGGGCTATCGCACGCCCAGCATCGGCAGCATCGCCGAACAGGGCATGGCCTTCACCGACTATTACGCGGAGCAAAGCTGCACCGCGGGCCGCGCCAGCTTCATCATGGGCCAGAACGGCGTGCGCACCGGCCTGACCAAGGTCGGCATGCCGGGCGCCAGGGAAGGCATGATGAAGGAGAACCCGACCATCGCGACGGTGCTGAAATCGGCGGGCTATGCGACGGGGCAGTTCGGCAAGAACCACCTGGGCGACCGGGACGAGCACCTGCCCACCATTCACGGGGCCCTGCCACGGCGGGGCCCGTTCCGATCCGGTCGGGGAAAAGGGCCTATCTGATCAGGTTCTTCATCGGCGCGGCCAGCGTCAGCGCAAAGCCGGTTTCGCCGAAGATCATCTCGACCTCGCCCTCGGGGTCCAGCCCGCGTTCGATCAGCCTGGTGCCCAGGCCCTTGCGATTCGGGGTGGCCGCCGGCGGGCCGTTCAGCTCGGTCCATTTCAGGGTCAGCCATTCCTCGCCGTCCTCGTCCTTGGGACAGCAGATGACGCGCAGCTCGACCCGCCCGTCGGGCACCGACAAAGCGCCATATTTCATCGCATTGGTCGCCAGCTCGTGCAGGATCATCGACAGCGTCAGCAGCGGGCGCGAGGCCAGCTCGCGGTCATGGCCCGACATGTCGACGCGCTGTTCGATGCCCAGCTTGTCGAACACGCCCCGCGCCAGTTCCTGCAGGCACCCCGCCGCGCGGCTGCGGCTGAGCAGCAGGTCGTGCGCGGTGGCCAGCGCCGAGATGCGGCGGTTGAATTCGTGCACCGGTCCGGGATCGGGAATGCCGCGCAGCGTGTGACCGGCCACCGCCTGCACCAGCGCCAGCGTGTTCTTGAGCCGGTGGGCGATTTCCTCGTTCACCATGTGCTGTTCGGTCACGTCGCTGACGATGCCGACCAGCATGGGCGCGCGTCCTTCCTCGGCCGCGACATAGCGGGCGCGCAGTTCCAGCCAGCGCGGCTCTGCGTCATTGGCGCGCAGGATTTCGTATTCCTCGATCACCTGGTGATCGGCGGCGGCCATGCTGCTCGCCTCGACCGGCACGTCGGTAAAGGCCCTGCGCCGCTCGGCGATCGTGTTGCCGTGGATCGTCTCGACATTGTCGAAGCCATAGATGCGGCAGAATTCGGGGCTGACCTTCACCATGCGTGTCTGGCAGTTCAGTTCGAACGCGCCGACATTGCCCGCTTCCTCGGCCAGCTGCAGGCGCTTGCTGGCCCTTTTCAGCACCTCGGTCTGCGACTTGTGCTGCTCCATCTCGCGCTCGGCGGTGCGCAGCGACTTGCGCAGTTCAAGCTGGGTGATCACCTGCTTCGACAGCGATTTCAGGATGCGCCGCTGCGCCGGGTCCAGCCCACCGGGACGCACCTTGACGTCCAGCACGCACAGCATGCCGATCACCGCGCCACCCGGCGTGACCAGCGGCGCGCCCGCATAGAAGCGCACCCCGTCGGGCGCATCGACCAGCCTGTTGTCGCGGGTGCGCGGATCGGCGGTAAGGTCGGGAATCACCATCAGTTCGTCGCTGTACATGCCATGCGAACAGACCGACTGCTCGATCGGGGTCTGGCACGGATCGAACCCGATGCGCGCCTTGAACCACTGCCGGTCGCGGTCGACCAGGCTGATCAGCGCCATGGGGGTATTGCACACGGTCTTCGCCGTGAAGACGATCTCGTCGAACGCCTCCTCCGCCTCGCTGTCCAGCACTTCGTACTCGGCAAGGGCAGCAAGCCTTTGCCGATCTTTTGCCGACAGCGCCCTGTTACTGGCGGAAGGGCTGCGGGTAATATCGCCGTAAGCCATAGAGGCCCCCCTTGTAGCCGCATAATCCGCTGCGAGATACAGTCTTTGTTAACTCGCTGGTCATCTTGTTGCACGATTTCTTCGGTTCACCGCATTCCTGCGGCCGGTTTGGCTGGCCAATTGCGCAAGTTCTGCGCATCATGGGGCACAGGGGGGTCGCGCCGCTGCGATCCCGGACAAGGGGTACGGCAATGGAAATCTTCCTGATCGCGCTGGTCGCGTTCGTGGTCCTGCTGCTGATGACCAGCGTGCGCGTGGTCCGGCAGGGCCATGTCTACACGATCGAGCGACTCGGCCGCTACACCAAGCCCGCGCATCCCGGCATGCACTTGATCGTGCCGCTGGTCGACCGCGTGGGGCACAAGATCAACATGATGGAACAGGTGCTCGACATTCCGGGGCAGGAAATCATCACCAAGGACAACGCCATGGTCGGCGTCGACGCGGTGGTGTTCTTCCAGGTGCTGGACGCGGGCAAGGCTGCGTACGAGGTATCGGGACTGCAGAACGCGATCATGGCGCTGACCACCACGAACCTGCGCACGGTGATGGGGTCGATGGACCTGGACGAGACCTTGTCCCAGCGCGACGACATCAATGCCAAGCTGCTGTCGGTGGTCGATCACGCGACGTCGCCCTGGGGCATCAAGATCACGCGGGTCGAGATCAAGGACATCCGCCCGCCCATCGACATATCCGAGGCGATGGCCCGCCAGATGAAGGCCGAACGCCTGAAGCGCGCCGAGATCCTCGAGGCGGAGGGCGACCGCGCCAGCGCCATCCTGCGCGCCGAAGGGCAGAAGCAATCGCGCATCCTTGAGGCCGAGGGCCGCAAGGAATCCGCTTTCCGCGACGCCGAGGCGCGCGAACGCCAGGCCATGGCCGAGGCGGAGGCGACCCGCGTGGTGTCCGAGGCGATCGCCTCGTCCGGCACGCAGGCGCTGAACTATTTCGTGGCGCAGAAATATGTCGAGGCGGTCAGCGAGTTCGCCACCAGCCCCAATGCCAAGACCATCCTGTTCCCGGTCGAGGCGACGCAGCTGATCGGCACGCTGGGCGGCATCGGCGAGCTGGTGCGCGACGCGGTGACGCCGCCCGCGGGCACGGTGAAGACCGACGTTCCGCCGCCGCAACCGCCACGCGGCACGGCATCGGGCAGCCCCTATGTCGGCAGCGTGCCGCGCGCGGGTTAGGGGCAGAACGGCGATGGGGTTCTTCGACGGCATCGACCATGTGTGGCTCTGGCTGATCCTCGGCGCGGTCATGCTCACGGCAGAGTTGATCGCACCCGGCTATTTCCTGATCTGGCTGGGGCTTGCCGCCTTCGCCACGGCGCTGGTGGCGGGGGTCGCCGATGTCGATTTCGCGATCCAGGTGCTGACCTTCGCGGTATTCTCGGGCTTCTCGGTGCTGGCCGCGCGGCACTGGCTGACGCTCTACCCGATAGAGAGCAGCGACCCGCTGATGAACGACCGCGGCGGGCGGCTGGTGGGCGAAAGCGTCGTGGTCAGCCGCGCGATCGAGGGCGGCAGCGGGCGCGTGCGCCACGGCGACAGCGAATGGATCGCGCGCGGCGACGATGCGCCCGCGGGCACGCGGCTGGTGGTGACGGGGCACGACGGGGTGGTGCTGCTTGTCGGCCCGCCGGACACTTCCCATATCGCGGGTTCACCAACGAACAGTCCGCCCGCATTGCCATGACGCCTGGCCGGGCGGCGAAAGGAAAGCCCCCCAATGGCCGACAACCTCGAACGCCCCGAGAAACTGGACCTGCCCGAGAGCGAATGGCGCGACCGGCTGACTCCCGAACAATATCACGTCCTGCGCGAAGGCGGGACCGAACGCGCTTTCGCCGGCGCGCTCTATCACAATGACGAGGACGGCCTCTATCGCTGCGCCGGGTGCCATTCGCCCTTGTTCACATCCGACACCAAGTTCGAGAGCGGATCGGGCTGGCCCAGCTTCTTCCAGCCGATCGGCGCCGATGCGGTAAAGGAAATCCGCGATACCAGCCACGGCATGATCCGCACCGAGATCCGCTGCGCCACTTGCGACGGGCATCTGGGCCACGTCTTCCCCGACGGCCCGCAGCCGACCGGCCAGCGCTATTGCATGAACAGCGTGGCGCTCGACTTCGATGCCGAGGGTTCCGGCAGCGACCTGACGTCCTGAAGACCCCAACCAGCCGAACCCAAAAAAGCCGAGGATGGATCGGCCCGCCCGCTTGAACGGGGCTGCGCCATGCGCAACCCTGTTCAGCATGGGTTCTGCTCGCATATCGCATGCCGCCGTCCGTTTGGACGGGGCCGCGGGCAATGCGGTGCCGATGATGTGATAGGCGGGTAATGGCCAGTAACGGCAAGCGGCGGTCCCCGGATTCGGGCAGGCGATCGCGCAATTCAGATCGACCGAAGAAGCGCTGGTGGCTGCGCATACTGGTGACGCTGGTCGGCATTGGCGTGCTGGCCGCGATCGGGCTGGTGATGGCGGTGCTGGTCACCATGCGCTCGCTGCCCAGCTATTCCACGCTGAAAGCCAGCGAGCACGGCCAGATGATCGTGGTGCGCGCACGCGACGGGCGCGAGCTGGTGTCGATCGGCCCCAGCTATGGCGAATGGCTGGACGCGCGCGAAATTCCCGAGGTGATGAAGAACGCGATGGTCGCGGTGGAGGATCGCCGCTTCTACGATCACTGGGGCGTCGACCCGATCGGCGTGCTGCGATCGCTGATGGTGCGGGTGGAGCAGGGTTACTGGCGGCAGGGCGGATCGACGATCACCCAGCAGCTGGCGCGCAACATCTTCCTCAACAACAACAAGACCTTCGACCGCAAGGTGCGCGAGGCGATCCTGGCGCTGGCGCTGGAACAGAAATTCTCGAAGGACCAGATCCTCGAGCTCTATCTCAACAAGGTCTATTTCGGCGGCGGCGCCTATGGCGTCGATTCGGCCAGCCGCCTGTTCTTTAGCCATCCCGCGACCGACCTGCGCCCGGCCGAGGCGGCGATCATCGCCGGGCTGGTCAAGGCGCCCTCGCGCTATTCGCCCACCGCCGATGCCAATGCCGCCATCTCGCGCGCGGCCATCGTGCTGCGGCTGATGGAACAGGAAGGCTATATCAGCCCTTCCGAAGCCGCCGCCATCGACGTCAGCACGGTGAAGCTGAAGGAAGAGCACGGCCAGAACTCGGTGCGCTATTTCACCGACTGGGTGCTGCCGCAGCTCGACTTCCTGGTCCCCGACAGTTTCGGGCCGATCGAGGTGTGGACCACGCTGGATGTCGGCATGCAGCGCGCGGCGACCACCGCGATCAAGTCGAACGTCCCCAGCGGGGCGCAGGGCGCGCTGGTCAGCCTGGACCGCGACGGGGCTGTGCTGGCGCTGGTCGGCGGCACCGATTACGTCGAGACCAACTACAACCGCGCCACCCAGGCGCAGCGCCAGCCGGGTTCGGCGTGGAAACTGTTCGTCTATCTTGCCGCGCTGGAAGCCGGCTATACGCCCGATTCGCCCGTGTTCGACCGGCCGATCACCATCGACGGCTGGACCCCGCGCAATTCGGGCGGGACCTATGCGGGCAAGATCGACGTGCGCGCGGCCTTTGCCTATTCCAAGAACACGGTCGCCGCCCAGCTGGGCGAATCGGTCGGCTTCGGTACCGTCGCCAGCATGGCGCGCCGCTTCGGCATCACCAGCCCGATCAGCACCTATCCCTCGATGGTGCTGGGCGCGTCCGAAGTGCGGCTGATCGACCTGACCGGCGCCTTCGCCGCGGTCCAGGCCGAGGGGCGCTCGGTCGAGCCCTATGGCATCACCCGCGTCACCACCGCCGACGGCGAACTGCTGTACGAACGCCAGCGCGGGCGCCAGGACCAGCTGGTCGCGCCCTATGTCGCCGCGCAGATGACCGACCTGCTGCAGACCGCGGTGAACACCGGCACCGGCCGCGCGGCACAGATCGGACGGCCCGCCGCGGGCAAGACCGGCACGACCAGCTCGAACAAGGACGGCTGGTTCATGGGCTTTTCCAGCGGCATCACCACCGGCGTGTGGATGGGCCGCGACGACAATGCCCGCGTCGGCGGGCTGCAGGGCGGCACCGCGCCCGCGCGCGCCTGGGCGGCCTATATGCGGATCGCCACCGACAAGCGCCCGGTCGAGGAATTCAACACCGAACTCACCCTGCCCGAATGGCAATTGGAGCCCGATGACGAGGCCTGGTTCGGCGGCGAGGGCGGCGATTACTACTTCTTCGACGAGGACGGGAATCCGATCGATCCCTACGGCGGCGATTATCGCGCTCCGCCCGACGACGGCATGCGGCCCGGAGACAGGTCGGGCGACAGGGGGAACGGCGAATATGGCTACGGCCCCGACGGCTATCGCGACGATTACTATGACGACGGCTATGGCAGCGCGCCGCCGTCGGAACGCCAGCCCGAACAGCCGCGCGGCATCGACCAGGACTTCCTCGACCGCGCCACGGGGCGAGAGGACAGGCAGCTGCGCCGCGACCCGCCGCCCGGTTCGCGCCAGCAGGTCTTACGCCAGCAGGGCGCGGCCCAGCGGATCGAGCCGACGCGCCAGTCCCAGCCCAAGGTGGTCGAATTCGAACGGATGGAGGACCAGTACCAGCCCTGATCGTTCGCCCGCCTGATCGCGTGTCAGGCCAGCCG
The DNA here is from genome assembly GCF_001661675.2 of Croceicoccus marinus. NCBI lineage: Bacteria > Pseudomonadati > Pseudomonadota > Alphaproteobacteria > Sphingomonadales > Erythrobacteraceae > Croceicoccus > Croceicoccus marinus. Next base: position 2,658,027 of record NZ_CP019602.1, on the reverse strand, counting down.
AACCAAAGCAAATGGGCCGCCCCCGGCGACGGGAGCGGCCCTTTCGTCTGTCCTGCTGTCCCGGGCGATCAGTCGCGCGAGAGGCGGATCGGCAGATAGATCGCCGGCTGGCCGCGCCGCTGCACGCGCAGCAACACCGCCTCGCGGTCGTCGCGCTCGGCAGCGCGGACTGCGCTTTCCAGCTCGGCGACGCTTGTGACGTCCTGGTAATTGGCCGACAGGATGATGTCGCCGCGGCGAAGGCCCTTCTGCCCCGCGTCGGAGCTTGCGGCGACGGCCGCGATCACCATGCCCTGCGTATCGGAGCCCACGCCCAGCTGGCGGCGGATTTCCGGCGTCAGCGGGATGGCCGACAGGCCCAGCTTCTCGGCGATATATTCCTGCTCGCCCTCGGTGCCGGGATTGCCGAAGCCCTCGTCTTCCTCGTCATCCGGATTGGCGAAGCTGTCGGCCAGCTCTTCCTGGCTGGGGCGCAGGCCGATCGTGGCAGTCAGCGTGCGGCGCTGGCCGTTGCGGATGATCTCGATCGGAACGCGCGTGCCGGGTTCGATATTCGCGACCGTATAGCTCAGCGTCTGGTCGGGCGTGATGTCGCGGCCCGCGACCTTGACCACCACGTCGCCGGGCTGCAGCCCCGCCTGGTCCGCCGCGCCGCCGGGCACGACCGACTGCACGAACTCGCCGCGATTGCGCGGCAGGCCCAGAGAGGAGGCGAGGTCGTCGGTCACCGGGTTGATCTGGATGCCCAGATAGCCGCGCTCGATCGACTGGCCCGCGATCAGCTTCTCGACGATCGGGGCCGCGGTGTCGGCGGGAATGGCAAAGCCGATGCCCACGCTGCCGCCCGTGGGCGAGAAGATGGCATTGTTGATGCCGATCACATTGCCCTGCATGTCGAACATCGGGCCGCCCGAATTGCCGCGGTTGATGGCGGCGTCGGTCTGCAGATAGCGGTCATAGATGCCGCCCGAATTGGTGTTGCGGAACACGGCCGAAATGATGCCGCTGGTCACCGTGCCGCCCAGGCCGAAGGGATTGCCGATGGCGATGATCCAGTCGCCCACGCGCGCGTCGCTGGACGATCCGAACTCGACGAAGGGGAAGTCCCGGTCGCTCTGGATCTTCAACACGGCAAGGTCGGATTCGGGATCCTTGCCGATCAGCTCGGCCTCGTACTCGGTGCCGTCGGGCATGGTGACGGTGATCGATTCCAGCTCGCCGTCGCCCTGAACGGAAATGACGTGGTTGTTCGTCACCACATAGCCGTCGGCGCTGATGATGAAGCCCGAACCCAGCGACTGCGCCTCGCGCGTCTGGTTCTGGCCCTGTCCGCCGAACAGCCCTTCGAAAGGGGTGCCCGCGAACGGATTATTGGCGACCTGCACGCGCTGGCGGGTGGAGATGTTCACCACCGCCGGCTGCAGCTGCGCCGTCAGCTCGGCGAAGCTGGCGGGCGCGCCCGAACGGGGCACCACGCGGTTGATCGACGCATCGTCGTTCTGCGCGACCTGCGCGCCGGCGGGGAAGCCGGTGGCAAAGGAAAGGGCGGCGCCGCCAGCAAGCAGCGCGGCTGTGACCGAATAGGCGTAACGCACGATCGTGGTCCTCTTGGTATCTTGTTTCATGAATTCTTCTGGCGGTTTCAGGTCAATATGGGGCCAATTGCAGGTTTTTCCATCGATCCCCGATTTTCCATCGACCCCGTCCATTCACGCTAAAAGGGCTGAACGCGGATTGAATATCGGCTCGCTGATACGAACTGCGACTATTCGGTACAGTTGCGTGATCAGCGGCGACCTTGGAACTGGCGCAGATATTCATTGTCCGGCGACAGGATGATCGAGCTTTCGCTGCCCCTGCTGCTGTCCGCGAACACTGCGTCATAGCTCTGCATCGCGCGATAGAAGTCGTAGAACTCGGGATCCTGGTTGAACGCCTGCGCATAGGTGGCCGACGCCTCGGCCTGCGCCTCGCCGCGGATGATCTGCGCCTGCTTGGACCCTTGCGCGCGAATCGTGTCCGATTCCTGCTTCCTTGCGGTTTCCATGCGGGTGAAGGCGGTTTCCAGCGGCCTCCCCTCGGGTAGGTCGGCACGCTTGATCCTTACGTCGATCACCTGCGCCCCATATTCGCGCGCCTCGCGGTCAAGACCTTCGCGGATCTCTTCCATTGCCGCGCTGCGGTCGGCGGTCAGCAGCGACTGGAAACTGCGCGTGCCCAGCCGCTGGCGCAGCACCGAGTTCAGGATCGGCTGCAGCGCCTCGGCCACGCGTTCGGTGCTGCCGGCGGTCTCGACCATCAGAACGGGGTCGATGATGCGGAACCGCGCATAGGCATCCACTTCGAGGCGGCGCTGGTCGCGGCTCAGCACTTCCTGGCGCTGCATGTCGACGTCGAGCACCTGCTTCGACACCCACACCACGCGCTCCAGTATGGGGATGCGGAACACGATGCCCGCGCCGGTATTGCCGAAATCGGCATTAGGGCGATAGCGGTTGGCGACGCGGTCGGGCTCACCCGTGCGGACGATCACCGCCTGCATCGTCTCGGGCACCACGATGAAGGAGGACAGCGCGACCACCAGCGCGATGCCCGCGCCGATGATCCACAGCTTCCAGCGTTCCCAGATCCGTTCCATCAGTTGTTCTCCTGCGGGGCGGCCTGCGGGGCGGGGCTGGTGCTCCGCCGGGTCTCGGGCAGGGGAAGATAGGGCACCACGCCATCGGTCTCGACGACGGTGCTGTCGGTCTCGCGCAACACGCGCTCCATGGTTTCGTAATACAGGCGGCGGCGCGTCACTTCGGGGGCCAGGCGGTACTGCTGGTACACCTCGTCGAACTCCTGCGCCTCACCCTCGGCGCGGGCGGTGACCTGTTCGGCCCATGCACGCGCACGGTTGATGTCGGACTGCGCGTCCTGCTGGGCGGCCAGAACCTCGCGGAATGCGTCGATCACCTGTCCGGGCGGGTCGGCCTTCTTGATCTCGACGCCCTGGATGGTGACGCCCGCGCGATAGGCATCGAGCAGCGCCTGCATGTTCGCCGCCACGCTGCGCTCGATCTCGGCGCGGCCCGAACCGGACAGCGCCTCGTCCAGCGTCACTTCGGCGACGGCGGCACGCATCGCGGCCTCGGCCACTTCCTTCACCGTCTCGTCCGGCTCGGCCAGCTGGAAGGTATAGAGCTTGAGGTCCTTGATGTTCCAGCGGATCAGATACGACAGGTCGACCAGGTTCTGGTCGCCGGTCAGCATCAGCTTCTCGCCCTCGCCCTCGGGGATCGTGTCGCGGCGGATCGATGTGACGTCCTCGACCTCGACCTGCTGGATCGGCCAGGGCATGGTGAAGGACACGCCGGGGCGCAGCGTGCGTTCGTACTTGCCGAAAGTGGTGACGATGCCCTGTTCCTTGGGGCCGATCATGTGGAAGCTGGTCAGCAGGATCCAGAACGCGATCACCGCGACGATGACCAGCGGCACCCAGCTCTTCCCGCCGGGGGCCTGCGGCATGCGCGGGAAACTGCCGCCGCCGCCGCCGCTTGGCCCGCCGCCGGGACCGCGTCCGCCGCGGCGGCCGAACAGATCCTCGATATTCGCGGCGCGGCGCGGGCCGCCGGTGGAACCGGCGCCGCCATCGGGCAGCCAGGGGTTCTTGGGTTTCGACCGGGGCGGCCTGTCCTCTCCGGCCGGAGCCGGAGAATCGCCATCGGGCGCGGCTTCGCCCGACACCTCGTCATCCCGTCCGCTGCCGGACGAGCCCCAAGGGTTGCGGCCGACCATTCCCAGTATTGCGTCCTTCACGGACCCGCCCATCGTGTTCATGCATCTCCTTATAGGTATGCGGGCCGATAAAAACAGGGGCATGGATCAAAAACCGCCGCCCCGGTGCCGCCCCCCCCCCCACAGTGCTCCCACAGTGCCCCCACGGTGCCCCTGCGGCGAACGCGATGGTCGAAATCGATTTTGCGGCATTGGATTTTGCGCATCAAGCTGCCAGTGCATGCGCCATGGCCGACCACTCTCAGAATACAGAATCCGCGATCCGATCCCGCCTTGCACCCGTCACCGGGGACCGGCTGGCCGGCGTACGCGTCGGCGCGACCGGCGCGGTGACGCTGGTGCTGGAAACGGGCGGGATGGACGCCCCCGCGCGCGGGGCGCTGGAACGCGATGTGCGCGCGGCGCTGGCGGACATGGACCCCGGCCTCGACTTGGGCGAGATTCGCGTGGCCCACATGGCGGAGCGCAGCGGTGACGCGCCCGCGCCAAAGGGCCCGCGGCTGATCGCGGTCGGATCGGGCAAGGGCGGCGTGGGCAAATCGACGCTGTCGGCCAATCTGGCGGTCGCGCTGGCACGCAAGGGCCGCAGGGTCGGGCTGGTCGATGCCGACATCTACGGTCCCTCGCAGCCGCGCCTGCTCGCGGCCGAGGGTATGAAGCCCAAGGCGCGCGAGAAACAGCTGATCCCCGTGGATACCGCGTTCGGCGTGTCGATGCTGTCGATGGGCCAGCTGGTCGAGCCGGGCAAGGCGATCGCGTGGCGCGGCCCGATGGCGGCAGGCGCGCTGACGCAATTGATGGAGGCCGACTGGGGCGACATCGACGATCTGGTGATCGACCTGCCGCCCGGCACCGGCGACGTGCAGCTGACCATGATCCAGAAATTCAAGCCCGCGGGCGCGGTGATCGTCTCCACCCCGCAGGACCTTGCGCTGATCGACGCGACCCGCGCCATCGCCTTTTTCGAAAAGGCCGACGTGCCCGTGCTGGGCGTGGTCGAGAACATGGCTGGCTATGTCTGCCCCCACTGCGGCGAGGCGAGCGATCCGTTCGGCACCGGCGGCGCGGAGGCGGAGGCGAAGCGTCTGGGCTATCCGTTCCTGGGTCGCATCCCGCTGGCCATCGACATCCGCACCGCCAGCGACGCGGGCCGCCCGCCCGCCGCGGGCGAGGGGGCGATCGCCGATTCCTTCGCCGGGCTGGCGGACCGGCTGCTAGAGGGCGTGCGATGACGCCCCCGCCGCCCGAGCCGGATTCGGCCGACAAGCGCAAGCCGCGCGATCGCGCGGGTCCGCATGTCACGCGCCGCAACCTAATGATCGCGGGCGCGGCGGGCGGCGGGATCATCGCGATCTGGGCGCTGATGCCGCGCGACTATCCCGTCCCGCTCTCGGCCGGAGAGGCGGAACATGCGTTCAACGCCTGGATCAAGGTCGGACGCGACGGTGTGGTGACGGTCGCCGTGCCCGAGCTTGAGATGGGGCAGGGATCGACCACATTGTTTCCCCGCATCGCGGCGCAGGAACTGGGCGCGGACTGGCGCCAGGTCGCGGTAGAGCCCGCCGCGATCAGCGCCGCCTATGCCGATCCGGTGCTGGCGGCGCGCTGGTCGGGGCTCTGGTCGGCAAGCTGGCTGGGGTCGGCGAACCGGCTGGGACTGGCCGACGACCCGGACGACTATCTGGTCGAGCGGCATGCCGAGACCGAGCGCCTGATGGCCACCGCCGAAGGCACCGGCATCGCGGCCTATGAAATGAAACTGCGCGAGGCTGCCGCCGCGGTCCGCACCGTCCTCGCCATGGCGGCCGCCGAACGCTGGGACGTGAATTTCGAGGAATGCACCGCCGAGGCGGGCTTCATCACCCATCAGGACAAGAGCCTGCGCTTCGGCGAGCTGGTCGACGAAGCCGCCCGGCTGACGCCCCCCGATCCCGTCCCGCTGCGTCCCGATCCCGCCAGCGCGACCATGCCCGAACTGACCGGCAATGCCGCGCTGGGAGAGGCGGGCTATTTCGTCAGGCTCGACGCGCCGTCCAAGGTCGACGGCAGCTATCCCTTTGCCGCCGACATCCGCATCCCCGACCTGGTCTATGCCGCCACCGCGCATGGTCCGCTGGCTGATAGCGAGCTGGACAGCTTCGACGCCGATGCCAACGACGGCGCCGCGCGCCGCGTGATCGGCTATCTGGGCCGGGTCGAGGGGCCGGGCTGGCTGGCCTGCGTCGCGACCAGCCAGTGGGCGGCGGAAAAGGCGCTTGGGCTGATGAAACCGCGCTTTCGCCCGGGCCGCGCTTTGCCCGACGATGCAAGGATCCAGAGCGCGCTGGACCAGGCGATGGCCGAAGGCGCGCCCGAGGTGATCCACCAACGGGCCGACCCGCTGCCCGCGCTGCAGGGCATGGGCGTGACCGAGGCGTCCTACAGCTTTGCCCCGCAGATCCACGGCACGATCGAGACGGCCAGCGCCACCGCGCGCATCATGGACGGACGCCTGTCGCTGTGGATGGCGACGCAGGCGCCCGGCGCCGCCCGCCGCGCCGCTGCCGAGGCGCTGGGCATTCCCGAAAGCGACGTCGTGGTGCTGCCCGTGGGCGCGGGCGGCAGCTTCGATGCGCGGCTGGAAGTCGCCATCGCGCGCGAGGTCGCCGCCATCGCCTTTGCCATCGGCCGCCCGGTGCAATTGACCTATTCGCGCTGGCAGGAACATCTGCGCGCCCTGCCGCTGCCGCCCGCGCGCATCGACTGCCGCGCGCTGGTCGGGCAGCGGGGCACGATCCGCGCCTGGCACAGCCGCATCGCCCGGCCCGCCGCCGCGCGCCAGATGCACGCCCGCCTGGACGAGGGGCTGCGCCCCGAAGCGGCGATGGAGGCGGCATCGGGGCTGGTCGATCCGCCCGCGCTGATGGGCCATGCGCCGCCCTATGCGATACCCGAACTGCTGGTCGATTGCGTGCCCGCCGATATCGGCGTGCCGGTCGGACGCCTGCGCGGCAATGGCGAGATCCATCCCTGCTTCGCCGCCGAATGCTTCGTGGACGAGGTTGCCCGCGCCAATGGCGAGGAGCCTCTGTCGTTTCGCGTCGCCATGCTGGGCGATAATCCGCGCCTGTTCGCCTGTTTGCAGGGGGCGGCGCAGATCGCGGGCTGGGACGGCGGCAGCGACGGCAGCAGCCAGGGGCTGGCCTGCTGGCAGATGGCCGATCCCGCCGGGCGGCCCGAGGGCGGCGGCTATATCGCGGTGATCGCCAATGCGCGGCTGGGATCGAGCGAGGCGGGGGGCGGGGTCGAGGTGTCCAGCCTGTCGGCCCATGTCGATATCGGGCGCATCATCGACTATGACCTTGCGCTGCAGCAGATCGAGGGCGGGCTGCTTTATGGCATGGCGCTGGCGCTGGGCATGGCGGTCGGCTTCGACGGCGGCCTGGTGCGCGAACGCACGCTGGGCGCGCTGAACCTGCCGCAGCTGTCCCGCATGCCCGAAATCAGCGTGGCCTTTGCCGACAGTCTCGCGCCGCCGTTCGATCCGGGCGAGATCGGCGTGGTCGCCGCGCCGCCAGCCATCGCCAACGCATTGCGCGCCGCGACCGGCAGCCGTTACCGCACGATGCCGATCCGCGTCAGCGCTTCGCAACTGGCCCCGGCGAACCCGCCGCAGCAGGCCGATGCCGCCGCCGACGCGGCCCTCGAACCCGCGGCAGAGGATGCCGCACCCGATTCCGCCGCGCCCGCCTATGACGAGCCGGTCGAACTGCCCGACGGGAGCATGGCACGATGAGCGATACCGAGACGACCCATCAGGCCGCGACGCCGCAAGCTGTCATGCCGCGCCCCGCCGACCACCCGACCGCGCCGACGGGCCGCGTCGCGGTGCTGCTGGTGAACCTGGGCACGCCCGACGCGGCGGAGAAAGGCGCGGTGAAGCGCTACCTCGCCGAATTCCTGTCCGACCGCCGCGTGGTCGAGATACCGCCGATCGCCTGGCAGCCTATCCTGCGCGGCATCATCCTGAATACACGGCCGAAGAAATCCGCCCACGCCTATAGCCAGGTCTGGACCGAGGACGGCTCCCCGCTCGCCGCGATCACCCGCCGCCAGGCGGAGGCGCTGCAGGCGCGGCTGGGGGATCGGGTCAAGGTCGACTGGGCGATGCGCTATGGCAGACCCGCGATCGCCGACAAGGTGCAGGCGCTGAAGGACGCGGGCTTCGATCGCATATTGTTCGCGCCGCTCTATCCGCAATATTCGGGCGCGACCACCGCGACGGCGGTCGACTCGCTGGGCGCGGCGCTGGGCAGGATGCGCTGGCAGCCTGCGATCCGCACCCTGCCGCCCTATCACGACGACCCGGCCTATATCGCCGCGCTGCAGGCCGATATCGCGCGGCAGATCGCGGCGCTGGCGTGGGAGCCCGAGGTCCTGCTGCTGTCGTTCCACGGCATGCCCGAACGCACGCTGCATCTGGGCGATCCCTATCACTGCCATTGCCGCAAGACCGCGCGCCTGCTGGCGGGCGCGATGGCGCAGACCCATCCGGACCTGCGCATCGACGTCACCTTCCAGTCTCGCTTTGGCCGCGCCAAATGGCTGGAACCCGCCACCGATGTCGTGCTTCAGGCCGAGGGCAAGGCGGGCACGAAACGGCTGGTCGTCGCCGCGCCGGGCTTTTCCGCCGATTGCCTCGAAACGCTGGAGGAGCTGGCGATGCAGGGCCGCGACCAGTTCACCGGAGCGGGGGGAGAGCAATTCGCCGCGCTCGCCTGCCTGAACGACGGGGCGCCCGGCATGGACATGCTGGAATCGCTGGTCGTCCGCGAACTGGGCGGCTGGGTCTAGGCGGTCGCGCTTCGCCTTGCGTCAGACGTCTTGCGGCACCGGGCGCAGGAACGGCAGGACATGCGCGCAATAATCCGCCTTGCCGATCTCCACACCGCGGTGGCGCAGGATCGCATAGGCGGTCATCACGTGGAAATAGAACTGCGGGATCGCCCAGTCGCGCGCATATTGCTGCGCGGTCAGGTCCAGCACCATGCCATTGGGCAATTCGTGGACGATGGCGCTGTCCGGATCGGCATCCAGCGCGCCTGCATCCAGCGCCTCGACCTCGGCGATGGCGGCGGCGATCACGGCTTGCGCTTCGGCGATGGAACCGGGCCGCTCGCCCGCGTCGCGCCCCTGCTGCACCAGCTCGCCGATGCGGCCCGGAAATGGCATCCCCTGCAGCCGGTGCACCGCTTCCAGCGCCTGCACGCAGGCAAAGCGCAGCTGGGTCGCCAGCGGATACATGTCGTCCGCCAGCCGCGCCGACAGCAGCGCCTCGGCCTCGTCGCCGGGCATCTGCGCCTTCGCCTTGTCGAGCCACGCCGACAGATTTGTCAGCATCGGCACATAGGTCGGGACGAGGAGATTGGTGAAGGACATCGTGGCTCCGCAGCGAAGCGGCAGGATCGCCGCTATTCCTCCAGCTCGATATCCCAGTACAGCCAGTCGCGCCACGTCTCGTGCAGATAGTTGGGCGGAAAGCCGCGCCCCTTTTCCTGCAGCTGCCAGCTGGTCGGGCGGATCGGGTCGACATGCAGATGCATATGCGCCTGCTTCGGCGTGCGCCCACCCTTCTTCATGTTGCACGGCGCGCAGGCGGTAACGATGTTTTCCCAGCTGGTGCGCCCGCCCAGCCGCCGGGGGACCACGTGGTCGAAGGTCAGCTGCCGGGGGCTGCCGCAATACTGGCAGCAGAATCGGTCGCGCAGGAACAGGTTGAAGCGGGTGAAGGCCGGGAACTGCGAGGGCTTCACGAATTCGCGGAGCGCGATCACGCTGGGGATCTTCATGTCGAGCGAGGGGGAATGCACTTCCCGGTCATAGCTGGCGACGATCGCCACCCGGTCGAGGAACACCGCCTTGATCGCGGTCTGCCATGGCCACAGGCTTAAAGGATAATAGGAAAGCGGCGTGTAATCGGCGTTGAGGACAAGGGCAGGGCAGCTCGCAAGCTTGCGGACGGGATCGTCGTCTGCACTTGCGAGCCTGGCCTTCTGTTCGATCAACTCAGCCCGAAACATATCCTTCGCCGCGCCTCCATCTGAGCGAAGGGCCTTTGGACGGCCCTTCCACGGTGCGCCGCGGCGGTATGGGGCCGGACGGCCGCCCAAAATACCCCAATGCCGACAGCGCCGGTAGGGGGCGCTGACTGGCAGGATTGGATGACCGCATGATGACGCATGATAGTGCAATTGCTGCCCTGACGCGCCGCGCGGGTCAAGATGGCGCAAGGAACGGTTTCCACAGTCCGTGCACGGGTCATCCCCCGCCTATCCGCAATTTGCCCACCCGATGTCCGCAGGCTTGTGCACAGGCGGCGCGCGCGGCACAGACGGGCGCGATGATCGTCACCCGCTTCGCCCCCAGCCCGAACGGCCCGCTGCACCTGGGCCATGCCTATGCGGCGATCGCGGCGCATGACCGGGCGCGGGCGGGCGCCCGGACGGGTGATGACAGCGGCCGCTTCCTCGTCAGGATCGAGGATATCGACGGTGCGCGCAGCCGCGGCGAATTCGCGGATGCCGCGCTGGAAGACCTGCGCTGGCTCGGCCTGGACTGGGACGAAGAGGCGATCCGCCAGTCTTCCCGCATCGCGGGCCATGCCGCCGCGCTCGACCGGTTGAAGCGCGATGGCCTTGTCTATCCCTGCCGCTGCACCCGCGCCGAAATCGCCGCCGCCGCGACCGCGACGGGACCGGACGGGCCGATCTATCCCGGCACCTGCCGCGGGCGGCATGCCGCCGGCGACGGCCCGGTTGCATGGCGGCTCGACATGGCGGAAGCCACCCGCCGCACCGGGCCCCTGGCATGGCAGGACGAGATCGCGGGCACCGTGCGCGCCACGCCCGAAATCTTCGGCGACGTGATACTGGGCCGCAAGGACGCGCCGGGTAGCTATCATCTGGCGGTGACGCTGGACGATGCGGCGGACGGGATCACGGTGGTGACGCGGGGCATGGACCTGTTCGCCTCCACCCATGTCCACCGCTTGCTGCAGGCGCTGCTCGGCCTGCCCGTGCCGGTGTGGCACCACCACGCGCTGCTGCTCGATGCGGACGGGCAGAAGCTTGCCAAGCGGCGCGGATCGCCGTCGCTGGCGCAGCGCCGGCTGGCGGGCGAGGACGGGCGCGCACTGGCGGACCGGCTGCGCGCGGGCGTGCTGCCCGGCGAGCTGACATTGGGGACGAGCTGACCTTGGTCGCGACCTGACCTTAGGGGCAGGAGCGTGGGGGGCTGGCGTTTCGCCTCCGCGATCACTATCTCACGGCCATGAATACATTCCTTGCCATTGTCATCGCCATCCTGGCCGTCATGGTCGTCGTCTCGCTGGTGAAAGGGATCATCGCATTCCTGCAAACGACCCGGCTCGACCTCGAAGGCGGGGAAGAGCGGGTGAAAATGATGCAGGAACGCCAGAACAAGGCGATGTTCGCGCGCATCAAGTACCAGGCCGCGGCGATCGCAGTGGTCGCGCTGCTGCTGCTGATCGCGCGCTAGGCGGCGCGCATCCCGCATGGTCCGGCTGAACAAGATCTACACGCGCACGGGCGACGACGGCACCACCGGCCTCGTCGACGGATCGCGCCTGCCCAAGCATCACGCCCGCATGGAAGCCATCGGCGCCATCGACGAGGCGAATAGCGCCATCGGCCTCGCCGCTGCCGCGCTATCCGGCGACCGCATGGCCGAGGTGCTGCACCGCGTGCAGAACGATCTGTTCGACCTTGGTGCCGATCTAGCGACACCGCTGGCGGATGGCGAGGATTTCGCCCCGTCGGAAATGGTGCTGCGCATGGTCGGATCGCAGACCGCATGGCTGGAAAGCGCCATCGACGATGCGACGGCGAAGCTCGAACCGCTGACCAGCTTCATCCTCCCCGGCGGCAGCGAAGCCGCCGCGCGCCTGCATGTCGCCCGCGCCAGCGCGCGCCGCGCCGAACGCAGCGTCGTCGCCATGGCGGGCCAGGTTCCGGTCAATCCCGCCGCCAGCGCCTATATCAACCGGCTGTCCGACCTGCTGTTCGTGCTGGCCCGGCTTGCGAACGATGGAGGGCGCGCCGACGTGCTGTGGGTGCCCGCGGCAAATCGCTGAATCCGGAACAAGCGCCCCCCGCCAGCCGTTCTGTCTGCAAAACCCCGATAACGCAGACAGGACACATATCATGGCCGATCCCCGCAACGACCTTCCGCCCGAAACGGTAAACGACGAACAGGTCGACAAGGACGAACAGGCGCAGACCGTCGCGGACCAGGCGCGCGGACGCAGCCCGTCCAGCTTTGGCCTGGATGAGGATAGCGAAAAGGCCATCGGCTCGATCACCAGCAATGGCGAGGGCGAGGAAGATTTGGTCGACCACATGAAGCAGATGGACCGCGGCGGCATCGACATGTCGGCCTATCGCGGCGAGCCGAACATGGACGACAACGAGCAGAAATACGGCAAGCGCAACATCATGAAGGACGAGCCGGGCAACTCCGACAGCTGATCGCCAACCATCAAGCGTCAGCCGCTTCCGCTGCTTCCTGACGAAGCTGGGTCCAGCAGGAACCAGATCGCCAGGATCAGCGTGAGCGCCCCGGCGCAGACCGACCATGCGATATAGCGCAGGTGCGGTGCGTCGGGGCGGTCGACGGCATGGCCGCTCATCCGGCCCAGCGCCTTGCGCGCACGGTGCTGCGCCACCACCGCGAGTGCCGCGGCCAGCGCGATGAAGATGGTGGCGATGGCGCGCGCGACCCACCATGGCTCGACTGCATCGAACAATGCGTTGAAGCCCAGCCCGATGCCGATCGCCCCGAAAGAGGTGCGCATCCAACCCGCGAATGTCCGTTCGACCGCCATGACGGTGCGGTCCTCGGCCATGTTGGTGCGGTCGTGGGCGAGGTCGTCGCTATTCTCGTCCTTCTCGTCCGCGTTATATGGATCGTCCTCGGCCATACAGGTTTAACCGCCGCGCAAGCGATGCGGTTCCAGAGGCGGCGGTTCGGAAAAGATCAGTCCCCGGCTTCGGCCTTCAGCCGATACAGCATGTCCAGCGCCTCGCGCGGGGACAGCGCATCGACATCCAGATCGCGCAGCGCCTCGCGCAGCGTATCGCATTGCTCCTCGGCCGTCACGGCCGCCGCCGCGAACAAGGGCAGCTCGCCCAGCCCCGCCGCCAGCCCGCCGGTTTCGGCGCGGCCCTTCTCCAGCTTTTGCAGCACCGCCTTGGCCCGCGCGATCACCGGCGCGGGCAGACCCGCCAGCCGCGCCACCGACAGGCCGTACGACCGGTCCGCGGGCCCCTCGGCCAGCTCGTGCAGCAGGACGAGGTCGCCCTTCCACTCGCGCGCCCGCACGTGGTGCAGCGACAACGCCTCGCAGCTTTCGGCCAGGCGCGACAGCTCGTGGTAATGCGTCGCGAACAGGCAGCGCGACTTCAGCGTCGTATGCACGCTTTCCGCCACCGCCCATGCCAGCGCCAGCCCGTCATAGGTGCTGGTCCCGCGCCCGACCTCGTCGAGAATGACGAAGCTGCGATCCGTGGCCTGCGACAGGATCGCGGCAGTCTCCACCATCTCGACCATGAAGGTAGACCGCCCGCGCGCGAGATTGTCCGACGCGCCGACGCGGCTGAACAGCCGGTCGACCAGCCCGATCCGTGCCGCCTCCGCCGGAACGAAACCGCCCGCCTGTGCCATCAGCACGATCAGCGCGTTCTGCCGCAGGAATGTCGACTTGCCGCCCATGTTCGGCCCGCCAATCAGCCACAGCCGCGAATTTTCGGAAAGCGCGCAGTCATTGGCGACGAAACGCTCGCCCGCGCGAGCCAGCGCGTCCTCCACCACCGGATGGCGGCCCGCCCGGATGTCCAGCGTCTGGCTGTCCTCCACCTCGGGCATGACCCAGCCGGCACCCTCTCCGGCACGTTCGGCCCAGCTGGCGCAAACGTCGATACGGGCCAGGGCCTGCGCGGTGGCGGCAATCGCCTCGCGCGCGTCGGTCGCCGTTTTCACCAGCTCCTCGAAATGCGCCTCCTCGGCCACCAAAGCGCGTCCGCCCGCCTCGGCGATGCGGCTCGCTTCCTCGTGCAGCGCCAGCGCGTTGAAACGCACCGCGTCCTTCATCGTCTGGCGGTGGGTGAACCCGCTGTCCGCCGCCATCAGCGCATCGGCATGGCGGGCAGGCACCTCGATGAAATAGCCCAGCACGCCATTATGCTTGATCTTCAGCGTCGCGATGCCCGTCTGCTCGCGATATTTCGCCTCCAGCGCCGCGATGGCGCGCCGCCCGTTCTTCGCAATGTCACGCAGCTCATCCAGCCCGTCGTCATAGCCCGCCGCGATGAACCCGCCCTGCGCCCGCTCGGTCGGCGGCGTCTCGACCAGCGCGCGGCTGAACAGTTCGATCAGCGCGCCGTGCCCCTGCAGGCGCGGCACCAGCGCCTGGACCAGAGGCGGCATCTCGCCCCGACGCGCCAGCCGGTCCTGCAGGGCGAGCGCCACGTTAAGCCCGTCGCGCAGCTGCCCCAGATCGCGCGGAGAGCCGCGCCCCGCCACGATCCGCCCCAGCGCGCGCCCGATATCGGGCAGCGCACGCAGTTCATCGCGCACCGCCTCGCGCAGCAGCGGATCGCCATGCAGCCAGCCCACGGCGGCCAGCCGCGCGCGGATCGCCTCGACATCGCATAAAGGCGCCGACAGATCGTCGGCCAGCAGCCGCGCCCCCGCGCCGGTCAGGCAGCGGTCGAGGCAGTCGATCAGGCTGCCCTTGCGCGTGCCGCTGGCGGACACCAGGATCTCCAGCGAACCCCGCGTCGCCTCGTCCATCGCCAGATGCCCGTCCGCCGACCGCGCACGCGGCGGCAGCAGCAGCGGCAATGTCCCGCGCCCGACATGACCCAGATAGGCGATCAGGCCCCCCGCAGCCGCCAGCGCGGCGCGGTCGAACGCGCCGAACCCGTCCAGCGTGGCGACCCCGTGCAATTCCTTCAGCCGCGCCTCGCCCTTGTCGCTGGCGAATTCACGGTTAGGGCGCAGGATCGCCCCCTCACCAGCAAAGACACCCAGCAGCGGCTCCGCATCCTCCGGCGCGACGATCTCCGCGGCCCCGATCCGCGCCAATGCCGCGCCCAAAGCCTCGGGCGCCATGCTTTCCAGCGCCATCTCGCCGGTCGAGATGTCGACCGCCGCCAGCCCGACCCGCCCGCGCACCGGCGCGATCGCCGCCAGCACATTGGCGCGCCGCGCTTCCAGCAGATTGTCCTCGGTCAGCGTGCCCGCGGTCACGAAGCGCACGATGTCGCGCGCCACCAGCGCCTTCGACGCCCGCCCCTCGGCGCGGGCGCGCTCCTTGGCCTCGGCAGGCGTCTCGGTCTGCTCGGCAATCGCGACGCGAAGCCCTGCACGGATCAGGCGGGCGAGATAGCTTTCCGCCGAATGCACCGGCACGCCGCACATCGGGATCGGCGCCCCGTCATGTTCCCCGCGCGACGTCAGCGCGATGTCCAGCACCTGCGCGGCCCGTTTCGCATCCTCGAAGAACAGTTCGAAGAAGTCGCCCATGCGATAGAACAGCAGGCATTCGCCCGCCTTCTCCTTCAGCGCCAGATATTGCGCCATCATCGGGGTGACCGTTCCGCCTGCCATGGGCGAGAGCGTTAGCGACGCAGCCTCGATTCGGCCAAACCCTGCCGCGGTGCTATCCCCGGACATGCCCGACCCCCATCCCGCTTGACCCCGATTTGTCGGACTATTACCGCAAGCCATACGGCGAAATTCGCAACGCTACCCCCTGTCGCTCGGTGGCGAATGGGCTATAGGCGCGCCAGCACGATCCCCATTATCGCCTTGGGGCATCGCCCTTGGAGAGGGCAAGAAGGAGCAATCGATCCGTGACCAGTGACGGTACCAACAAGCCCGACGTTTCCTTTACCGAGCGCGAGGCGCTGTTCTATCACGAGACGATCCGTCCCGGTAAGATCGAGATCATCGCGTCGAAGCCGATGGCGACGCAGCGCGACCTGTCGCTGGCCTATTCCCCCGGCGTCGCCGCCCCGGTGCAGGCGATCGCCGACGATCCGTCGATGGCGGCGCGATATACCGCGCGCTCGAACCTCGTCGCCGTGATCTCCAACGGCACCGCGATCCTGGGCATGGGCAACCTCGGCGCGCTGGCGTCGAAGCCGGTGATGGAAGGCAAGTCGGTGCTGTTCAAGCGCTTCGCCGATGTCGATTCCATCGACATCGAACTGGATACCGAGGATCCCGAGGCCTTCATCAACGCGGTCGCGCTGATGGAGCCGACCTTTGGCGGCATCAACCTGGAAGACATCAAGGCGCCCGAGTGCTTCATCATCGAGCAGGCGCTGCGCGAACGCATGAAGATCCCGGTCATGCACGACGACCAGCACGGCACCGCGATCATCGCCGCCGCCGGGCTGATCAACGCCTGCCACATCACCGGGCGCAAGCTTGAGGACATCAAGATGGTGGTGAACGGCGCGGGCGCGTCGGCCATCGCCTGCACCGCGCTGATCAAGGCGATGGGCGTGCGCCACGACAACGTGATCATGTGCGACCGCTCCGGCCCGATCTATCCGGGCCGCGACGACGTGGACCAGTGGAAGAGCGCGCATGCGGTCGAGACCAAGGCCCGCAGCCTGGAAGAAGCGCTGGTGGGTGCGGACGTGTTCCTCGGCCTGTCGGCGGCGGGCGCGCTGAGGCCCGAATGGCTGGAAGGCATGAACGACCAGCCGATCATCTTCGCCATGGCCAACCCGGTGCCCGAGATCCTGCCCGAGGAAGCCAAGAAGGTGAAGCCGCGCGCGATCATCGCGACGGGCCGCTCGGACTATCCGAACCAGGTCAATAACGTGCTGGGCTTTCCCTTCATCTTCCGCGGCGCGCTGGATGTGCGCGCGACCGCCATCAACGAGGAGATGAAGATCGCCGCCGCCGAGGCGATCGCCGAACTCGCCCGCGAACGCGTGCCCGACGAGGTCGCGGCCGCCTATGGCGTCGATCACCAGTTCGGGCGCGAATATATCATCCCCGCCCCGTTCGACCCGCGCCTGATGGAGCGCGTATCCGCCGCCGTCGCCAAGGCCGCGATGGACAGCGGCGTGGCGCAGGGCACCATCGAGGATTTCGAGGCTTACAAGCTCTCGCTCAAGGCCAGGCTCAACCCCACCACCTCGGTCCTGACCAAGGTGTACGAGGATGCGAAGAAGAACCCCAAGCGCGTCGTCTTCGCCGAGGCGGAGGAGGACGTGGTCATCCGCGCCGCGATCCAGTTCCGCGATTTCGGCTATGGCCACCCGATCCTGGTGGGCCGCACCCAGGCGGTGCGCGACAAGCTGGTCCAGCTGGGCGTCGACGATCCCGACAGTTTCGAGATCCAGAATTCCGCCGACAGCGACCACGTGCCCGCCATGGTCGAGCATCTCTACAATCGCCTGCAACGCCGCGGCTATACCGAGCGTGACGTGCGCCGCATGGTCAATCAGGACCGCAACATCTTCGGCTCGGCGCTGCTGGCGATCGACGCGGGCGACGCGATGGTCACCGGCCTGACCCGCCCCTTCGCGCAGACCGCCAAGGAAGTGGCCACCGTGCTCGACCCCAAGGAGGGCGAGGTGCCCTTCGGCATCCATCTGATGATCGGCAAGAACTATACGGTGTTCCTTGCCGACACCACGATCAACGAACGGCCCGACGCCGCCATGCTGGCGCATATCGCCAAGACGACCGCCAGGGTCGCGCGCAGGCTGGGCCACGATCCGCGCGTGGCGTTCCTGTCCTATTCGACCTTCGGTAATCCGTCGGGCAAATGGCTGGAAAACATCCGCGACGCGGTTCACATCCTCGACGAGGAAGGCGTGGACTTCGAATATGAAGGCGAAATGGCGCCCGACGCCGCGCTGAACCCCACGGTGATGAAGCTCTATCCGTTCAGCCGCCTGTCCGCGCCTGCCAACGTGCTGGTGATGCCGGGGCTGCAATCGGCGAACCTGTCGGCCAAGCTGCTGCGCGAACTGGCGGGCGCGTCCACCATCGGCCCGATGATGGTCGGCATGGAAAAGCCGGTGCAGATCGCCCCGATGACCGCCATCGCGCCCGACGTGCTGACGCTGGCGGTGCTGGCCGCTGCCGGGGTGTTGAGCTGATCGCGAAACGCTGATCGCGAAGTTCTGGGCGGGTAGCTACTCGCCCAGCACTTCGTCGACCCACACCGGCACCAGCTCGCTTGCCGGGCCCAGCCGGGTCTCGTCGAACCAGCGCGATCCCTGGCTCGGCTCGAGGTTCAGCTCCAGCGTGCGCGCCCCGTTCGCCCTGGCCTCGCGCACGAAGCCCGCGGCGGGATAGACCGCGCCCGACGTGCCGATCGACACGAACAGGTCGCACTCCGCCAGCGCCTGATAGATGCGGTCCATCTGATAGGGCATCCTCCCAAAGTATCCGGTTTGAATTTTCGAAAGGTGGCTAATTCGGGTACGTTTTACGCCATTTCGCATGTTTTATCGATGGTTGTTGTTGCATGGTTGATGCCTTCGCATTGATGCAAAAAACCACTGTCGAAATGCAACAAACGCTCGAGCTGATTTTATGCCTTATCTTCATTTTGCGTTTGAGCTTGATCACTTATTGGGCGTTTATAATGCCGAAGTCTGCATCAACATGGATGGCCAGGGCCGGTGGATGGACAATGTTCTCATTGAACGCTTCCGGCGATCCCTGAAGTACGAGGCGGCATGAATAAGCACTGGGTTGGCTTAACTCAGCCGTCAAACTGTCCAAGAAGGCGCGACCACCTAACCATGAAGGTTTTATAATCTTTTTTCCCAATAGCGACCGGCGCGCCAGATTCTTGGGCGACCATTGGAGTTCGAAAGCGCCACTGCACTTTCGAACTCCAATGGTCGCAACTCATCGCAAAGTTCGATCGCGCAAAACGGTTGCAAAACACGGATGACAAAACCCGATCTCCCTGCAATACCAAATTGCGCCGCATAAAGAGCGGCACGGGGCGTGGTACCCCCGACTGTCGATTGGGACTTGGTCAGCTTTCTGGCCGGGTCGCTGTCGTGCATGTCCAAGGCCCTGCCCAAAGACGGCAGCGCGCTCGGACCCAGTCGCGGGTGTTACCACGGCCCGGCTCTAGGGCTGGTCGAGGAGTAGCGACGCGATGCAAGTCAAGCTGGTTGGCGAGTATACACTCAGTGAGTTTGAGATGGGCGTAGTCGAGCTCGTCGATAAGCTTCGAGAGAACGGTGTCGACGAAATACGCGATGTCAATCTCGACTTCATAGCCATGGATAATCGCATGGTCGTCGATTTCGTCAGCGAAACGACAGGCGATATCGAAAACTGGGCTTTTCTGGCGCCCCGCCAGTTGCGAGATGCTCGGGTCGCTAAATAAGCGACGGGCTCTCTAGCACAGTGATGCCCCCGTAACAATTTTGGCTCAGCCCGCGCTCTGCAAAGGCCGAATGGCATTCCGAACAGCCTCTCGCACCTAGATAATTAGCTATCAACGTAATGTGGAATGGATGCAAATGCTCCGATATTTTCCTGTTATGGCTCCAGAACCGCCAAGCCTCCGGGTGACAAAGGAAGAAGCACACACCGGAGCGCGTGCGATCGTAAGACTATTCGATGCATGGGGCCTAAGCGACCGGGAATCCCGAGAGCTGCTGGGAGGAATTGGCCAGGACACCTGGCTACGTTGGAAAAGCAACAGCAAAATACGCATCAGTCGAGATTTGGGGACTCGCCTTGGTCTGCTCCTTAGCATCCACAACAGCCTAAGGATCATTTACCACGACAAGTCATTTGGAAATGCCTGGGTCAGAAAATCCAACGAATTTTTTCAGTGGCGGACGCCGCTCGACGTCATGATGTCAGGAACCATATTTTCAATGGCGCGAGTTCGGAATTATCTCTTGGCCGAATGTAGCTAGGACGACTTACAAGCGGATGGCCGAAAGCATAAAGAATGGCAGACAGATGAGAAGTGTGAACCTGCTGGAGCTCATCGAAACGAACCGGAATGATGAAGCCGCCGAGCTCCTGACAGATGGGATACATCTGGTGGGAGCGATCGGTGATCGTTCTCTTGCAGTTGCTCTTGAAACGGCGAAAAAGCTTTTCGCAGGTTGTTCCCCGTCAGCACCAATGGCACAGATTTGAGGTTGTGATTTAAGGAGGATTTGGGCTTCGTCGTAGTGATGAAGGAACGAAGATGAAGCCCAAATCCTCCAATGCAAAATCGCCGACCAAGGCCCCTGCGGAGCGGGTAGTGAAGGACATCCGGCGTGCAACCCGCCGGCACTTCTCGGCCGAAGACAAGATCCGCATCGTGCTGGATGGCCTGCGCGGCGAGGACAGCATCGCCGAGCTGTGCCGCAAGGAAGGCATTGCCCAGAGCCTGTATTACACCTGGTCGAAGGAGTTCATGGAAGCCGGCAAGCGCCGCCTGGCCGGCGACACCGCCCGTGCCGCGACCACTGGCGAGGTGCAGGATCTGCGCCGCGAAGCCCGCGCCCTGAAGGAATGCGTTGCCGACCTGACCCTGGAGAACCGCCTGCTGAAAAAAAGCATGATCGCGGATGGGGGCGACGACGAATGAGGTATCCCGCCTCGGAGAAGCTCGAGATCATCCGGATCGTCGAGCAGTCGCACCTGCCCGCCAAACGCACGCTGGACCAGCTCGGCATCGCCCGTCGGACCTTCTACCGCTGGTATGACCGGTTCCTCGAAGGCGGCCCGGAGGCCTTGGAGGATCGGCCGTCGGCGCCGACCAGGGTGTGGAACCGCATCGGCGATGATATCCAGGACCAGATCGTCGAGATGGCCCTGGACTACAGCGAACTGTCACCGCGCGAGCTGGCGGTGCGGTTCACCGACGAGAAGCGCTACTTCGTGTCGGAAGCCACGGTTTACCGCCTGTTGAAGGCCCATGATCTGATCACCAGCCCGGCCTATGTCGTGATCAAGGCCGCCGATCAGTTCCACACCAAGACCACCCGGCCGAACGAGATGTGGCAAACCGACTTCACCTACTTCAAGATCATCGGGTGGGGCTGGATGTATCTGTCGACCGTGCTCGACGACTTCTCGCGCTACATCATCGCCTGGAAACTGTGCACCAACATGCGGGCCGAGGACGTCACCGACACGCTGGACATGGCGCTGGCTGCCTCGGGCTGCGACAGCGCCACCGTGCTGCACAAACCCAGGCTGCTCAGCGATAACGGTCCCAGCTACATCGCTGGCGAACTGGCTGAATACATCGAAGCTCAGCAGATGAGTCATGTGCGCGGTGCACCGTGCCATCCCCAAACCCAGGGCAAGATCGAGCGCTGGCACCAGACTCTGAAGAACCGCATCCTGCTGGAGAACTACTTCCTGCCCGGCGACCTCGAGGCCCAGATCGAAGCCTTCGTCGAGCACTACAACAATCAACGTTACCACGAGAGCCTGAACAACGTGACGCCCGCCGACGCCTACTTCGGCAGGGCACCAGCCATCATCAAACAGCGTGAAAGGATCAAACGACAGACCATCGAATATCGGCGCTTGCAACACCGCAAGCTCGCCGCTTAACATCCATCCCCTGACGAGGCCCGCACTCCGCTAATTTACGCCGCGAGTTGTGCCAAATGTTCTGACGACGGACACTTTTAAGGGACGATATTGCAAAATTGATGTTTAATCCGACAGACGGAGATCGAGACGAAGAAGTTCACCTCGAAGCGGCGGACCTAATCAGATTACGGCGAGAGCGTGGCTGCTGATTGCCATCTCGATATGACAGCGCCCCACCCCCAACTCGCCATCAGGGGCATTCTGGGCAGCGCCAAAAGCTGCCCGGCAGCAAACGACCGGTTTCGGTCATCTAGTAGCTCGGCGCGGCGCCGCGAAACCGGCCGTTCCGTTGACCTGCAACAGTCCGATTTCACCCTGTACAACGAACCGTTTCAGGAAAATGAAATTGAGGACAGGTTTTGGGGATACGACCCTGCCCGGAGAAACCTTTGTTTGCGGGAAGTATCTCCCCTACCGGGCGCGCAAGCCGAGCCTGCATTCCAATAGACGTATGAACTGCTCAGGATCGTCCAAGCGGAACGCGACACGGACGAAGGGAGGGCGCTTCTTCAGAAATGTACGACGCGGCAGCGAACGGTTCAACCGCAGCATGACATTCGGCCAGGCAAGCAACGCCGCGTTGAGGGTGGTCTTGTCCCGTACTTCATCGCCGGTAAACGTACCCTCGATAGCGGCGATCGCGTCGAGTGGCACAAGCTGGTCGATCAGGAAGCCAGCCCGTACGCGGACACCTTCGGGCGTCAGCAACACCGGCCTGAAGCGAAACGACTTGATGAGGCCGACTAGATACACGAACCCCACGTCGCTCAGAATGAACATTACGATCGTGGCGGTGCGGCTCCAATGGCCGAGAAGGAGATGATAGACTGCTACCTCGATTGCCGACAGGATCAGTAGCGTCACGCACATCGGCGTCAGGTGTTTATGGTAACCAAAGGCTCGGGCGTCTCGCGGCACGTCAGCCGGCCCGCCCCAGCGGAAAAGTGCCATTTGAAGCACAGTTATCTCCGCCACGGCCAGTCGGACCAATGCGGGAGGAAGGAACTGCGAAGCGGCAGACACCCACCTTTCCTTACAGGCGATGCCCTCCCGGTTCACGATCCGCCTAGCTCGAGCCATAGCGCAGATAACATGAGCCAGAACGACGACCGCCATCGCCAATATCAAGATCGGCATGTCGAGTAGCGCTTCCCGTATTGGCGGAGGCGAAACGAGCCAGACGGTTAAGCTTGCCCCGGCCAGCACCGCCAAAACGGCTTTGCTGGTCGGCTTTCCCGAAGATCGAGCAATGAGCGACAGCATCAGTGCATCCGCGACGATCCAGAGAAACAGAAGCAGGGCCACGAGCGGATGGCTCGTCGCGAACGGCGTTCGCACCGCTACTCCTGCCAGTGCAACGATGGCGAAGGGTAAAATCTTCCAGGCAATCTGCCTACGGTCGACATCATTACCGATTTGGGCCGTCATAACCCTCCAATCGCCTGCGTGACTGACCGGATGCTAATTTGGCAGGCTCGGCGTTGCAAATACGCTGCCATCAGGGCGGCTGCCAGCTTTCCTTTTCTAAAACATCGTTAATGCGTTTTTAGAATGCTGCTCCCGCATCCGAAATTCGATGCATTTTGGGAGAGGCGGTCGATAAAAGGATGATCGCTTTTCAACAATTTCGGCCCAAAAGTCGACAGTCGCAAATCCACCCCATTTTGGTCATCCCGACCGGTTGGCGATCTTCCCGAAAGCGGATTGGCAGCTTCCTTAGGTTTCTGTCTAAAAGCTGCCTGTCTGCAAACGACCCCGTTGCGGTCATTGGCTGAACCGCTAGTCTCGCAACATGAATAGACTGCTTTTCACGTGCATCTTGGCCTTTACGCTGGCCGGATGCGCGGACAATCGACCGACAGAAGTGAAGGTTCGAGAGGCTATCTCGCGCTGCTCGACCTCAGAGAATTGTTATCTTTTGGATAGTGGGGGCAACCGACAGATGCTCACACGGTCCAAGGCCGATAAGCTCAAGTCATCGCTGCTTTGCGAAGGGCGAGCGACACTCGTTGAAGAAGCCGATCATAGGTCAACTCATTCGTCACTATATCTCGGACAATGTCAGATCGATGGACAGAAATCTGCTCAAGTTACCCTCTGGTATTTCGATGATGGGCGTTACAATTTGACTATCGAGGATTGCCGCGCGACTGGGTGCACAAAAGGTTGGTTTCGGCCAATCTAAGAGCCTGATCCGAAATTAAGTTGAGTGGTATCAGCTGGTTAGCTTGACGCTTACCCAAGTCGTTGATTCAGCGGTTTTGCAACGAACCAAAGGAAATCAACGATGTGGACCGACACCACTCGCGCACTGTATGCCCGCGCGGAACTGGCATTGCCAAGTGATTTGACCGATGCCGAATGGGCGGTGCTGGAGCCGTTCTTCCCGCCACCTTCTCATGTTGGCCGCCCTCGCAAGTGGCCGCTGCGGCGGATTGTCGAAGCGATCCTGTATCTGCTGCGGGGCGGACTGCCATGGCGGATGCTACCGCCCTGCTTTCCGCCAGTCTCGACGGTGCGGCGCTGGTTCTACCTGTGGCGTGATAACAGGCTGTGGCTGTCGCTCAATCATGTCCTGTTGCTGATCGGGCGCGAAGCTGTAGGCCGCGAGGCGTCGCCAAGCGCCGGAGTGATCGACAGCCAGAGCGTCAAAACCACGGAAAGTGGCGGCCCACGGGGCTATGACGCAGGCAAGAAGATCAAGGGACGCAAGCGCCACATCCTCACCGACACCGATGGAAATCTCGTTCATGCGGTAATCCACACCGCCGACATCCAGGATCGTGATGGCGCACCGCTGGTGCTCGCCGAAATCATCCATCGCTTCCCGTGGCTACGGCATGTCTTCGCCGATGGCGGATATGCTGGCGACAAGCTCCGTCAGGCGTTGCGCAGGGTTGGTAAGTGGACCATCGAAATCGTCAAACGGTCCGACAAAGCAAAGGGCTTTGTGGTTCTCCCACGCCGCTGGGCTGTCGAGCGCACTTTGGCATGGCTCAACCGAAACCGGCGTCTCGCAAAGGACTTCGAGCAGACCATCGCCTCGGCAACCGCGTGGCTGTTCATCGCATCGATCCAGCTCCTCACGCGCCGCATCACAAGGCTATGAAATCACATCGGTTAGTTTTGAATCAGACTCTAAGAGATGGATAACGGCAGCTTTCCATCTGTGGGCGCCCCTGAAGAAGCAAGCGGTAAATTCGGGTATCGGCGGTAGTCGGATGCTGCCATCTGTCCGGCCTGTTGATGCGGTCTAGCCGCTGGCCCGTATGGGAGTTCGCGGACCGGAACCACATCACCCACGGCGTGCTCGTGGCACAGTGGAAAGCCCTGGTTCTTCCGGCCCCGTCTCGCCGACTGTGGTGCCATACCCTCCTTCGATCTTTTGCCTCTACCGACGACCTCTGGTCCGCTTGCGGCTATGCCGCAGCTGCGACCGGAGCTTTGTATTCTTCGTTCTTCGTGAGCACGGCCCACACGATCCGCGCTGTCTTGTTCGCCAGGGCGACCGTTACCAGCATGCGCGGCTTCCTTGCCATCATCTGCTCCAGCCACGATCCTGCCGGTGCGCCGCGCTTGCTGGCATGAAGCACGACCGCGCTGCTACCGATGATCAGCAATCGTCGAAGCGTGCGCTCGCCCATCTTCGAGATCGAACCGAGCTTCTCCTTGCCCCCACTCGAGTGCTGCCTTGGGGTAAGCCCTAGCCAGGCTGCGAAGTCGCGGCCCTTGGCAAAGCTCTCGGGCGGCGGCGCGAGAGCGAGGATCGCGATTGCGGTGATCGGGCCGATGCCGGGGATGGTCATAAGCTGGCGAGCCGATGCATCCTCGCGGGCACGTCTTGCGATCTCTTTATCGAGCAGTGCGATCTGCTTGTTCAATTGCTCGAGCTGTTCGGTCATGACGACAAACATCGTCCGTGCCGCTTCGGGAAGCGAGGCGCCGAGCTCTTCACTCTCGTCAAGCAAACCGGCCAGCACCGATATATGCGAAGGTCCCTTGGGCGCTACCCATCCAAACTCGGTCAGATGCCCGCGGATCGCATTGATCAGCTGGGTGCGCTGACGCACCAGAAGATCGCGGGTGCGGAACACCATGCCCGCGGCCTGCTGCGCTTCGGTCTTGATCGCTGCATAGCGCATGCTGGGTCGCTGCGCTGCCTCGCAGATCGCTTCCGCATCCGCAGCATCGTTCTTGGAGCGCTTTACGAACGGCTTTACATAGGCAGGCGGGATCAGCCGCACGTCATGGCCGAGCGAAGCCAGCTCCCGCGCCCAGTGATGCGCGCCCCCGCATGCCTCCAGCGCAACAAGGCAGCGCGGTTGATCGGCGAAGAACGCAAGCAGTCTGGCCCGGGTAAGCCGCCTGCTGAATATCATCCGTCCGCTCGCATCCGCCCCGTGCGCATGAAAAACAGTCTTCCCGATATCCAACCCAATCGTGCTAACTTCCGACATGGACGCCTCCTTAATGGTGGTGATCAACACCTCCACCATGGCACATCGATGCCGCCGGGGGGCGTCCACCCCATCACCCGTTCCGGTCATTTCGACCGGTTGGTGAGCTTCCCGAAAGCGGACTGGCAGCTTTGCGACACTTCTGGCCAAAAGCGGAATGTGTGGCGCGACGATCTGGGTGAGAAGACGTATTGCCTCACGGAGAGATGTTCCCGACCGATGTTTCGGTTGCCTCACCTAAATGTTCCCTTAGCAGTCTTGTATTCCGTCAGCCAGATTAAGGGAATGTGGGGCGAGAGCCGGCGGAGCGTAGCGCAGCCGGCTCTCGCCCCACATGTGCAAAAATTTCGCCAGTCTCGGTCCGGGGGCCGAAGACCAGGCGCTGTGCTTCATCGGCTCGCCATATCTTGAGGCGGCGCTGAATGGTCCGCAAAAGCTTGTCTGGATATTGGCCAGGGTGCTCCCGCTGCAAACGTTCCATAAGTTCGCGCCCTGTCCGCCATGGCTCGGCCTGATACCAGGCGTGGAGCTGATCTGTGACGGCCACCACCGGGTCCGGCCGGCGTCGACCGCGCTTGGGTTGCGGTTTTGCTCGAGCCGTTGGTCTTGCCTCTCCGACCTGCCAGGCAGTCCGCAAACCCGCAAAGAACTGATCAAGCGTTGTGTCATTCGCCACGACGGCCTCGCCGGGTTTGTCGGCCAGCACGACAAGCCGCTCCTGACAGTCGCGGATTTGGCGCAGCAACTTCACGGGATCCAGGCGTTCCAGTGTTTCGGCGAGCTGAGCGCGAACGGCATCGGTCGTCCTGGGGTCATCGATCAGGCGTTGGGCTGGCGTCGCTGGCGTATGATATCGTTTCGTCACCTTAGCGCCGTCGCGGCGCTTTTCCGCGAGCTTGAAGGATGGCTGGAAGAAGTTCCCGTAAAACCGTTGCAAAGCATACAGTTCGGCCAACACGCTGGTCGCCGCGATACCCTCGAAGCGGCGATAACCCACTATGCGGCGCACAATGGCCCCATTTTTCTGTTCGACCCAAGCCTGGTCATTCTTGCGGTAGGGTCGGCAACGGGTGAAGGTGATTGAGTTCGCCGCGCACCAGTCGCGCACCGTCGGATTGAGGAAGACGCTGTCATTGTCGGTGTCGAAGCCAAGCACCACCATCGGCAGCTGTCCGCGCAATTCGTTGAGCACCGCCACAAGTAAATTTTGCTCGCGGAACAACAGTGGCGCGCATTCGGTCCAGCCGGTGGCGATATCCGTCAAAACCAGTGTTTGTGCAAAGCTTCCTTTCGCCACTGGCCCGCTATGCGAGACCAGATCCGCCTCAAAATGACCGGGCGCCGGATCGTCCCAGTCGTCGAATGTCCGGATAGGGATACTACGCCGTAGGGCGGATTGACCGGCAGTCCGGCGCCGCGGGGCGCCCGTCGCCGTCGCGCGGCGATCCTTCAAGGCGCGGTCGATCGTCGCCGGGCTCATCTGCAACAGTCGCTCTTTCACTTCACTGTCGAGCTCTAGATGACCGCTGCGTTCCATCGCGCGCACCAAAATCGGAATCATCACCTTCAATCGTTTCGAACAGATCCGGTCGGAGGCCTCCCACAGCACCGTCAGCGCCTCACGGACCGCATCATTGTAAATGCGTTGACCAGGACGAGAGCTTTGGCGCGCGGCCCGCTCTGCTCGCATCAGACGCATCCCATGCTTGCGGCAATGGCCTGTGATCCGGACAAATTCATCGAGTATGCGGCTCTTTTCCCCGCGCCCTGCTGACCGATATCGATCTCGGACCGCCGAGATCAACTCCTCCCGTGTTGCCATGCTCACCTTCCTCATTCTGATTCTCCCGACGCCGCTGGCTCGAGAACATTTCCGATGAGGCAACACTCATTTCAAAGGAGCATTTCTGGCGAGGCAATGCGGCAAGGTTTATCGGTCGTCCTGATTGTCGCGGACGGCCTCCAGGACCTTTGGCGTTGTGAACGCTGCGGGTCGTCCTGGTCCTGAGCGCCGGGTTTCAGCGGTTTTTCGTCGATAGCTTTCGACGTTCATCTCAAAGATCGTCGCGTGATGAACGAGCCTGTCGACAGCGGCGAGCGTCATGGCGGGATCGGGGAAGACCCGGTTCCATTCGCCGAAGGGCTGGTTGGCGGTGATGAGCAGTGAGCGTCTTTCGTATCGGGCGCTGATCAGTTCGAACAGGACCGAGGTTTCGGCCTGGTCGCGGCTGACGTAGGCGAAGTCGTCGAGCACCAGCAGATGGTATTTATCGAGCTTCGCCAACGCGGATTCCAGCGCAAGTTCGCGGCGTGCGACCTGAAGCCGCTGCACAAGATCGGATGTTCGTGTGAACAGCACCCGCCAGCCATTTTCCACAAGAGCAAGGCCGATGGCGGAAGCCAGATGCGTCTTGCCGCCGCCTGGTGGTCCGAACAGGATCAGATTGGCGCCCTGTTCGAGCCATCCGTCACCTGCGCACAGGGCCATGACCTGCGCCCTGGAGATCATCGGCACGGCATCGAACGCGAAGGTGTCGACGGTCTTGCCGGCGGGAAGATGGGCCTCCTTCAGGTGGCGCTCCATTCGCCGCTGGTCGCGCTCGGCTATTTCGTGCTCGGCCAGCGCGGCAAGGAACCGGGCCGCAGGCCAGCCTTCCTTATCGGCCCGCGCGGCGAAGTCACCCCATATGTGCTTGATCGCGGGCAGGCGCAGTTCGTTCAGCATCAGGCTGAGCCGCTGGGCGTCGATCGCCGGATCCGCGCTCATGCCGCTTCTCCAAGGCCAATCAGGCTGTCGTAGGAAGCCAGTTCGCCGAGCTCGACCACCACTTCGGGCAGCGCTGCCGGATCTGGCGAAAACCGGGCGCGCAAGGCGGCGATGTCCGGGGTTCGCCGTGCGACAAGGTCTGCTTGGAGAAGGCCCGCCAGTTCCGCCTCGCAGGCCCGCTCGTGCGCCATGGCAAGCAGGTCGACGATGATCCGGCAGGCACTGCGTTCTCCTTCG
This sequence comes from Croceicoccus marinus, assembly GCF_001661675.2. Classification (NCBI taxonomy): domain Bacteria; kingdom Pseudomonadati; phylum Pseudomonadota; class Alphaproteobacteria; order Sphingomonadales; family Erythrobacteraceae; genus Croceicoccus; species Croceicoccus marinus. The sequence continues at coordinate 2,629,122 of NZ_CP019602.1, read as the reverse complement.
CATTCCAACAGGTGCTCGAACATCCGCCGGTAGGCCTCTCGCGGGAACAGACTATCGCGGTAGACCAGTCCCATGAGCGCCATTGGCTTGCGCCTGAGCGAGTGGATGACGTGCCGGTAATCGACGATATGGCCATGTTTGCCTTTGCTGCCGGCGCGGCCGCGCACCAGCGTCATCAGCCGGGTGCCGCCCAGGAACAGGTCGATCCGGTCATCGTAAAGCCGGGCCCTGAGCCGGTGGCCGATCAGACGCGAAGGAACGGTGTAGAACACCTTGCGCAGCGTGAACCCGCCCGACGAAGTGACGGTGACCAGAACTTCCTCGTAATCACTTGTGCGCACGTCAGGCAGCGGCTGCAAGGCGCGGCGCTCCGCATCGATCGAGGGGGCATGACGCCGGTTGCGTGCGGTCACGACCTCGTCAATGAACCGCCGGTAGGCGGCAAGGTCGGTGAAGTCGCTGCTGCCCCTTAGCAGCAGGGCATCCCTGATCGCAGCCTTGATGTGGCCGTGGGCGCTCTCGATCGAGCCATTCTCGTGGGCCACGCCAGTGTTGTTGCGGGTCGGCTCCATCCCGTAATGCTGGCACAGCGCATCGTACCGCCGGGTAAGGTCGGCACGGGCATCGGCGCCGATATTGCGGAACGCCGCCGACAGGCTGTCGGTGCGGTGGAGCCGGGGCACGCCGCCTGCCGACCACAAGGCATTCTGAAGCCCTTCGGCGAGCGCGACGAAGCTCTCGCCGCCCAGGATCACATGGGCATGCTCGAAGCCGCCATGGATAAGCCGGAAGTGATAGAGCATATGCTCCAACGTCTCGCCGACAACGGTGACGCCCAGATCGGCCATTGCGGTAAAGTCCGACAAGCCGAGTCGGCCGGGTTCGTGCACCTGGCGGAACATGACCTCGCGCTCAGGCCCATGAAGCGCCCGCCAGCCCCTGATCCGCCGCTCCAGTGTCCGACGCGCAAACGGCAGATCGCCGTGCCGACGGCGCAGTTCCTCGAAGATCGCGATTGGGCGAAGAGCGGGCGCGGCTTCCAGTAGCGGCACAACCTCTTCCTCGAATATCCCGGCGAGCGGATCGGGACGTCGCCGCTCTCGCGGCGTTTTCGCCTGAGAAGGCAGCGTGGCCCGCTCCAATAGCCGGTAACCCGTCGCCGTGCTGAACCCCGCCTTCGCCGCGGCAATGGTGACGGGATCGTTCCTTCTGATGTTCATGAAAAGCCTCATCTGATGATCGGTTATGTGACGGCCAGGCACACGGCAGGTCCTCCTCCCGGGAAAACCCAACCATAGCTGACGCCGCGATCATCTCCGGCCTCCCGCATTGCCTCGCCAGAAATGCTCCTTTGAAATGAGTGTTGCCTCATCGGAAATGTTCTCGAGCCAGCGGCGTCGGGAGAATCAGAATGAGGAAGGTGAGCATGGCAACACGGGAGGAGTTGATCTCGGCGGTCCGAGATCGATATCGGTCAGCAGGGCGCGGGGAAAAGAGCCGCATACTCGATGAATTTGTCCGGATCACAGGCCATTGCCGCAAGCATGGGATGCGTCTGATGCGAGCAGAGCGGGCCGCGCGCCAAAGCTCTCGTCCTGGTCAACGCATTTACAATGATGCGGTCCGTGAGGCGCTGACGGTGCTGTGGGAGGCCTCCGACCGGATCTGTTCGAAACGATTGAAGGTGATGATTCCGATTTTGGTGCGCGCGATGGAACGCAGCGGTCATCTAGAGCTCGACAGTGAAGTGAAAGAGCGACTGTTGCAGATGAGCCCGGCGACGATCGACCGCGCCTTGAAGGATCGCCGCGCGACGGCGACGGGCGCCCCGCGGCGCCGGACTGCCGGTCAATCCGCCCTACGGCGTAGTATCCCTATCCGGACATTCGACGACTGGGACGATCCGGCGCCCGGTCATTTTGAGGCGGATCTGGTCTCGCATAGCGGGCCAGTGGCGAAAGGAAGCTTTGCACAAACACTGGTTTTGACGGATATCGCCACCGGCTGGACCGAATGCGCGCCACTGTTGTTCCGCGAGCAAAATTTACTTGTGGCGGTGCTCAACGAATTGCGCGGACAGCTGCCGATGGTGGTGCTTGGCTTCGACACCGACAATGACAGCGTCTTCCTCAATCCGACGGTGCGCGACTGGTGCGCGGCGAACTCAATCACCTTCACCCGTTGCCGACCCTACCGCAAGAATGACCAGGCTTGGGTCGAACAGAAAAATGGGGCCATTGTGCGCCGCATAGTGGGTTATCGCCGCTTCGAGGGTATCGCGGCGACCAGCGTGTTGGCCGAACTGTATGCTTTGCAACGGTTTTACGGGAACTTCTTCCAGCCATCCTTCAAGCTCGCGGAAAAGCGCCGCGACGGCGCTAAGGTGACGAAACGATATCATACGCCAGCGACGCCAGCCCAACGCCTGATCGATGACCCCAGGACGACCGATGCCGTTCGCGCTCAGCTCGCCGAAACACTGGAACGCCTGGATCCCGTGAAGTTGCTGCGCCAAATCCGCGACTGTCAGGAGCGGCTTGTCGTGCTGGCCGACAAACCCGGCGAGGCCGTCGTGGCGAATGACACAACGCTTGATCAGTTCTTTGCGGGTTTGCGGACTGCCTGGCAGGTCGGAGAGGCAAGACCAACGGCTCGAGCAAAACCGCAACCCAAGCGCGGTCGACGCCGGCCGGACCCGGTGGTGGCCGTCACAGATCAGCTCCACGCCTGGTATCAGGCCGAGCCATGGCGGACAGGGCGCGAACTTATGGAACGTTTGCAGCGGGAGCACCCTGGCCAATATCCAGACAAGCTTTTGCGGACCATTCAGCGCCGCCTCAAGATATGGCGAGCCGATGAAGCACAGCGCCTGGTCTTCGGCCCCCGGACCGAGACTGGCGAAATTTTTGCACATGTGGGGCGAGAGCCGGCTGCGCTACGCTCCGCCGGCTCTCGCCCCACATTCCCTTAATCTGGCTGACGGAATACAAGACTGCTAAGGGAACATTTAGGTGAGGCAACCGAAACATCGGTCGGGAACATCTCTCCGTGAGGCAATACGTTTCTCACCGTGAATGTCGCGCGACACGGAATGTCTGCAAACGACCGATTGCGGACGTTCAATCAATGCCTAAAGTCGGCGCGATGGTCCTGACTAATTTTTTTAAGCGGAAGCCCGGTATCCTAGCAGTTGCCTTGCTAGTGCTGTTCGTGCTCGCATACGTTTTTGTCGCCCGACCTATGCTTCGCGCGATGGGAGCGACCACCTACGGGCCATTGTCGTCTCACTCCAAGAATATCGTCTTAGACGAGGGTGAAGACCTGCTCGCGAACCTAACGCCGCTATCGGCCCTTTCCGATGACAGCTTGCGTTTCGTGGCAATGCCTTCATTTGGGGATCGGTGGATGGCCGTTTCACTTTCAAAGACAAATGGCCGGGTATCCGGCCAGTTGGCGGTTCTTGAACGCGAGACTGGATCAGTGAGTAAGCGGACCCTTCAAGTGGATCAGTCGGACTTCGACCATCTGACGAAGAGATGGGATGCTCAGACAGACAACTATTGGGGCAGTCTTAGCATGTTCACGGACGGAACACCCTTAGGCTTCGAACGCAAACGAGGCGGCATGACAACTTCAGGCATGGGCAACCACCCTTGTCACTACGATGCTCTCGGTAATCTTGCGGCAATTTTCGTCGGTACACAAGCTGAGGAATTACTTGATCTTAGTGTGCCGAACATCGACGAAAGGCTTGCGAGCGACCTCTGCTGATGGCAGTGTCGACACGTCCGCTTACCAACTCATTTCGGTCATCCCGATCGGTCGGCGAGCTTCCCAATAGCGGACTGGCAGCTAATTGCGTTTTTGGTCCAAAAGCGGAATGTCTGCAAACGACCGATTGCGGACACTAGCGTTCACATGTGCCGGTAAGGGCCTCCTCAAGCAGATGCGCAACCTGCCTTTGACGGGCCGTATTCTCGGTCAGCTCGTCTTCCGGTATCGAGCCACCGGCGAAGACCATGGCATTTACGCAAACTGAGGATCGAGAGCTACATCTATTGTTCTCTGAGTTTCCCTCAAGCGTCCATTGCTCGACGAAAATACTGTGCCCGAAGCCGGCCCCATCCATGTGCATTCGGAGGTAGGACGGCGAGATTTCCTGAACATCCGCTTTTTGACTGTTCCGTTCTGCGAAGGAGATAAGGACGTCTCTCATTTCATCAGTTGGCACCAAAGGGCATTCGATGATCAAGTCAGCGACGAGCAGGCTGTCCGAAGGCATACCGCATGAAGCTAAGACCCCAGCGGCCACAATTGGAGCAATTCTCATTGCTTTCTGGTAATCGAGCTATTGTCAGCTAACCACCCTATTTCGGTCATACTGACTGGTCGGTGAGCTTCCCGAAAGCGGACTGGCAGCTAATTGCGTTTTTGGTCCAAAAGCCGCCTGTCGGTAAACGACCGATTGCGGACATTTCGGCAAATGATACCATACTAAGAATGGCGCTTTGGCAATTCGTCTTTGATTTGGTCCCTGCTTTTGCGGTGACGAACGCGGAAGTGTATGTAGTTCGAACAGACCGCAATCAGCTTAATGGCGTAAAGTTTGGGTTCGCTTTGCAGGACACAAATTTGCTTTATGCTCGCCTCAATCAGTTGCTTCCAGAGAAGCAGTCTTGGGCAGATGGACTTCGCATTTGGGGCGATGAGCGCGCGCACGACATCCAAGTGCATTTTGATGCTTGTTGGATCGAACTCGTGCAGTGTCGCTTGGATGTCAGAGACCCAACTCCAACCTTGATGAATGGCGTATGCGCGCTTGCGCGTGACCTTTCATGTGTTTTCGTTGCAAGAGATGGCGGGGCTGTCATCCAGCCATGCTACGAGCCGTTGCTGAGGGTGATGATGCAATCCAGAGCAATCAGGTTCGTCAACGACCCGACCACAGTTCTTCGTGAGGCAAAGCCTCCCTTGAATGGCGATTAAAACTAGTGACCGCTAACCACCCCGAACTCGCCATCAGCGACATTCTAGGCGGCGCCAAAAGCTGCCCGGCAGCAAACGACCGATTGCGGACATTACACGTGCGGGAAACTGTCCAGCCGTCTCAATCGCGCATCGGAGTAGTAGCCCACGACCTGATTAGGCAATTCATCAGCAATCTGGCTTCTGAGCGATAGGCCTTTCTCGTCCAATGCGGCAATGATATCTGAGTCGCTAAGGCCACCAATGCTAGCAGCGCGATATTCAGACACCCATTGCGAAAGGGTTCTCGCCAATCCAGGAGAAATGTTGAGTTCAAAGGGCTCCACATAGCCCCCATCAATAGCATCTCAAATGCCGGTGCCCGACATCATACCATCAACAATCAGAGTGGTAGTGACCATGTCAAATCATAGTAGGGTCTGGTTTGGATGGTCAATGTCCTCAATCCACCCCGTTCCTGCCGCAAAAGTGGCAGCGGAGAACCGCTGTCAGCCGACGGAAGTGGGCGACTACGGGCCGGCAGTGTTTGGGCCCGAAGCAAGGAAAGCTGACATTAGAACGCCCCCCGGGCGCAATGATCAGCAACCGCCGACATAGCCTACAATCGACCACCCGATGCGTTCCCCTAAAACCGGCCGTCTTGGCGACCGGCGGGACGTTAAGCAGCAGCATGGCGTTCGGACTGGAATGCCTGAACGACCCAACCTCGTGCAAAGGCGGCATTAGCGGCCTGTTTTCAGCTATGGGACACTTGATTTGAGATTAGGGGCGACATAACGAATTGCCAAAGCTGGCTTTTCCAGTGCAGGTCGCAGCATTCCATCGAGGCTGCATACTTTCGTCCTTGGATGTCAGTCGGTCGCCAAATCTCAACAAGGAATATCCATGAAACGCCCAAGAGGTCTGGTGCGCCAATTGAGCCGCATGGCGGGGACGAGAGGTCATCTTGATACCAATGCGCTTAACCGGTTCTCGGGTTGGGCCGCCGCGCGTCACGGCAAGGACCTGCAGATCGAGGCATGGATAGACGGCAGGATGGCGTCCTCGACCATGACGGGCGGTGAACGCCCCGATGTCGAAAGCAAGCTGCCCGGTTATCGAAGGGCGCGTTTCAGCGGTTTTACGCTGGAAGTGCCCGAAAGCGCGATTGCGCAGGACCGCGTGGTCGACGTGAAGATCATGGCGCGCGGAGGCGGAACGCTGGCACCCAAGGCCTGGCTGGGCACGGCCAGTCTTGTAGGCGGCGCCCTTCTGGAGAAGCTCGCCTCCGCGCCGAAGTCCGGAATCGTCGGCCCGTTTCCTCCGGAGGTCATTGACATCGTCGCGGTCTTTGCGCCCGATGTGGTGGGCGATCTCGGCTCGCTCTCCGGGCAAAAGCGGTTCGTTCATGCACTGCGCAGGATCCTCCTCGTGCCCTCTCTGCGCGAGCTGCCTGCGCTCGCCGATTATGTCCGGTATCTGCAGGCGGTCTCCTCGCATTTCATTTTCGTCGACCGGTTTTTCCCCACCGCCAACAAGCTGGCACGGCCCGGCTCGGCCGATTTTCACGGCAAGCCCAATTCGGTGGCCGAGATCATCTCCATCGCGCATCAGCTTTATGTCCTTAAGGCCCATGGCATTGAAGGCGATTTTGCGGAGTTCGGCTGCTTCAAGGGGTTCAGCTCTTCTATGCTGAGTTTTGCCTGCAAGCAGCTCGGCCTCAAGATGCATATCTTCGATTCATTCGAGGGCCTGCCGGAAGCCAAGCATAGCGGCTATACCGAAGGCGATTATGCCGGCAGCCTAGATGAGGTGACGGAGAATATCCGTCGCATGGGATCGCTAGAGCAGGTGACGTTTCACAAGGGCTTCTACGCCGACACGTTCCGCCAATACCGGCCGCCGCATCTAATGTGCCTGTGGATGGACGTCGACCTCGAAGTGTCGGCCAGGGACCTCGTGGTCGTCGCCGATCGCCTCGACCCCAAGGGCAGCCTGTTCAGCCATGAATGCACCGCCGACATGTTTTCGGAAGGAGAGATCGCGAACGCGCCGCGTCCCGACAATCCCATCCCGCCCGTGCTCGACCGGTTCGAGGAACTGGGCCGCCCGCTGACGGGGCATTATCTGCACGGGCATACCGGAGCCTTCTGGCCCCGTGCGGGCGGTATCCCGGTCATGCATCACGGTGCGTTGCAAGATCTGCTACGCATGCTTCGCACGGAAGTGCTGAATTAAAGGCAAGCCATTCAAGTGCCAGAATCAACCGCAAGTCCGGAAACGAAATCGGCCCGGCTGTTTCCCGGCGTCCCCCTGATCGAATCCCCGGTATTCGAAAGCGAGACGCTGGAAGGGTTTACGGAGCAGGAAAAGACGCTGGCCCGATCGCTGCACGCCGATGGCTTTGGCGTCGTCGACTTCCCCGACCCCGAAATCGATGCACGGATCGATCGGATCAAGCGCAATCTGGGACCCCGCTACGACATCCCGCTGGACGATCCCGCGGCGGAAAAGACAAAGGGTGATCCGCGCATTCAGGACGCATGGACGACCGACGAGGACGTCCACGCGATCGCATCCAATCCCGCTATTCTGAACCTCTTATCAAAGCTTTATGGCCGCCGCGCCTTTCCGTTCCAGACCCTGAATTTCGCGGTCGGAACGCAGCAGGCAGCGCATACGGATTCTGTGCATTTCTCCAGCCTACCCGAACGGTTCATGTGCGGCGTCTGGCTTGCGATGGAGGATATTCCCGCCGAAGCAGGACCGCTGTTCTACGTCCGGGGATCGCACCGCTGGCCGATCATCACGAACGGCATGATAGGGCGGCGTGGATATGGCAGCGAACTTAATTCGGCGCAGGACCCCTATGCCGACGCATGGCAGGCCCTTTGCGACGCCAATGGGAAGAGCGCAGAGCCTTTTCTGGCACGCAAGGGGCAGGCGCTCATCTGGACGGCCAACCTGCTCCACGGCGGCAGCCGACAGACCGACCGGACGCTGACGCGCTGGTCGCAGGTCACGCATTATTTCTTCGACGACTGCATCTATTACACGCCCGCCTTTTCCGACGAAGCGCTTGGCCGACTGGCTCTTCGCAATCTCGTCTCGATTGCCGACCAGACACCAAAGCCGAACACCTATCTGGGCGAAGTCGTTGACGGTCCCGATCATCGAAACCGCCCCCGCTCTAGGCTTGGGGCAGTGGGGAGCTTAGCGAACCGTGTTTTCAGGCAGATATAGCTCTTAGGTACGGGCTTTTTGCTCGCACACCGGAGGTCGCCTTCGGATAATGGCCAGAGGAAAAACGCTGCTGAGCTGGCATTTCTATTGGGAGCGAGCAGTGGTTAGGCGACAATGATCAACATGGTGCCAGACGCCATCGGGATGTCGGCATTGCCACGTGGGTCGGCTCTCTATCTACGTGCGCACATCAAGCAAAGCGATCAACAAAGGTGATCGTCCGCTTTCGACAAAAAAATGCCCAGAAGCTGTCGGTCCGCAATCGTCCAGAATTGTCAGGTTTTGGCGATTGGTTAATGCTACATTTGAGACCGGAACGGGGTGGATAACGGACGTTAAGCCAACAGAGCTAAACTTTAGAGTAACATGATCTCGCCGCTCCGATGCCGTATGAATGGCGGTCTAGAATGTAAGTCTCGTTTCCAAATTCATAGGTGTGTCTATGGCCAACCTTTCGAAGCATCAGTGGCTCCAAGCTGAAAAAAGTATTGGAGAACTGCTTACGAAATTTTCAAAACATCTCGATTTGGAAACGATTAGATTTGTAAAAGAATACCTAACTCATAGAGAATATGAAATGGCGTTCGAAGGCCTGTTTATCGAGCTAATAGACGCGGAAATAGTTTTAAGTGAGGCCGAAAAGGAAAAATATTTTATTTTGGGGCAAGATCTTGGCCTGAATATAGAAAGTGTATTTGACGATGGTTTTTGGAATGCTTTCTCTAAATTTGTTAATGAGAGATAGTTTTGTTTAGGTAGGTCTGGTCAACGCCTTTTTCTGGGCGTGCTTGTTGGAGCCGAACTGACAACTGGCGGATGTTATTCAATGCGAAGCCAAAATGCACGCCCTCAAGCTGATCAGGGTGGATACCGGTCGCTGATCAGTTAGCGAAATCGAAATCTATTAAGCGCTGTATCAGCACGTCGTCCAAATTCATGATAGCTGCTGCAACTCGGTGATTTCCCTTCGCCACAGCCTGCGCGGCGAGCACCGACAAGAGCGTGTCGATATCCCAATCCTCGTTCCGATGTGCAGCGATTAGATCGTCGATTTTCTTGGTGGCTGCAAAATAGGCAAATTTCAGATCAAATGGCACTTCAGGGCCTCGTCCGCTCTTCCGCGCGACCTCGACCGCAGCAGGGAACTGAAAAAAGCTGAAACTAATAGGGCCATTGGCGTTGGTGCCAATTTCCACAACGTGTGGAACGGCCGCATAAGACGCCTCGAACACATCGTCTTGATGACAAAGACTAGACCAGAGCCCGAACCACGGTTCGCTGTCGATAGAGGTTATGCGGCCCGCATCCTGTCCCAGAACGCGGAGCATCTCCGGTATGTCTTGGGCACTTCCATAGGCGTGCGATAAAGTGGCCCAACGCGGATCATTTAGTGCAAGCATAGTCTGACTTAACCGCAATCGAGTTTGACCGAAACCGGTCGTTTGCTGCCGGGCAGCTTTTGGCAGCCCCCCAGAATTCCGCTGATGGCGAGTTCGGGGTGGTTAGCTGACGCCTTTGATTGGAAAGTCGTCGTCGATCTTTCGAAATTTGGCGGCAATTCCGTTTAAGATATGTCGAGCCTCTGCTGCCTTACCTGTTGCGCAGCTTTTCTCGACCGCCGCCAAGTCGATCTTATCTCCTGATCCAAAGGCTACGTAGTATTCGATATCAGAGTGCGGCCTATATGGGCAGCCGGGAATCGTGGCATAGTAACCGGAACCGGCAGGCGGCTCCAATCGAGCTAGTTCTCTTCGCAATTCAGAGGCGTCGGAAGCACGTAGCATTCCCGTATATTTTCGAAGAATTTGGGAGTCTTTGGATCCAAACGTGCTGCCGTTTGATCGATACTTTCCTAACTCAAATTCGTAACGATCGTTGGGGTGGATAGTCAGACCCACATAGTGTGGACCCATATCTTTTGAAACGCCATTCCATCCAAAGCCGACGTCCTGCTCTTTAAGTTCACGGTCTGAAGAGGGTCGCCGGTCAAAAAGATTTTTTTCCGAACAACCCGGTATCGACACCGAGAGAATGATCAAGAGGATCGTATCGCGCATAATCTGGATGCCTCGAAAAACCCTCGCCTTTGATGGGCTGATCTGATTCAATCACCTTTGCAGTGAGCGGAGTGATGATGGTGGGTCAGCCTGGTTTCTTTGATCTGTCGGATCGGTATGCGGCGCTGAGTGCGGCGGGAGATCCGCTGGAGCGTTTGTCAGCGGTGTTGGATTTCGAGGTGTTCCGCGGTCCGTTGATAGCGGCGCTCCGACGGAGCGACCGGTGCAAGGGAGGCCGGCCGCCGTTCGATCCGGTGATGATGTTCAAGATCCTGGTGCTGCAGGCGCTTTACTCGCTCTCTGACGAGGGATGCGAGTTCCAGATCAAGGATCGTTTGTCGTTCCAGCGGTTCCTTGGGCTAGGGCTCGATGGCAGGGTCCCGGACGCGACCACAGTGTGGCTGTTCCGCGAGCGGCTCGTGAAGGCCAAGGCGATCGACAAGCTCTTTGCGCGCTTCGATGCGGCGCTGACTGAACGCGGTTATCTGGCGATGGGCGGGCAGATCATCGATGCGACCGTGGTGCCGGCTCCCAAGCAGCGCAACACCGACGAAGAGAAAGCGGCAATCAAAGAGGGCAAGATCCCGGAGCGCTGGAAGACCAGGCCTGCCAAGGTCCGGCAGAAGGATCGCGATGCGCGCTGGACGGTCAAATACTCCAAGGCCAAGGTGAAGGAGGGCGGCGACCCCAAGGGCTTCAAGCCGGTCGATCTTGCCATCCCGATGTTCGGCTACAAAAACCACATCGGCATCGACCGAGCGCATGGGCTGATCAGGACCTGGGATGCCAGCGCGGCCAACGCCCATGACGGGGCGCGGCTGCCCGAGCTCATCAGCAAGCAAAACACCGGCTCAGGCGTATGGGCGGACACGGCCTATCGGTCGAAGAAGAACGAAGCGTTCCTCGAGCGCGGCATGTTCAAGAGCAACATCCACCAGCGGCGGATGCCGCGCCGGCCGCTGCCCGAGCACATCGCCCGGGCCAATGCCAGGCGCTCCGCTGTCCGCTCAGCGGTCGAGCACGTGTTCGCTGGTCAGAAGCACCGCATGGGCCTGTTCATCCGCACCATCGGCATCGCCCGCGCGCGCATCAAGATCGGCATGGCGAACCTAGCCTATAACTTCCAGCGCCTCGCCTGGCTTGAGGGGCGAGGTGCGCCAGCATAGCGCAAAAACGGGGTGCCGAGTGGCGCTCCAGCCCAGAAAACTAAGGGAATGAGGTCAAAGGCCGACCCTCACCGCCCCAAGGCTGTCATCAGCCCCCTCCTGCCGCCATCTTGACCAAAACAAACGGTTCTTCGAGGTGTCCAGGTTCCGGATCTTCGCCGTGGTTGATGATTATAGCCGAGAGTGCGTCCGACTAATCGTATCCATCCGGCGGGGACCGCCTTGTCTGGGTAGGTATTGAGCGCTCTTTAGCGTGCTCTTGTGAGCGCGCTTATGGAGTGGTCGATGGGTCAGGTGACGGTGTTTTCGGGGCCAGAGCGGCGCCGACGTTGGAGCGAGGAAGAGCGGCTGCGGATACTTTCCGATGCTTTCGCGCCGGGCGCCTGCGTTGCCGAGGTGTGCCGACGTCACGATATTTCTTCGGCGCTGATCTACACCTGGCGGCGCAAGCTGCGCGAGGCAGGCGAACGGGCAAGCAGCTTATCCGAGGCGTTGCCGGCGCCGGTGTTTGCCGAAGCGGTGGTGGATGAGGACGCAGCGGCGACCAGCACGGTCGAGCACCCCGTGATGATCATTGATCTGCCGCGCGGCAAGCGGCTGAGCATTTATCCTGCGGCATCACCGGCGCTGGTTGCTGCCGCATTGAAGGCTCTGCGATGATCCCTCCGAGCGCGCGGGTGTGGATCGCGCTGGGCCACACGGACATGCGGAAGGGCATGCAGGGCCTGGCCCTGCTGGTGCAGCAGGGTCTCAAGCGTAATCCTCATAGCGGCGATCTGTTCGTGTTTCGCGGCCGCGCGGGATCGCTGATCAAGATCATCTGGCACGACGGGATCGGCATGTCGCTCTATGCCAAGCGGCTCGAGAAGGGCCGGTTTGTATGGCCCTCGGCGAAGGACGGAACGGTATCCTTGACCCCGTCCCAGCTGGCCTGCCTGCTGGAGGGGATCGACTGGCGCAACCCGCAGTATACGTGGCGGCCGCAGAGCGCAGGATAATCGTCAGAAGGTGGCATTTTGCTCTTGCAGCAGGGCATCCCACGTGATTCACTCTGCGTCATGGAAGCCGCCATCTCGCCCGTTCCGGACGATGTCGAAGCGCTCAAGGCGCTGGTGGCGACGATGGCCCGCAGAGCCGAGGAGGCCGAGCAGCACGCCGCCACTGTCGCAGCCGAACTGGCCAACGCCCATGCCCGCGAGAGCGCCATCGAAGCGGTGATCGCCCACCTCAAGCTGCAGATCGCCAAGCTCAGGCGCGAGCAGTATGGCGCCAGCGCCGAGCGCAGCCGCCGCCTGCTGGATCAGATGGAGCTGCAGCTCGAAGATCTCGAGGCTGATGCCGCTGAGGACGATCTGATCGCCGAGGAAGCGGCAGCCAGGACCACCACCGTCACCGCCCTCGAGCGCAAGCGCCCGGCAAGGAAGCCGTTTCCCGATCATCTGCCGCGCGAGCGCGTCGTGGTGCCCGCCCCATGTTCCTGCCCGGCCTGCGGCGGGGATCGGCTCTCCAAGCTCGGCGAAGACGTCACCGAGACGCTCGAGGTGATCCCGCGCTCGTGGAAGGTGATCCAGACGGTGCGCGAGAAGTTCTCGTGCCGGGACTGCGAGAAGATCGCGCAGGCCCCTGCGCCGTTCCATGTCGTCCCGCGCGGATGGGCCGGACCAAGCTTCCTGGCGATGCTATTGTTCGAGAAGTATGGGCAGCACCAACCGCTCAACCGGCAGGCCGAGCGCTTTGCCCGCGAAGGCGTGCCGCTCAGCGTCTCGACCCTCGCCGATCAGGTCGGCGCGGCTGCCCATGCGCTGATGCCGCTCTACAAGCTGATTGAAGCGCACGTCCTTGCTTCGGACCGCATCCATGGTGACGATACCACCGTGCCGGTCATGGCCAGGGGCAAGACCGATACGGCTCGATTATGGGTTTACGTTCGCGATGATCGCCCGTTCGCCGGATCTGATCCACCAGCTGCCCTGTTCCATTACTCGCGCGATCGGCGCGGCGAGCACCCGCAGACCCATCTCGCGGCATGGTCCGGTATCCTGCAGGCCGATGCCTATGGCGGCTACAACGAGCTCTATCGCGAAGGCCGTGATCCCGGTCCCGTGCTGGAAGCTGGATGCTTTGCCCATGCGCGCCGCAAGTTCTTCGAGCTGGCCGATGTCGTAAGCTCAGCCCGCAAGAAGAGCCGTGGCCAGCGCAGCAGCATGACCTATCCGATCGCGCTGGAAGCCGTGCAGCGCCTCGACGCCCTGTTCGATATCGAGCGGGGCATCAATGGCACGGCTCCGGCCGAGCGGATTGCCGTTCGCCAGGAACTCAGCGCACCGCTGATGTCCGAGCTCCACACCTGGCTCACCGCGCAGGTGGCCAAGCTGTCGCGCGGCCATGATCTGACCAAGGCCTGCCTCTACATGCTGAAGCGCTGGGACGCGTTCACCCGCTTCCTTGACGACGGCAGGATCTGGACACCCGCAACAACCATGATTTTGGCGCCGTGATTGGGCGGGTTGCGGGGATTGCCGCGAGAGACGCTATTGGAAAGGTTGGATTGGCCAATTTTCGGTGATGTCTTTGGGCTTCCGGGCCTTTTTGTCGATTTCAGGCGCACCTATCCCGTGGCTGCACATCGCTCATGGAAGATCAGGCGGTCGAAGTTGTAGGCGAGATTAGCCAGCGTGAGTTTTGCCTGCGCCCTGGCGAGCCCGATGGTCCGGATGAATAGACCATAGCGATTCTTCTGGTGCGCAAAGACGTGCTCCACCTTGGCCCGCACGGCCGATTTCGCGGCATTGGCGCGCGCGATGCGCTCGGGCATCGGTTTGCCCTTGGGCTTTCTGCGATGGATGCGGCTCGTGAGCATGTTGCGCGCCAGCCATGTCTCGTTCTTCTGGCTGCGATAGGCGCTGTCGGCCCAGACATCGCCAGCGGTGTTGGCGGTGTCGATCACCCGGCGCAACTGGCGCCCGTCGCTGTCGGCGGCCGATGTCACCGCTGCTTTGCGAATAAAGCCGAAGCGCCGGTCGATGCTGATATGCGACTTGTAGCCAAACACGGGTGTGGCGATCTGCGGCAGCGGGGTGCCGTCGGGACGATAGCGGACCTTGCCGCCGATCTTCAACGTCCAGCGTGCATCGACATCCTTCTGGTGAGCCTTGTTCGGCTTGCTGCGCCAGATCTGCCTGGCTGACTTGCCGGCTTTGATCGCGGCCTTCTCGTCCTCGGTGTTGCGCTGCTTGGGCGCGGGCACCAGCGTGGCATCGACGATCTGACCGCCCATCGCCAGGTATCCTGCCTCGCGCAGTTGCTGTTCGAACGCCTGCATCAACGCCTCAAGCGTGCCGCTCTCGGTGAGCCGGTTGCGATAGTGACGGATGGTGTTCTCGTCCGGCATCGCGCCGCCAAGGTCGAAGCCGAAGAAGCGCATCCAGCTCAGGCGATCTCTGATCATGAACTCCATGCGCGCATCCGACAGATTATGCTGCGCCTGAACCACCAGCACTTTGAACATCGCCACGGGATCGAAGGCCGGGCGACCGCCCTTGGCGCCATCGCTATAGCCAAGCCCGCGGGTCAGAAGCGGCCGGAAGCGTTCAAACTCAACCGTGCCCGCCAAAACCTCCAGCGGATCGCCGTCCTTGCTCAGCCGGTCCAAGTGCTCCGCAAGCGAAAACAGGCTGTGTGGCTGCATCGATGCTCTCCTTCCAATGCCCCGAGTGAATCACAGCACGTGCCTCAAAGCGAGGGGTTTTTGCGGGTGTCCATCTGCCTCACCAACAATGCTGCCGAACGCGCGTTGCGCTGCATCCCGCTCGGCCGCAAGGCATGGCTGTTCTGCGGGTCCGACCGCGGCGGGCAACGCGCCGCCATCATCTACACGCTGATCCAGACCGCCAAGCTCAATGACGTCGATCCGCAGGCCTGGCTCGCCGATGTCCTCGCCCGCATTGCCGATCACCCCGCCACCAGGCTCGACGAGCTTCTGCCATGGAACTGGGCGCCGCTCCCCGACGCAATCGCCGCGTAACTTCGGCTACGCCTCGGCCGGCGTCACACCGCGGCCTTCACCGGATGGATACGACTAATCGCCGACACATCGATCTCCGGCGCTAGGGTCGGGCGGGAGCTCGATGCAGCGGTCTTTGATCGGATGGCGCGGCCCCACACGATTGTCAGCGACAATGGGACAGAACTCACCAGCATGGCGATCCTGCGCTGGTCCAAGGAGCGCAATGTGGAATGGCACTACATTGCGCCGGGCAAGCCATACCAGAACGGGTTCATCGAGAGCTTCAACGCGCGGCTGCGGGATGAGTTCTTGAACGAGACGATCTTCACCAGCCTCGCCCATGCCCGCCAGGAGTTGGAGGCATGGCGACACGACTACAACCACTTCCGGCCCCACTCGAGCCTCGGAAACAGAACTCCGACCGAGATCGGGGCAGGATTAAGCGGCAAACCGTATCGGGGGCATGCCCCCGATACGGTTGTTGCCATCACGCCCAAGCATGGGCATCAAAACGGCCCAAGGCTCTACTCGTAACTGGTAGAAACTTCGGGCTCAGACCAGGCACCACCTCACGCTTCTGCCAAAAAACAATGAGCCGAACTTTGGATTCAGGTGACTATGAACCGCCTCGGCCACACGTTTACAAAAGCCTTTACAAGTCTATCTTTTTATTAATGTCGGTTTCGTTCTCGGGAATAGCTCCGATTTCCTGGAGATGCTCCACTGCCGAGTTGTATCCTTTAAAAAACTTCAGCCAAGCCGACGCTCCACCTAGTTCCCCAACCGCGAGAATTGCCACCCGGTGGCTGGCGATTAGCAGGCTCCTTTCGGACCTAAGCACTTCGACCTCTGCGGAAAGCCTAGCGATCTCGGTGGACAGGCTTTGGGCTGATCTTCCGTTCCTGCTCTTCAACAAGGCGCGAACCCGCTCCTGCCGGTCCTTGTACTTGTTAAAAAGTCTACCTCTTTCAGCATTGCGCGTGATGTCAGATGGGTGCTTCAGCACGCCGTCCATACGCGCGATAACTGCACGCGCTGTGATCTTCTCATTTTCCAGCACCATGACTTCGAGAGTCTCCTCGAGAATCTGGAGCGTTCGAGCTGAGTTACCCATCCGCTGCGTCCGGGCTAGAATTGAAGTCGTTGAGTGGGGGCGCACGATCAACCGTTGTGGCTCTAGCAATCACATCCACTGGATTTGAAAGATCAGAACCATCGGGAAATGGCTGGTCTCCCGGAGCAGTGGCAAGCGCTTTATCGATATTGTCCAGCCGATTTTGCGCATGCGCAATCTGATTGCGGCGACCTACGCTTCCACCAGGACAATCACGCGCTTTCTGGAGGATATTGGCAGTTCGGGCTCTGAGGGTGGTCAGCCTTTGTTGCTCGGATGGTAAGTCTGTCCGCGCCAAGTGGAGGCAACCGTTGAAGCATTCCAAGTGGTTGGGGCAGGGGTCGACAGTGAAAGAATTTAGACAAAATCCGTAGGGAGTCGCATGAAGTCCGTCTGCCTCAGCCACTAAAAATTCGAATGCTTGGTCATCCCCCTCTTCCACCTGAATTTTTTGGAAACGATCAACTAATGGTCCTGAAACCCGACCAGACAGGATCAACCTATAAGTGGTGCTGGCCTTTGCGCCTAAGCGCTCTTCGATATCATCTGATATGTCGATGTTATCCAAATGTTCCGCGAGACTTCGATGGTCATATACATACGACTGCTGTACGCTGACGCGGTCAAATCGCTTGGTGATTATGGCGTCTGCCAGTCCCTTCCTAAATAGCTCTGTATTCTGAAGATGGCGTAGTGAGTGAGTCTCTAAATAAAGACTCCTGTCTTCGTCATTGCGGCCGTATCTAGAAAATAATGTTAAGTGTCTAATATTTTTACTATTGCCTAAGGCTAGTGTAACTTCATCGGTATTGAAGCGGCGAACAGCAAAGAATTTTGCAGCATCAAAGGTATTCGTATCTGTCCTGATGCCACCTTTATCATAAGCGGTTAAAAAGAGAAATTGATGCGGCGCAATTGCATCTTCCGAGTGTACCGGCATGCTAGGCTCCAAGAGCGTTTTTCTGAAGCCCTTGCGACTAAGTTCTGCCTCTACCTCACCTACGCGAAAATGGATACGTCCCCATTCAGCCCGCTCAGGTCGGAAAAACGAGCCGGTCTCATCACGAAAAAAAGATGAAGAGATCTTTGACCTGCTGTCGCTAAAGTATTGGCCTATCTTCCAGTTCAGCGGTTCCGTCGGAATATTGCTATCCGCCAGGCCTAGGGCTCGCATTTGCTGGAACCTGATTTCATCCAGCGCTGAAGGATCGAAGCGAAAATTGCGTTTTTCGAAGTTATTATGAAACGAGCCTTGCTTGTACCGAGTTAGCAGCTCTTTTGGAATTGGATGGGATGCGATCTGAATGTTTCCAAACACTCGTACGTATACCTCCCAAATTGGTACGAGCGCATCTATTGGCAAGTCAGGAAATAGTCTTCCTGATGCGATTTGGTCCCCATATGTCCGGCGGAGCGGCAGGGTGGCATTTTCAACCTCGTGCAGCGTGTCTAACACAATGTCCTCGAACATTTTGGGGACATCTTGTAGCTTCGGCACAAGCTGACGTGTTCCGCCTCCCTTTGATTTTGCACCTTGCTTTCCAGCAAAATGGCGGATGGCAAGCGATCTTGTGATGCCACCTTTTAGACCTGCTGGATTTCCATCAATGTCGGTCCACTCGCGCCATTTCTCCCAGTTATATGGAAGAAGAGCAATCTCCGCCGCGCGCAGACCCGTAATGATGTGCAACCTGGCGCATGCAAAAAGTTGAAGGTCATGAAGGGAGCGGGGTTCCTCAGTAAAAACGATACGACACAACTCCCAAAAGGCACGGTGGTCTGGGAGCTTCGACGCTTCTTTCCGTTCATTTGGATGTTTCAGAATCGAGTTGCTGCGATAGCCTTTCGAATTTGTGCGAGCGTTGGCTGCGTCAGTAAGAGCCTGTGCTGCCAACGAATCAGCGTCCGCATAAGGGGTGCAGCTCGACGCGAGGTTGGGCCTCAATGCCAGGTGTTGATGGTCGAAGAGCTTGCGTACAACGCCAGGGAACACCCTTGCGGCTTCCACATCCCCCATCCTGAGGGCAATATTATATGCGAGGCGGACGTGATCTCCCGTGATGTCTGCTGGGCCCCCATCCCCCGCAACCCACGCCAGAAGCTTTACCGTCTTTGCCAAACGGTAAGTGCCGTGTGGCGCCTGGTTTTGAACTAAGACTAGGTCGATCAAGGCGGCTTGACAGAATTCACGCCAAGCCGCCTCGAGGAAATTTTGCTTCGGGCGCGCGCAAATGCTTTCCAGATCAAGACTCTCTAGCGCCTTCAACATCTTTGGCCGCCAGCCGAAGCTTGAGAACCAAACAGGTGAAGGGGAGGCGAGCAGGCCGCTCAGGTTCCATCTGTGTTCATGATCGATAACGCCGTTCTCGTCGAATGGCGGATTCCAAGAAAGGCCCCGCTCCAACGCAAGCCTGCGAGCAGTGTCGATGAATTGACGAAGAGCGGCAGTCATCCGGAAACTTGCCTCGAGGCCGTTGCCTGAGCCGCTACGCGATCAGCGGCTTCGATAGTGCGGCGCAATTGCCCGAAGGCAGGCGATGCATCCACATCGCTTGCGACCGCAAGAAACTCTTTGACCACATTTCTAAGATCATTAGCGACTTCCTGATGTACTGGCGGATCGTTCAAGGGCAGGAAACTCCGGCATCCGTAGCAACTCAATATTGGGTTTTTTGTACATTGAGACTGCCCAAGACGGCAGGCACCGATACCCGCAATTGGGATCCCATGCGGCGCGCCGCCAATTTGTTGGTCTTCCGGAAGCGTTTCCAGTGTTTGTCTGTCTATCATTCCAATCCGCGCGATTTCCGCAACGGCTTGGTAGACTTGTGACAGTCCCATAGCCTGGTTGATCTTTTCGGCTTGTGCGGCCGAACCTGTAAAGTAAGCGTTCGCGGCCCCATCAGTGCCATGCATCAGGAAGTCTTGGATCTCGGCATGTGAGGCACCTGCGTCTGCAAGCCGCTGTGCCGCACTGTGCCGAAAGTCGTTCGGGGTCCACCTCTCCCCGGTGATCCGCTCCACTGCATCTGTGAATTCGCGGGAAATTCTTTCAGGTGGTAATCCAAGGAAACTGTTCGGGTGCGCGTGAAGGCCAGGTATCATATTGGGGCGGCGGCGTGCAAATTCGATCCAGAAGGCGGACCACTCTGGCTTGAGCCTTCGCGTGACGTGGAAAGGTGCTTTGTCGCGTTGCTTTGCTACTAGAATGCGAACGTAAACTCGGCCATCTCGCATCGACACGTCGTCCTCTTTGACGCTGGCGATCTGGACTGGACGCAATCCGAGCTGATAACCCAGCGTAAGTCCGCATGCCTCACGCAGGCGCTTTAAGCGGGCACCCAATGGGTTAGATGCTGTTTCCACCGCTAGTTCGTCGAGCCAATCTGTTAATTTTGCTTGGCTGTGAATGGGCACGAAGCAGGTGCCAGCATCGATGGCCGCATATCTATTCTTGGGTGGCGACGGCAGCCCAGAAACAAATTTTAGATAGTCTGAATTCCAATGCCCTATGACTAATCGACAAAAGCTACGGAGGACCGCCTTGAAGGCGCCACACTTTCGTTCCGACAATTGTGTAGCGCATTGTTCGATCCACCACGATCGAAACTCCGCTGGCGAAAGCGTTGACGCCTTAACAATAAGCTCTTCGCTAAATTTGACGTTTTTTAAATTCCCTAAATGCGTCGACACCGTCTTTGCATCAACGCGGGAAAAAAGATCTGCTATTACGTAGCGGAACAGAACCGCAGTATCTTCACCGAAGTGACTGAAATCATGCCCTCGCGTTCGGCCATCTATGCAAAGGCTTAGGGTTTTCCATTCCGGGTAATTCTTTAACGTGTGGTGCTTGTCTTGAACACTATCGTAATATCGAAGATTGCTCGGCAATGACGGTAGATGGTTAAGTAGCTGCGCAACCTTGACCGGGCGTTCTATCGGAGTAGGTGAATGTTGGGGCGCCGGTTCCATCATTTATCATACTCAATGAGGGAGGCGTCTAATTCTCGAAGAGCGTCAACGTGTCGCTCAAACCGATTATCCGACACGTCGGCCGCGTCAGTCTGCCAGTAAGCTCGCGCGTAATGGGATGGCATGGCGGATTTATAAGACCAGCCAAAAAATACTCGCAGCTGGACACCCGCAACAACTCTGATTTTGGCCGCGTGATTGGGCGGCTTGAGGTGCGTAGCGTGAGGAGTGCCATTTCATGACGGCGCTGGGCCTTCTGAGGTTGTATTTTCGTCGCTGGTCAGCCCATTTCCTGCATTCAGGCGCACCTATCCTGTGGCTGCCCGCCGCTCGTGGAAGATCAGGCGGTCGAAATTGTAGACCAGGTTGGCCAGCGTAAGTTTGGCCTGCGCCCTGGCGAGCCCAATGGTCCGGATGAATAGACCATAGCGATTCTTCTGGTGCGCAAAGACGTGCTCCACCTTGGCCCGCACGGCCGATTTCGCGGCATTGGCGCGCGCGATGCGCTCGGGCATCGGTTTGCCCTTGGGCTTTCTGCGATGGATGCGGCTCGTGAGCATGTTGCGCGCCAGCCATGTCTCGTTCTTCTGGCTGCGATAGGCGCTGTCGGCCCAGACGTCGCTGGCGGTGTTGCTGGTGTCGATCACGCAGCGCAACTGACGCCCGTCGCTATGCGCCGCCGATGTCACCGCTGCCCTGCGAATAAAGCCGAAGCGGCGGTCGATGCTGATATGGGATTTGTAACCGAACACCGGCGTGGCGATCTGCGGCAGCGGTGTCCCATCCGGGCGATATCGGATCTTGCCGCCGATCTTCACCGTCCAGCGCGCGTCGACATCCTTCTGGTGCGCCTTGTTTGGCTTGCCGCGCCAGATCTGCTTCGCCGACTTGCCCGCCTTGATGGCGGCCTTCTCGTCCTCGGTGTTGCGCTGCTTGGGCGCGGGCACCAGCGTGGCATCCACGATCTGGCCGCCCATGGCGAGATAACCTGCCTCGTGCAGTTGCCGCTCGAACGCCTGCATCAATGCCTCGAGCGTCCCGCTCCCGGTTAGCCGGTTGCGATAGTGACGGATGGTGTTCTCGTCGGGCATCGCGCCACCCAGATCGAAGCCGAAAAAGCGCATCCAGCTCAAGCGATCGCGGATCATGAACTCCATGCGCGCATCCGACAGATTATGCTGTGCCTGAACCACCAGCACCTTGAACATCGCGACCGGATCGAACGGCGGCCGACCGCCTTTTGCGCCGTTGCTATACCCTAGGCCGCGGGTCAGTAGCGGCCGGAAACGCTCGAAATCCACCGTGCCCGCCAAAACCTCGAGCGGATCGCCGTCCTTGCTCAGCCGGTCTAGGTGCTCCGCCAGCGAAAACAGGCTGCGTGGCTGCATCGATGCTCTCCTTACAATGCACCGAATGAATCACAGCAGCGGTCTCAAAGCGAGAGGTTATTACGGGTGTCCAGCTTGCCGATGGCTTTCTCCATCTCATCTCCGCTGTCAACGAACCGCTTCAAACGCAGGACCGCAGCGGTATGGCGAAGGTCATGTGGTGAAATCCATCTCTTCCCCTCTCGCTCGTCTTGGCTTCCCTTTCCCCTTGCCGGGATTTTTGCCCAACCCCGGACCTCTAGGGCCGCCTTCGCCGCAGGAGACAGTGAAGTAGTAGCCACGTTAAAAATGTCGTTCACTGTCTGTAGCGCGAGTGGGGTCTTTTTTTGCGATATAAACAGATGGCCGTATTTCGAATGGATCCTGTAATTTCCGACGTAGTTGTCAAAAAGGGCAACTAGTTCAGGGGTTACCGGCAGTTGCCGTTGCGACTGCTCCGTCTTTAAAGCAGGCTGGAGATAACGTGGATCCTCCCCTTCCAGAGTCGTTACGTTGATCCAACGATATTCCCGCCCCGTTATCAGGTCGTAGTCAGATCTTATTGCTGAAGCCGACAGGAGAAGTGCCTCACCCCTTCTCAAACCTAAATGTAGGTATAATATGAATAGAAGGTAATTCCGTGATCTGATCTGAACAGTTTTAAAGGGGTTACGTTGAGACAGTGGGTCAAAAATCTCGTATAACTCTTCCACCACTATGGCCGGAAGTGCGCGAATTGGTGCGGCCGCCTTCTTTTTCTTCGGTGCTATCTGGGAATATAGAGCCTCAATGCGCGTCAGGCGCGCTTCGAGACGCTGCACCTCATCGGCTTCATCGACGCCTAAATGACGCAATACGTCCGTGACAAAACGCAAAGCCGACTGCCATGGATCGGAAAGATCGACGCGGCGCCTAGCTGCGCTATTCTGAAGACTGGAGAGATAGGCACTGAGGCAGCTTTCGAGGCTTTGAAAATCCCGAGACGCGATGACTCGATCTAGGGAGTCGCTACCCAAAGTTCGGGCTGCTGCTTGGTAGAACCGTTCGACATTCGCGAGGTGACGAGCAGCTGTGCCGTCTTTTCCGTTGGTGAGAATTCCTTCCCAAACGGTTGCCCAGAATCGTGGTCGGCTCTCTTGGTCAACTAACACCCACGCGGAAAGCGACGGGGGTAGATCAGGGGAGCGAAGGCGCAGACGCGGCATACCGCATTAGGCCCTAAACGAACCGCGACTACAACAGCTAAAACCGGTCTTTAGAATTTTGCTTGTTGCAGAACGGAATTGCGAAAATGCAACATATATGAAACCGGTGGCTTTCGCCGAACCACACGACATCGGGTCGCAGCGCGCTTTCGCCGCATTCGGGGCAGGGCGGGCGCGTGATCAGCGGCCCGGTCCATGGGCTGCGCAGGTCGCAGGCGGTGCACCACGCGTTCAAATGCTCGCCATGCATGTGCAGCACATTCGCCGCGCCCGCCCGCTCGTGCAGATCGTCCACGTTCTGCGTCACCAGCAGCAGATCGCCGTCCCACGCGCCGTCCAGCCGCGCCAGCGCGTCATGCGCCGGGTTGGGCCGCTTCTGCTGGATCGCCTCGCGCCGCATGTCATAGAACCGCAGCACAAGGTCGGGATCGCGCGCAAAGCCCTCGGGCGTGGCGACATCCTCCACCCGGTGCTGTTCCCACAGCCCGCCTGCCGAACGAAACGTGTCGATCCCGCTTTCGGCGGATACACCCGCGCCGGTCAGGATCACGATATTGCGAACTCGCTCCATGACCGCCATGAAGCACGCCGACCAAGGAGAATGCAATGGCAGCTATCGGTATCGTCGGCTCGGCAGGGCGCATGGGGCAGGCGCTGGCCGCCGCCATAGACGAGGCGGGCGAGACACGGGCGGGCGGCGCCGACCGGGGCGACGACGTCGGCGCGCTGGCGGGCAAGGCCGATGCGCTGGTCGATTTCTCCACGCCGGGCGCGCTGGCGGATACGCTGGATGCCTGCGTAAAGGCGGGCATCCCGCTGCTGATCGGCACCACCGGGCTCAGCGCGGACAACCACGCCGCCATCGACGCGGCGGCGCGCACCATCCCCGTGCTGCAGACCGGCAATACCTCGCTGGGCGTCACCATGCTCGCCGCTCTGGTCGAGCAGGCCGCCGCGCGGTTGGGCGACGACTGGGACATCGAGATTGTCGAGATGCACCACCGCATGAAGGTCGACGCCCCCTCGGGCACCGCGATCCTGCTGGGCGAGGCGGCCGCCAGGGGACGCGGCATCGATCTTGCCGCCCACACCGAAAGCGGGCGCGACTGCCACACCGGCGCGCGGGCGACCGGCGCGATCGGCTTCGCGGCGCTGCGCGGCGGCACGGTGGCGGGCGAACACAGCGTCATCCTGGCCGGAGAGCAGGAGCGCATCACCATCTCGCACAGCGCCGAGAACCGCGCGATCTTCGCGCGCGGTGCGGTCAAGGGCGCCAAATGGCTGATCGGCCAGCCCGCAGGCCGCTACACCATGAACGATTTGCTGGGCCTGTAATGCCAGAACGACGGGGCCACGCACCGAAGAACAAGGCGGAGGTGTTCGAATTCTTCCGCCTGCTGGCCGAGGATAATCCCGACCCGCAGACCGAGCTGGAATTCGGCAACGACTACCAGCTCGTCGTCGCGGTCGCCTTGTCGGCGCAGGCTACCGATGTCGGCGTCAACAAGGCGACGAGGAAACTGTTCGCCGAGGTAAAGACCCCGCAGCAGATGCTCGACCTGGGCGAGGACGGGCTGAAGGAGCACATCAAGACCATCGGCCTGTTCAATTCCAAGGCGAAGAACGTGATCGCCCTGTCGCAAATGCTGGTGGGCGATTTCGGCGGCACCGTGCCCGGCGACCGCGATTCGCTGGTCAGGCTGCCCGGCGTCGGGCGCAAGACCGCCAATGTCGTGCTGAACTGCGCGTTCGGCCAGCCGACCTTCGCGGTCGATACTCATGTCTTCCGCGTCTGCAACCGCACCGGCGTGGCGAAAGGAAAGACCCCCGACAAGGTCGAGGCGCAGCTGGAGAAGAAGGTCCCCGAACCCTTCCGCATGGGCGCGCATCACTGGCTGATCCTGCACGGCCGCTATCTGTGCAAGGCGCGCACGCCCGAATGCTGGCGCTGCCCGGTGGTCGATCTGTGCGGGTACAGGGACAAGGTGCTGGACAAGCCCAGGGGGCGCTGACCGCACCCAGGTGGCAGGCCCCCGCTTTGGAAGCGCCAGCCGATCTGCTAGCGTGTAAGCTGTTGATCGCAAACCGATGACCCCAAACCGACAGCGAGGTCCAAGGACGATGACGCGCAATTCCGCACTGGCCGCAGGGGCCGCTTTGCTGGCATCTGCCGCGCTGGCCGCGCCGGCGGCAGGCCAGGAAATCCTCGCGCCCGAAGTGCGCGGGCGGCCCGTCGAGGAACCGGACGAATGGGTCGTCAGCCTGCGCGGGGCCGCGCTGCTGACGCCGTCGTGGCTGGGGTCGAACGACATGTCGCTCTCGCTCGTGCCCGACGTGCGCGTGCAATATGGCGACAAGTTCTTCGCCTCCATCCCCGAGGGGGTGGGCTGGAACGCGATCCGGGGCGACGGCTGGAAGATCGGCCCGCTCGCCAAGATCCGCTTTGGCCGCAGCGAGGAGAACGGCGGATCGCCCTTCCAGATCTTCGGGCGCAGCAACGATCTGCGCGGCATGGGCGACGTGAACGCCTCGGCCGAGATCGGCGGCTTCGCCGAAAAGCGCTTCGGGTCGGACGGCCAATGGGAAGCCCGCGCCGAAGTGCTGAAGGGCTTCGGCGGCCACGACGGGGTGGTGGCCTATACATCGCTCGACTATCGCAAGCGGCTGGGGCTGGCCAGCCTGCGCGTCGGCCCGCGGCTCAATCTGGTCAGCGGCGATTTCAACGACACATTCTTCGGCATCGACGAAGCGCAATCGGCGGGCACCGGCCTCCCCGTTTACGACGCCGACGGCGGCGTGCTGTCATGGGGCGCAGGCGCCAGCCTGGTCCAGCCGCTCAGCCGCCGCAGCGCGATCAGCGCTTTCGGCAATGTCGAATATCTGGGCAGCGAACCGGGCAATTCCCCCCTGATCGAGGAACGCGGCCAGCGCCTGCAGATGTCGGTGGGCGTCGGCTATGGCTACCGGTTCAACCTTTAGGGGGGCGGTAGCGCGAAGAAGCCGATGGCATTGCCGCGGCAATGAATGGCAGGCGGCGATCATCGATTGCAGGCCAATGGCAGATTTTCGGTCCGGCACATTCCCGATCATTTCGCCGCTTGCCTGGTGGCGGCCGCTTCTCGCAAATTACCCAGCGCTGCAGTCAGCTTCCGACCATCAGTTCTGAGTTCCTGAAGACGTCTTTCGGCAGTCGACTGGTCAATCACGTCCAGTCCGGTTTCCGCCTGGCGCCCTCGGATGGACAGCGTGCGTAGCACCAATACCCAGTGCCCGCTTGAATCTACCGAAACCGAGATATTCCCGTGACAAAGCCAGGCGCGGAATGCTTCCTGCCTCTCGCGAAAATGCGCCAGATAGCCTGCCGCGCCGCCACCTTCATGCGCAAACGGACCACCGGGTCCGATAGCTTTGGCCAGATCCTCGAAACGCTGCCCGATCAGATGGCGCAGCTGGATGGTCGTGTCGTCCGGCCTGGCTGCTTCCAATGCCAGAAGTGTACGCGTGACAGCGAGTTCCACGCTTGAGAAATGGTGCATGCACTCACCGCGCCATGCGTTCACCGCAGTATAGATCGCGCCCCAATTGTTCGCGATCGGAATCGGCACAGGCTGTTCGGGTATTGCGTTCATCGAACGGATGATATTTCAAACCGGTTTCGGAAAGATTATGCGTGTCGCGGTGGCCGCTTCCCGGGAAACTCCCGCCTCGGAAGCATGGCGATACCCCGTTGCCCCCTACCTCACTCCCGCGCCTCGTCGATCAGGTCGCGCAGGCAATCGGTGTGGCCGCGGAACGCGCGTTCGCCTGCCATGGTGATCGCGGCGCGGGTGCGGGGGCGCTTGCCGACGAAATCCTTGGTGATCGCCAGATAGCCCGCGCCTTCCAGTGCATTCAGGTGACTGCCGAGGTTGCCGTCGGTCGCTCCGGTCAGACGCTTCAGCCGCGCGAATTCCAGCGGTTCGAACTTTCGCGCGGCATGCAGCGCCGCCATGATCCGCAGGCGCAGCGGCTGGTGGATGATGTCGTCGAAGCCTTCCATCACACCTCTGGCAGCCACAACCCGCCCAGCATCAGCCCGCCGCCTCCGGCCGCCGCCGCGAACAGAGCGGTCCACTCCGGCGCCAGCAGGAACCCCGCCATCACCACCGCCGCGATTCCCGCGCCGACCACCGCCAGCCGCGGCATCGCGGAATAGCCCATCATGATATAGACCAGCCCCATCACCAGCGACGGAAAGGCCAGCGCCGCCCTTGGATCGACCGGCGCGAACAGCACCAGGCTCGCAATGATGAACAGGCCCACGGTCAGCGTCATGATCGCGATCGCGCCGACCGACCGGTCGCGGCGGTCATGGCCGCGCCCCTGCCGCCAGCTCAGCAGGAAGGCGGCCGCGACGCCGGTCGCGGTCAGCACTCCCCAGACGATCGGCCATTGCTCGGCCCCGGTGAACTGGCACAGCGCATAGCCGCAGGCCCAGACGGCGCCCCACAGCAGCAGATGCGGGCTGGCGGCGGCATAAAGCCCCGACCGGACCGTTCGGGTCTGGGTCGCCTCGACGTCCCGCAGGACGGAACTCGCCTCTTGCTGCGAAATCATGTGCTCTCTCCTTGTCTGCTCTGCGGGATAGAGTAACAGATAACGATGCTCTGTCAAGCAGAGTGCTTTGCAAAGGAAAGACGGAATATCGCTGTCCTACACGCCGGTTGCGCGGCAAAAGGCAATGGTACCGCTCTTTCCCATCGTCAGGATTTTTCCGCACCCCCCATGGTGTCAACCGGGCGGGCGAAACCCGCGCATTTCCGGGGCAGAGCGCCGGGTGACAGCGGTTGTAGGAGATGTCGCCTGTGTCAACCGCCGCGCCGGATGCCGGCCGGTCACAGCCCCAGGTTCAGCCGCCGCGTCACGGTATAGTCCATCACCGCGACCAGAAACCAGCTCAGCCGCCAGCGAAAGCGGTTCCACAAGGTCGATTGCCGCTTGTGCAGTTCGGGCGTGATCGCCTTGCTGGCGGGCAGGTGCTGCGCCACGAAATCGCGCATCCGGTCCGCCAGCGCCGCATCCTCGATCCGCAGCATCAGTTCCAGGTTGAGGTACAGGCTGCGCATGTCGAAATTGGCGCTGCCGATATAGACCGCATCGTCCAGCACGATCAGCTTGGTGTGCAGCTTGCACGCCTCGAATTCCCAGATCCGCACATGGTGCCGCAGCAGATAGCGGTACAGCGCCCGCGTCGCCCCGATGGTGGCATTGTTGTCGGACTTGCCCGCCATCACCAGCCGCGTGTCGCCCTTTTCCGCGATCTTGCCGATCCGCCGCTGCAGCCGTTTGGGCGGCGAGAAATAGGCCATCATCATGTCGAGCCGGTCGCCCTCGATCAGGTCCTGCGACACGCAGCGCGCCCAGCTGGACAGCCCGCGGGTCGGCCCGCCCACCAGCAGCCGCACCGGTCCGTGCCCCGCGTCCCAGCCGCGCACGATCCGCCTTATGCCCGACCAGCGCGATTTCGTATTGGCGGTCCATTCCAGCAGCAGGTCGTACCAGCGCACCAGCGCTTGCACTGCCTCGCCCTCGACCGTGACGGCCAGGTCGTTCCAACCGTTCATCGCGGGCGGCTGGAAGTAGTCGTTCTCGATATTGAAGCCGCCGATCATGCCCAGCGCCTCGTCCGCGACCACCATCTTCTGGTGGTTGCGGATCAGATAGCGCTGCGACCAGTGCGCCATGAAGCGCACCGTTCGCCCGCCGGCCTCGGTCAACGGCTCGACGAACTGCTCGCTGGCGGTGGCCCCGAACCCGTCGAGGATCAGCGTCACCCGCACCCCGCGCCGTGCCGCCGCGATCAGCGCATCGCGCACCAGGTACGACACCTCGTCCTCGGCAAAGATATAGAAGCACATGCGAAGAGAGCGCTCCGCCCCCTCGATCAGCTGCAGCAACGCCTGAAGCCGGTCGCGGCCCGCCGGATGGAAGCCAAGCCGGTGGCCCTGCGCGCTGACGTGGAAGGGCGGCGGGTCCCGCCAGGGCTGCGCTTCGGTGCTGATCGGCTGGGCCCTGTTCATGCAGGCGCGATGATGGCCGCTCGCGCAGGGCAGGGCAAGAGGCGGCTTTCCTTGACTCGCGGGGCGCTTTTGCCTATTCGCCGCGCTTTCCGACAGGACCAACTTTTTACCCGAGGTGCCCTATGGCGCGCGTTACCGTCGAAGATTGCGTCGACAAGATCCCGAACCGTTTCGACCTCGTGCTGCTGGCTGCCCAGCGTGCGCGCGAAATTTCGGCGGGCAGCGAGCTGACCGTCGACCGCGACCGCGACAAGAACCCGGTCGTCGCGCTGCGCGAAATCGCCGAGCAGACGGTGAAGCCCAAGGACCTCAAGGAAACCCTGGTGCAGGGCATGCAGAAGGTCGCCGTGGACGACGATGACGAGGTCGATGAAGTCGGCTCGCTGTCGCGCTCGGCCGAGGCGCTGCGCCTCACCGCTGCCGCGCCGACGCGCAACACCTCGATCGGGTCCGATTACGACGGCTGATCCTGGGCGTTACATTGCGAGTTAAGGAAAAGGGCTGCCATCTGGCGGCCCTTTTCATGTTCACGATCCGCCGCCACCCGCTATAAGGCAAGGCCGGGACTAGCGAGGGGGTTCTGGTGAACGACATATCCGATGGCATCGGCGGGACGGCCATGGGCGGCAGCCACAGCCGCGCTGCCGGGCCTCAGCCGAACGCCGGCGACGGTCATTTCCACGAGACTACATGCCTCAATTGCGGCACGCAGCTGGTCGGATCGCATTGCCACGAATGCGGCCAGGAGGCGCATCTGCACCGCACGGTCGGGGCATTCCTGCACGATATGATGCACGGCGTTCTGCATCTCGACGGCAAGATCTGGCGCACCCTGCCGATGCTGGTGCTGAAGCCGGGCCATCTGACCCGCGAATATATCGACGGAAAGCGCCGCAGCCACGTCTCGCCGATAGCGCTGTTCCTGTTCTCGGTCTTCGCCATGTTCGCGGTCTTTTCGATGGTGGGCCTGTCGGTGCCGACCGATTTGCGCAACGGCACCGCGGAAGGCGACGTGCCCGTTTCGATCGAGGACGCAGAAGCCGAGCTCGAAGCCGCGCGCGCCAGGCTGGCCACGCTGGAGGAAGGCAGCGAGGACTATGCCATCGCCGCCACCCGGGTCGAGAACCTTGAAACCGCACGCAACGTGCTGCAGGGCTTCAGCGGGGAGCAAACGGCCCGGTTCAACCTTGGCGGCACCGGGATCGCCCAGATCGACAAGGGCCTGACCAAGTGGCGCGAGAACCCGTCGCTGATGATCTACAAGCTGCAGTCGAGCGGGTACAAGTTCTCATGGCTGCTGATCCCGCTGTCGCTGCCGTTCATGTGGCTGATGTTCTTCTGGAAGCCGCAGTTCGGCATGTATGATCACTCGGTCTTCGTGACCTATTCGATCGCGTTCATGTCGCTGCTGTTCATCGTCGCGAGCCTGCTCGCCGTGGCGGGCGCGCCAGGCTGGATCGTCACCACCTTGTGCACCGCAGTGCCGGTGCTGCATATCTACAAGCAGCTGCGCTACGGCTACCTGCTGACCCGGGCCGGGGCGCTGGTTCGCACATCGGCCGCGCTGGTGTTCGTGTCGCTGGTGCTGATCCTGTTCCTCAGCATCCTGTTTCTGCTGGGCATTTGGGGATGAATGCGCGCTTTGCCATAGGCCCGGTTGCGCTGGACGACCCGCAGTTCCGCGATCTGCTGGAATTGCACCTGGCGGCGATGCACCGGAACTCGCCGCCTGGCTCGGTCTTCGCGCTCGACCTGACCGGCCTGTCGGGCCCGGAACTGACCCTGCTTGGCGCTTGGACCCAGGATGGACGGCTGGCGGCGATGGGCGCGCTGAAGCGGCTGGCTGGCGGGCGGGGCGAGATAAAATCGATGCGCACCCATCCCGATCATCTGCGGCAGGGCGCGGCGGCGGCGCTGCTGGACGCAATCGACGCCATCGCACGCGGCGAGGGGCTCGATCGCCTCAGCCTCGAAACCGGCAGCGGCCCCGCCTTCGAGGCGGCGCTCACTCTCTATCGCAAACACGGCTTCACGAATGGCGAGGCGTTTGCCGACTATATCGCCAGCCCCTTCAACCAGTTCCTGCATCTGGACCTGCGCTGAAACGAGAAGAGGGCGGGAAGCCGAAGCCGCCCGCCCTCCATCGATTTGCAATTCCGCCAAATCAGGCCGGATGCGGCCCTTCGCCCGAAAAGCGCTTGCCTGCCTTGGGTACGCCGAAGCCGCTTGCCGGTATCGGCCGCGACGGTCCGCTCGGCGCGCCGGGCCGGTCGATCCGGCCATTTTCCAGAAGTTGGTCGATCTCCTCACCGGTCAGCGTCTCGTACTCCAGCATGGCCTGAGCAAGCAGGTGGAGCTTGTCCTCCTGCGTCTGCAGCACTTCGGTCGCGCGCCTGTGGGCATCCTCGACCAGCGTCTTGATCTCGGCGTCGATCAGCTTGTTCGTCTCCGCGCCTGCAAAGGTGCGCTGGGTCTGCCCCATTCCGAGATAGCCTTCCTGGCTCTGCTCGTACTGCAGCGGCCCCAGCTTGTCTGACATGCCCCATTTGGTGACCATGTTGCGGGCCAGATCGGTGGCATACTGGATGTCGGAGGACGCGCCCGACGATACCTTGTCATGCCCGAAGATGATCTCCTCCGCCACGCGTCCGCCCATGGCGACCGCAAGGTTCGCGTGCATCTTGTCGCGATGATAGGAATAGCTGTCGCGCTCCGGCAGGCGCATCACCATGCCCAGCGCACGGCCGCGCGGGATGATCGTCGCCTTGTGGATCGGGTCCGACGCCGCCTCGTTCAGCGAGACGAGCGCGTGGCCAGCCTCGTGATAGGCAGTCATCTTCTTCTCGTCGTCGGTCATGACCATGGATCGGCGCTCGCTGCCCATCATGACCTTGTCCTTGGCGTCCTCGAACTCCTGCATCGCGACCAGCCGCTTGTTGCGGCGGGCGGCGAGCAGCGCAGCCTCGTTCACCAGATTGGCAAGGTCGGCACCCGAAAAGCCGGGCGTGCCGCGCGCGATCGTGCGCGAATTGACGTCAGGGGCCAGCGGCACCTTCTTCATGTGCACAGCCAGGATCTTCTCGCGCCCGTCGATGTCGGGCACGGGCACCACGACCTGGCGGTCGAAGCGGCCCGGACGCAGCAGCGCGGGGTCGAGCACGTCGGGGCGGTTGGTCGCCGCGATGATGATGATGCCCTCGTTGGCCTCGAAACCGTCCATCTCGACCAGCAGCTGGTTCAGCGTCTGCTCGCGCTCGTCGTTCGAATTGCCGAGGCCATGGCCGCGCGAACGGCCGACCGCGTCGATTTCGTCGATGAACAGGATGCACGGCGCGTTCTTCTTCGCCTGCTCGAACATGTCGCGCACGCGGCTTGCGCCGACGCCGACGAACATCTCGACGAAGTCCGAACCCGAAATGGTGAAGAACGGCACGCCCGCCTCACCCGCGATGGCGCGGGCCAGCAGTGTCTTGCCGGTACCGGGCGAACCGACCAGCAAGGCGCCCTTTGGAATCTGGCCGCCCAGCTTCGAGAAGCGCGACGGGTCCTTCAGGAACTCGACGATTTCCTCCAGCTCCTCGCGCGCTTCATCGATGCCGGCGACGTCGTCGAAGGTGACACGGCCCTGGCGTTCGGTCAGCAGCTTGGCCTTGGACTTGCCGAAACCCATCGCGCCGCCGGCGCCTCCGCCCTTCTGCACCTGGCGCAGCGCGAAGAACGCGATACCCAGGATCAGCAGGAACGGCAGCGAGTTGAACAGGATGATCAGCAGCAGGCTCTGCTGCTCCGGCTCCGCGCCGGTATATTCGACGCCATTCTCCTGCAACAATTCGGTAAGCCCGGCATCGCCGGGGACCGGGGTCGTCGTGAAGGGCTGGTCGTTCTTCAGCGTGCCGGATATGCGATCGGGCGCGATCTGCACTTCGCGCACGCTGCCTTCGGCAACCTGTTCGCGGAAGTCGGAATAGCGGATCTGCGTGCCCTGGGTCGCCCCGCGTTCTCCAAACAAAGAAACCACGAGCAGGAGCGCGAGGAAAATCCCGCCCCAGATCATCAGGCTCTTCAGCCAGGGGTTGCCGTTCGGCTGTTCGTCTTTGTTCATGGTTTCTGCCGGAAATCCTTTCAGGCACCCAAGATAGGCGCGTGATGGTGAATGGCAAGCAAACGAAAGGGCAGTCTGACCACGATTCAGCCGGTTTTTCGGGGCGGTTCCGGGGTAAACGTCCATTCCGGGCCATCGCGGCCGCGCCGCGAGACGCAATAAAGCCCGCCCAGCGTGCCGCCGCCCCCCGATTCGAGGGCGGCCAGCAGACGCTCGATCTCGGCCCCGCGCGCCGCGCCGCGGGCCGTGCCGAGCGCCTCCAACAGCCGCTCCACCACGCGGTAGCGGACCGCGCGGGGGAAGGGATCGGGCGAGGGGCGGTAGAGCGCACCGGCCGCGCCGCGTTCGACTCGCGATGCGATCTCTGCCTCGGCGAAATGCTCAAGCGCGTCGAACGCCTCGCGCAGATGCTTGGCACTTTGTGCCAGGTGCCAAGGGTTCAGCCAGTCCTGCCGCGCCATGGCCGCGCGGATGCGCGCGCGATCGTATCGGTCGTCCTCGTTCGACGGGTCCTGCGCGGGTGTCAGACCGGCCCGCTCGCATACGATGGCCAGCTCCGACCGCCGCCAGCCCAGCAGCGGGCGGATCAGTACAAATTCGCCGGCCATCGGCATCGGCCTTGCCGCGCGCATGGCCGCCAGCCCCTTCAGCCCGGCGCCGCGGTTCAGCCGCATCAGCAGGTTTTCCGCCTCGTCGTCGGCATGATGCGCGGCCGCCACCGCGGCCAGCCCGCGTTCGCGCGCCCAATCGCCCAGCGCCCGGTAACGCGCCGCACGTGCATTCGCCTGGATATTGCCGGTGCGCTCGACGCTGACCGTCAGCGTCGCATGCGGCACGCCCAGATCGGCGCAGATGCACGCGACCATCGCGGCCTCATCCGCGCTTTCGGGGCGCAATCGGTGATCGACGGTGGCGGCTTCGACGCGATCTGGAAGGGCCCGTGCCGCCAGCACCAGCATTGCCAGCGAATCCGGCCCGCCCGATACGGCCAGGCCGATCCGCGCATCTGGCGCGGCCAGCGGCGCGCAATCGCGGGCGAAGCGCGCCGCGTCGGCGTTCAGATGATCTGGCAGATCGTCCGGCGTATCAATTGCATCCCGCCTCACGCCCCGTCTGCAGGTCCAGCGAGGACAGGCGGCCATTTGCCTCGCCCGGATAGACGCGGCGGAATTCGGCCAGCGCCTCGCAGCTCTTCGCCTTGTTGCCCAGCGCCAGGGTCGCGCGCGACAGATAGAGCAGGCTGTCCGGTGCCCGCTCGCCGCTGCGGTCGGCAAGATAGTTCTGCAGGAAGACCTCGCCCGCCTTGCTGGGCTGCCCCTCGTCCAGCCACGAGCGGCCGATCAGGTTGCGCGCCCAGCTGGCCCGGCGATGGTTGGGATAGACGTTGACCACCTTCTGCAGCTGCTCGCGGGCGGCGGGGTATTGCTGCGCTTCCCACAGGCGGAAGCCATAGACATAGGTATCGTCGGCGTCGTCGCCGGTCGAGGGCTTGTCGACCGTGGCGACCGTCGCCGCGGTCGCTCCGCCGGTCATCGCCGCGATATTGCTGCCCGTGGCGGCCCCTGAGGCGGGGGGGGCGGCAGCTGGATCCTGAACGGGCATCATCGGTTCGGGCGGCATTGCCGCTGCTTCCAGGGACTGCACCCGCTCGTTCATCAGGCGCAGCGTGTTCGAGTTCATCTCGACCTGCGAAGTCAGGCTCTGCAGCGCCGATTCCACCGCGTCCATGCGCGCGAGCAGGTCGGTGACCGGCCCCGCCGTATTGCTGGGCCCCACCGGCTGCGCCTGCGGAGCGACGATCTCTGGCTCGAAATAGGGGCCGCTGCCGCCGGGGAAGACCTTGCGCTGCAGCGCCTTCACTTCCTGTTCCAGCTTGCGGATGCGCACGTCGTCCTGCGCCGAGGCGGGGGCCGCGACCGGCAGGGTCAGCGCCATCGCGCCGCCCAGCAACAGGGCGGTGCGGCGCCAGGAACCGGACAGGGATCGGGGAAGGGCCGTCATAAGGGGGGAACGCGGGCTGGCGAACATGAAAGGCAACCTCGTGGAAGTCATGACACGAAAAGGGAATAGTGGCACCGGGCGCCGGAACCGCGGATGAACGTGACGCCGGCCCGGCGGATCAGCCGCCCGTGGTGCCGGCGGCACCGGGCTGCGGAAGGCCGGGGCCGGCCGGCCGGGCAAGCAGCGCGGCGGAATCGACGGGTATGTCGCGCACCACCGATTGCTCCTCGGCCAGCGGCGGCACCGCGCGGCCACCGACGGTGATGCGCAGCGCTTCGGGGCGGCCGGTCCAGATCTGCGGACCTTCGGCATCGGCCGGGATGGTGAAGCTTTCGTTCAGGGCCATCTGCTTCTGGAACAGCTGGCTGCCGCTGCGGTCGTAGAATTTCACCCAGACCCCGTCGACGGTCGCGGTGAACACGACTTCCTGCGATGCGGGGTCTGCGGCGGCGGCGTCGGCCTGCGCGGGCTGCGGGGCAGCGGCGACGGGGGCCTGCTGCTGCTCGTCCTCAAGCGGGGGCAATTGCGCGGCGGGCATGAACAGCCCGCGCCACGCTACCACGACGATTACCATCACCGCGATCACCGCGGCCAGAACGATCCAGGTCAGCCTGCCCGACGGATTGCGTTCGGGATCGCCCGGCTCCATGTGGTCGAGATTGCGCTCGGGGCGAACCTTCTCGGCCATCCCCATCTCGTCCCGCAGGCGCTGCACCAGCACCGGGGCGTCAAGCCCCAGCGCATTGGCATAGCTGCGCACGAAGCCGATGATATAGGTCCGGCTGGGCATCGCCGAGAAATCGCCTTCGTCGATGGCGATCAGATGTCGTTCGGAAATCTTGGTGCGATCGGACAGGTCCTTGCGGCTCATGCCCTGTCGCTCACGCTCCTGCCGCAGCGTGTCGGACACGGTCCTGCCGGTCGGGGCCCTTTCGTCGATTTCGTTCTCGTCCACTCGTCCCTAACCTCTCGCACCGACGGGTCGGTTCCTGGCTGGCGGGGTGCTGCTGGGCTTCATGCCGCGCAGCAAATCCTGCTTGCACGGCCATGCGATACGATATTGCGCGGGCGATTGCACCCCGCCCCCCACGATCTTTCCCAGCAGAAATGCGATTCGGCGCAAAATTTTGCCAGCAGCTTCAATGACAGACCCCGGCGCACGCCGATCCGGGGGCCCTATTCCCAGTCGATGTCCCGCTCGTCCGCCCATTCGGTCAGCGCGCCGCGCAGGTCGCCGACGGGTTCGTTCAGCCACAGTTCCATCTGCTCGGTCAGTTCGCGCGTGTCGATCTTGCGGAACATCGCCTTGTGCGGCCCGATCGATGCGGGCGTGATCGACAGGCGGCGGATGCCGATGCCGACCAGCGCCAGCGCCTCCAGCGGGCGGCCGCCCATCTCGCCGCAGACGGTGATGTCGATCTGCTGACCCGCCAGCGTGCGTATGACGCGGCGAATGAAGCGCAGGATCGACGGGTTCAGCCAGTCATAACGTTCGGCCAGCTTGGGGTTCGACCGGTCGGCGGCGAACAGGAACTGGGTCAGATCGTTGGTGCCGATCGAGATGAACGACAGCTTGGGCGCCAGCACGTCCAGCATCTCGGCCAGCGCGGGCACTTCCAGCATCACGCCATAGCGAATCTGTTCGGGTAGTACCTTGCGCCGGCCGCGCAGGAAGGCGATCTGCGCGTCGAACACGGCCTTGGCCGCATCGAATTCCCACGGTTCGGACACCATCGGGAACATCACGTTCAGCGTGCGGCCCGCCGATGCCTCGAGCAGGGAGCGGGCCTGCGCCTTCATCAGCCCCTCGCGCTCAAGCGCCAGGCGCAGCGCGCGCCAGCCCATCGCCGGGTTCTCGTCGCCGTTCTCGCCCTCGGCGCGCAGATAGGGCAGCGACTTGTCGCCCCCAACATCCACGGTGCGGAAGATCACCGGCTTGTCGCCCGCGGTGTCCAGCACGTCGCGGTAGAGCCGCGTCTGCCGGTCGCGCTGGGGCAGGGCGGCGGACACCAGGAACTGGAACTCGGTCCGGAACAGGCCGATGCCGTCCGCGCCGGTCAGGTTCAGCAGCGGCACGTCGTCGCGCAGCCCGGCGTTGATCATCAAATTGATCCGCTCGCCGTCCTTCGTGAAGGGTTCGACATCGCGGAGCGCCGCATAGCGGGCCTGCCGCTCGCGGCTGCGGGCCGATCGCGCCTCGAACGCCTCGACCACCGACTGGGTCGGGCGGACATTGGCGATGCCCTGCGCCCCGTCGACCAGGATCAGGTCCCCCTCGCGGATCATGCCGCGCAGACCCCTTATCCGGCCCAGCACGGGAACGCCCATCGCGCGCGCCACGATGACGACATGGCTGGTGAGCGATCCTTCCTCCAGGATCACGCCCTTCAGCCGCCGCCGGTCATATTCCAGCAGTTCCGCCGGGCCCAGGTTTCGCGCGATCAATATCGTATCGTCGCGCAGGCCCAGCCGCGCGGCGGTCGATACCTGCCCCGACACGATGCGCAGCAGGCGGTTGGCCAGATCCTCAAGATCGTGCATCCGGTCGGCCAGCAGCGGATCGTCGATCTGGCGCATGCGCATGCGGGTGCGCTGCTGCACGCGCTCGATCGCGGCCTCGGCGGTCAGGCCGGAATCGATCGCCTCGTTGATGCGGCGAGTCCAGCCCTCGTCATAGGCGAACATCTTGTAGGTCTCGAGCACCTCGTCATGCTCGTCCCCCACGCCGAACTCGGCCTGGTTCGACATGGTCTCGATCTGCTCGCGCATCTTGTCAAAGGCCGACAATACGCGCGCACGCTCGGCCTCGGTATCCTCGGCCACGACATGTTCGATGGTGATGCGCGGCTGGTGGAACACCGCATGCCCCGCCGCCAGCCCCTTGACCAGCGACAGGCCCGACACCTGCCGCGGATCGGTCAGCATCGGGCTGGCCGCGACCGTATCGGCATCGTCGATCAGCCCGGCATTGGCGATCAGCTCCGACAGCACCATGGCCACGGTCTGCAGCGCCTCGATCTCGACCTCTTCATAGCGGCGCGGCTCGACATGCTGCACCGCCAGCACGCCGACCGCGCGCTCCATCCGCACGATGGGAACGCCCGCGAACGAGTGGAACTTGTCCTCCCCCGTCTCGGGCCGATAGGAAAAGTCAGGATGCGCCGCCGCCTCGGCCAGGTTCAGCGTCTCGACATGCTCGGCCAGCGATCCCACCAGGCCTTCGCCTATGGCCAGCCGCGTGACGTGGACCGCGTCCTGGTTCAGGCCGCGCGTGGCGAACAGTTCCAGCATGCCTTCGCGCAGCAGATAGATCGAACACACCTCGCTATGGAGGCTTTCGCCGATCAGCTCGACCACCTGGTTCAGCTTGGCCTGCGCGTTATGGCGCGAGGCCATCACCTCGTGCAGGCTGGTAAGGATCTGTCGTGCTGCTGAAACGGCTGATGGCATGGCTTCCGGTTATAGCAAAGCCGCCCCCGCGCCAAATCACAAATGCGCGCGTCCCGCGCTGCGTCCGTGCCCCCGGTGCCGCAATCGATACGCCCCCGGAAATCCAGTTCGGATGCCGGGGGCGCCAATGTCTGTCAGCGAAGAGCGCCTAGTTCAGCGCAATCTCTTCCTTGATCCTCAGCTTCTTTCGCTTGAGAGCCTGTATCTTCGCAGCATCGGGCGCGGGCCGCGTCATTTCCTCGTGGATTTGCCGTTCAAGTCCGGCGTGCTTGGTGTTGAGCGCGCTGATGTGCGTGGATTCCATGAAGTCAGTCTCCTGCGTTCGCGTGTTTCGGATCTGGCGGTCGATTCCCGGGCGCGGGTTCGTTTCCCCGTGCCAAGGTCCCCTCATGATCGAAGCCAACTTAAGCGGCCGGCGGCGACTCGTGGCGGTCGCATTGCCGACAGCGCCAAGACAATCATAAATCTGTCATCTTGCGAAGGGGCAATCCGGGATGATCGCGACGAAAGTCCCGCGCAGATGCGACAGGCCGCAACAGCCGTTGCCTGCGCGCGGCGAACGGGGCATGAGCATGGCCATGACCGAAGACGAGATGCGCAAGCGGCTGGAAATTCTGCGCGTGGAGCACCGCGACCTCGACGCCGCGATCGCCGCCCTGTCGGAAAACCCGACCGACCAGCTGCGCGTCGCCCGCCTGAAAAAACGCAAGCTCCTGCTCAAGGACCAGATCCTGCAGCTGGAGGACGCGCTGATCCCGGATATCATTGCTTAGGATGTCAGTGCTGCGGGTCCGCTAAGCACCAGGTTTTATCGAAAGCTGCCAGCCCGGATACGACCGGTTGCTGACGTGCAGCAAAACGGCCAACATCCGCAAGCATGGGACGGACGTTGTTAAACACTACGCTGGTAGTTGTTGGAGTGATTATCCTCCTTTGGGTTGCACTCGCCTACGACAATACCGCGCTGCTTTGGGCCGCTCTTACGATAGCGCTCGCCTACGTTGCGGCCTTAAGGGTCATTACGGGTGACCAATGGGGGCTGGTTGTGGTTCAAGCGATTCTTGGGTTGGTCGCAATGAGCGGCATCGCTTGGTTTGCCGGGATGCTATTGGCCCGAAGTCTTTAATGTCCGCTTCCCACCCCATTCCGGCCATTCAAGCCAACCGGCCGGCCCTACCGATAGCCGACCTTCCGCAACCTCGCATGCCCCAGCGGTCGGCTTTCTATCGACGCTCCCGGGCAAACGCTCCCACCCATCACCCCCGCAGCGCCGTCACGATGCCCACGATGCTGGTGATCGTCAGCACAACGCCGACGAAGATCAGCAGCGGCTTGATCGGAATGCGCTTGGCGGCATAGGCGCCGATCGGGGCCGCGCACACGCCGCCGATCACCAGCCCCAATGTCGCGCCCGCCAGATCCGCCAGCCCGATCTGCGAGATGAAGGTGATCGAGATCGCCACCGTCAGGAAGAACTCCGCCGCGCTGACCGTGCCGATCACGCGGCGCGGCTCCACGCCCTGCACCAGCAGGTTAGAGGTGACCACCGGCCCCCATCCACCGCCGCCCGCCGCGTCGAGGAAACCGCCCACGGCCCCCAGCGGCGCGACGAAGCGCGCCGGCTTCGCCTCTGGGGGATAGAGCACGCCGCGCACGATCAGCCACAGGCCGATGATCGCCAGATAGGCCAGCACGATCGGCTTCACGATCGCCGCGTCTATGTTGCTGAGCAGATAGGCGCCCGCCACTCCGCCCAGCACGCCCGCTCCCGCCAGGCGGAAGAACAGCGACTTGTCGATATTGCGATGAGCCAGATGGCTGATCCCGCTCGCCCCGGTGGTGAAGCATTCGACCAGATGCACCTTGGCCGACGCCAGCGCGGGCGGAAAGCCCAGCACGCCCACCAGCAGCGAATTGCAGATGACGCCGAACGCCATGCCCAGCGCGCCGTCGACCAGCTGCGCGGCAAATCCGACGATGATGAAGGGAACGAGGTCGGCCAGAAATTCAGCGGCCATCTAATTACATCCCGGCAATGGAACCGGAACGGAAGATTATCGGCAGCCCCGATTTAAGCGAAACAATTTTGTGAGAGGGGGTGAAAGGCGAAATATCTTGCCCGACCCGCCGCTCCACCCATCGGCGAGCACGCCGTCAGCCGCGCCGGCGATAGCGGAAATACCACACCTCGTGTCCCAGCCGGCGCGCCTTGGCTTCATAACGCGTCTCGGGCCAGCCGCCCGGGCGGGTCAGGAAATCCGCGGGCGTCTCGCACAGCCATTCGAATGTGTCCGCATGACGCTGCATCACCATCAGCGCGTGGCGCAGATAGACCGGGTGGTCGGTGCCGAAACGAAACTCGCCGCCCGGTTTCAGCTTGGCCGCGATCAGTTCGACCGGCCCGTCGTTCATCATGCGCCGCTTGGCATGGCGCGCCTTGGGCCAGGGATCGGGATGCAGCAGATAGGCGAAGGACAGCGCCCGGTCCGGCACGCGCGCCAGCACCTGCAGCGCATCGCCCATGTGCAGCCGCACATTGCCCAGCGCATCGTCGCGTACATGGGTCAGCGCCTGCGCGACGCCGTTCAGGAACGGCTCGCAACCCACGAAGCCGTGATCGGGCAGCAGGTCGGCGCGATAGGCCAGATGCTCGCCCCCGCCGAAGCCGATCTCGAAATGCAGCGGGCGGTCGTCGCCGAACAGGCTGCGCGATGACACCGGACCCTCGTTCGGCACCGCGATCCGGGGCAGCAGATTGTCGACCAGTTCCTGCTGCGACGCGCGCAGGGCCTTGCCTTTCGACCGGCCATACAGCCGGCTGAGCGTGGTGGGATCGCCTTCCTTGTGCGCAGTCATGGGCGAGGCCGTTAGCGCCCGAACGCCCGCTCGTCGAGTGCGAGAGTGCACCCGGCGCGCAACTGCGCTATGCGCCCCGGACATGACGCCGCTCTACCACCCGCCGGTCAAACGCTCGGTCGAAATCGCCGGGCACAAGACCTCGATCAGCCTGGAACCGGTGTTCTGGGACATGCTGCTTGAAGAGGCCGAACGCGAAAAGGCGCCGATCAACGCGATTGTCGCGCGGATAGACGCCGAACGCATCGCCAGCGAAACCCCGCCGGGGCTCGCCAGTGCGATCCGGGTGTGGCTGGTGACGCGTCAGGCAGGGCGCATGGCCCGACCCGGCGGCGTCACCGACCGGGGTCAGTAATTCGCCGGCGGATCGCTGGCCGGGAAGCTCTGGTCACTCGATTCGTCGGTCTTGGTCCAGTCGCGGCGCGGCTTGTCGCGCATCGATGCGGGGCCTGAATCGCGAACCGGCGTCACCTCGTCGGTCTTGTCATAGTCGCGCGGCTGGCCCCCCGCGAAAGCGGCGGGCGAATCGTTCTGGCTGGATTGGTAATAGCGGTAACCGGCATAACCGATTGCGCCCAGGGCGGCGAGTTTAAGCAAAGCCATTTGGAATTCTCCTTCTTTGCCCCATCAACGCGCCAGCCTCGGCTTCGTTTCAGATCATCATGCCATTCGTAAGATCATTCCGGCGCGTTATCGCCCCGCAACGGCGCAGCCTCACCCCGCAACGGCGCAGCACCCTCCCGCGCATCGCCATCGGGCGCGGCTGGCGGCTCAGGCAACATCTCCGCCGCGTCCGCCAGCACCTCGCGCTCGGTCGCGTCGGGGGCCGGCGGATCGCCGATCGCCTCGCCGCAGCCGGTCAGCAGCAGGGCCGGGAAGGCCGCGCAGACCGATGCGGCGAGGCGGGATGGCATTATTCGCCTTCCATCGCTGCCGACAGATCGGCGGCGGCATCGTCGGCCGCATCGGCGGCGGCTTCGGCGGTCGGGTCGACGACCGGCTCGACAGGTTCGGTGGTTGCGGCGGCGGCGGCATCCTCGTCGGTCATGTCGGCCATCGAGGGATCCATGGCGGCATCGCCTTCCATGCCGGGCTGCGCCATCACTTCGGCAGCGGGCATCTCGACATTGTCGGCCTCTGCCGGTGCATCAGCCTCGTCGGTCGATCCGCAGGCGGCAAGCAGCAGGGCAGGCGCGGCGACAAGCGCGACACGGGCAATCATCATCTTCATCTCGGGGTCACTCCGTTGAACTGGGACCGTTGAACTGGGCGCCGGTCGGGCGCGGACGGAATTTAGGCGCGCAAGACCACGCAGGCAATCGTTGCCAACATATAAAGCTTTCTTTATATGCTCTGTCCATGACCACCGCCCCGCCTTTGACAGAGTTGCTGCGCGCGATCGACGATCCCTCGCGCCTGCGCCTGTTGCGCCTGCTCTCGCGCATGGAGCTGGCGGTGGGTGAACTGGCGGAAGTGCTGGAACAGAGCCAGCCGCGCATCTCGCGCCACATCCGCATCCTGACCGAGGCCGCGCTGGTCGAAAAGCGCAAGGAGGGCAGCTGGGTGTTCCTGAAAACCCGGCTGGACGACAGCGATTCGCCGATGCTGGCTGCGGCAGACCGGATGCTGGCTGCGGCAGAGCGCGAGGACGAGGCGTTCGGCGAGCTCTGCGCCGGCGACATGCGCCGCCTCTCCGCAATCCGCACCGCGCGCGAGGCGAGCGCCGAATTCTATTTCGCGCGCCACGCCGACGAATGGGACCGGCTGCGCTCGCTCCACAGCGACGACAAGCGGGTCGAGGCGAAGCTGGCGGGCCTGCTGCGGATCGATCCCGCCGCGCGCGATGCCGCGCCGCTGGGCCGCATGCTCGACATCGGGACCGGCACGGGCCGCATCGCCGAACTGTTCGCCCCCTTCGCCAGCCACGTCAGCGCCATCGACAAGAGCAACGACATGCTGCGCGTCGCCCGCGCCCGGCTGCAGGACCTGCCGCCCGCGCGGCTGGACCTGTTGCAGGGCGATTTCACCGACCTGCCGTTCGACGATGCCAGCTTCGACACCGTGCTGTTCCACCAGGTGCTGCATTACGCGCAATTGCCCGAACTGGCCCTGGCCGAAGCGGCACGGGTCACCCGCCCCGGCGGGCGCGTGGCCATCGTCGATTTCGCCGCCCATGCGTTCGAGGAACTGCGCGAACGCGACGCCCATGCCCGCCTGGGCTTTACCGACGCGCAGATCGACAGGCTGCTGGGCGACGCAGGCTTCGTCCTCGGCGACACCGCATCGCTGAAAGGCGAGGAGCTTACCGTCCGCATCTGGACCGGCACCCGCCGCGACCTTATTCCCCAGATTGCCGCCAAAACCGCCGGAACCCGGCGCGGCGGCGACACGAAAGTGCGAACCCGACCATGAGCAAACCCCTCTTCGCCTCGCTGCCCGGCGACATCGACGTGTCGTTCGAATTCTTCCCACCCAAGAACGACAAGTCGGAAGAGCAGCTGTGGGACACCGTCCTCGCGCTCGCGCCGCTGCGGCCCGATTTCGTGTCGGTCACCTATGGCGCGGGCGGCAGCACGCGCGAGCGCACCCATGGCACCGTGGCGCGCATCATCCGCGAAACCGGCCTGCCGACCGCCGCGCACCTGACCTGCGTCGACGCCAGCCGGGACGAGATCCGCGAGGTGGCCGAAGGCTTCTGGAACGCGGGCGTGCGCCATATCGTCGCCCTGCGCGGCGATCCGCCGACGATGGGCGACCGCTTCGTGCCCCATCCCGGCGGCTATGCCAGCGCTGCCGACCTGGTCGCGGGCCTCAAGGACATCGCGCCCTTCGACATCTCGGTCGCCGCCTACCCCGAAACCCACCCGGAGGCGCAGGATTCGCAGGCCGACATCGACAATCTGAAGCGCAAGCTGGATGCGGGCGCATCGCGCGCCATCACCCAGTTCTTCTTCGCGCCC
This sequence comes from Croceicoccus marinus, assembly GCF_001661675.2. Taxonomy (NCBI): domain Bacteria; kingdom Pseudomonadati; phylum Pseudomonadota; class Alphaproteobacteria; order Sphingomonadales; family Erythrobacteraceae; genus Croceicoccus; species Croceicoccus marinus. The sequence continues at coordinate 2,584,599 of NZ_CP019602.1, read as the reverse complement.
GAGAAATTCCTGCGCTTCCGCGACCTTGCCGCCGCGCAGGGGATCGACGCGCCGATCCTGCCGGGCATATTGCCGGTGTCCAACGTCGCCCAGACGCGCAAGTTCGCCGATGCCTGCGGTGCCGAAATCCCGAAATGGATGGAGGAACTGTTCGAAGGGCTCGACAACCGGCCCGAATCGCGCAAGCTGGTCGCGGCCACCATCGCCGCCGAAATGTGCCGCACCCTCTATGCAGAAGGCGTGCGCGACTTCCATTTCTACACACTCAACCGCGCCGAGCTTTCCTATGCGGTGTGCCATCTTCTCGGCATGCGCCCACGGGAAGCTGCGCTGGTGCAGGAGAATGCAGCATGACGATGACCTTCCAAAGCATTCGGCCAAGCAAGGCCCGCGCCGCCTTCCTGGAACAGGCGTCGCAGCGCATCCTGATCACCGATGGCGCGTTCGGCACGCAGATCCAGACCAAGGGGCTGGTCGAGGCCGATTACGCAGGCGACCTGGGCCTGGCGAAGGACCAGAAGGGCAATAACGACATCCTCGCGCTGACCAGGCCCGAGGTGCCCGAATCGATCCACCGCGCCTATTTCGAGGCCGGGGCCGACATTGCCGAGACCAACACGTTCAGCGCCAACAAGATCAGCCAAGCCGATTACGCGGCCGAAGACCTCGTCGCCGACATCAACCGCGAAAGCGCGGCTCTGGCGCGGCGCTTGGCCGACGAGTTTGCTGACAAGGATGGCCGTCCCCGCTTCGTGGCGGGCGCGATCGGGCCGACCAACAAGACGCTCTCGCTGTCGCCCGACGTCAACGATCCCGGCTACCGCGAGATCGATTTCGACTATCTGACAGAAATTTACCGCGCACAGTGCGAGGCACTGGTAGAGGGCGGGGCGGATTTCATCCTGATCGAGACGGTGTTCGACACGCTGAACGCCAAGGCGGGCATCATGGCGGTGCGCCAGATGGAACAGGCGCTGGGCCGCGAAGTGCCGATCATGCTGTCGATGACGCTGACCGACCTGTCGGGCCGCAATCTGTCGGGCCACACGGTGGAGGCGTTCTGGTACGCTGTGCGCCATGCCAATCCGCTGACGGTCGGGCTGAACTGCTCGTTCGGCGCGACGCAGCTGGCCCCGCATGTCGCCGCGCTCGCCAAGATCGCCGATTGCTGCACCATGCATTATCCCAATGCGGGCCTGCCGAACGAGCTGGGCGAATATGACGAGATGCCCGACACCACCGCAGGCTATGTGCTCGACTGGGCAAGGCGCGGGCTGGTCAACGTGCTGGGCGGATGCTGCGGTTCGACGCCGCAGCATATTGCGGCCATGGCCAAAGCGGTAAAGGGCATCGCCCCGCGCCAGATCCCCGAACCGGCGCGCAAGACGCGGCTGGCGGGACTTGAACCCTTCATCATGGCTGCCTAGGCGGCCAAACAGGAAATATCATGTCTGATCAGGACTTTGCCGCAGCGGCAAGCCGCTTCGTCAATATTGGCGAGCGCACCAATGTCACGGGCTCTGCGCGTTTCAAGAAGCTGGTGATGGCGGGCGACTATCCCGCCGCGGTCGAAGTCGCGCGCCAGCAGGTCGAGAACGGCGCGCAGATCATCGACGTCAACATGGACGAGGGCCTGCTCGACGCGGTCGAGGCGATGACCACCTTCCTCAAGCTGATCGCCGCCGAGCCCGATATCGCGCGCGTGCCGATCATGGTGGATTCGTCCAAGTGGGAGGTGATCGAGGCGGGCCTAAAATGCGTCTCCGGCAAGCCCATCGTCAATTCGATCAGCATGAAGGAGGGCGAGGCGCCCTTCCTGGATGCCGCGCGCAAATGCATGGATTACGGCGCGGCGGTCGTGGTGATGGCCTTCGACGAAACCGGCCAGGCCGACACCAAGCAGCGCAAGATCGAGATCTGCGAGCGTGCCTACAAGCTCCTCACCGGTATCGGCTTTCCCCCTGAGGACATCATCTTCGACCCCAATGTCTTCGCGGTCGCGACCGGCATCGAGGAGCATGACCGCTACGCGCTCGACTTCATCGAGGCGGTGTCGGTGCTGCGCAAGACCTGCCCGCACGTGCATTTCAGCGGCGGGCTGTCGAACCTGTCCTTCAGCTTCCGCGGCAACGAGACGGTGCGCCGCGCGATGCATTCGGTGTTCCTCTATCACGCGATCCCCGCTGGCCTCGACATGGCGATCGTCAATGCCGGGCAGCTCGACGTCTACGACCAGATCGATCCCGTGCTGCGCGACGCGTGCGAGGATGTGATCCTGATGCGAGGGTCCCCGGCGGACAGCGGTTTCGACACCGCGACCGAACGGCTGATCGCGCTGGCCGAAAGCTACAAGGGCAAGAGCCCGGAGGCGGAGAAACAGGCCGCCGAATGGCGCGGCTATGCGGTCGAGAAGCGGCTGGAACACGCGCTGGTCAAGGGCATCGACGCGCATATCGTCGACGATACCGAGGAAATGCGCGCCGCCGTGGAAGAGCGCGGCGGCCGCCCGATCGAGGTGATCGAAGGCCCGCTGATGGACGGCATGAATGTCGTCGGCGACCTGTTCGGCAGCGGCAAGATGTTCCTGCCGCAGGTGGTCAAATCCGCCCGCGTCATGAAAAAGGCCGTTGCCCACCTGATCCCCTATATCGAGGCGGAGAAGGAAGAGGGCGCACGGCCCAAGGGCCGCATCGTCATGGCGACGGTAAAGGGCGACGTGCACGATATCGGCAAGAACATCGTCGGCGTCGTGCTGCAGTGCAACGGCTATGAAGTCATCGACCTCGGCGTGATGGTGCCATGGCCCGACATATTGAAGGCCGCGAACGAGAACGATGCCGACATCATCGGCCTTTCGGGCCTGATCACCCCTTCGCTGGACGAGATGGTGACCGTGGCCGAGGAGATGGCCCGCGCCGAGATGGCGATCCCGCTGCTGATCGGCGGCGCAACCACCAGCAAGGTGCACACTGCGCTGCGCATCGATCCCGCCTATGCGGGGCCGGTGATCCACGTGCTCGACGCCAGCCGCGCGGTCGGCGTCGCCTCGCAGCTTCTGTCCGACACCCAGCGCGACCCCTATGTCGTGAAGATCGCCGACGAGTACGAGGATGTCCGCGTCAAGCGCGCGGGCAAGGGGCAAAGCGCCCTGTTGCCGCTGTCCGAAGCGCGCGATAACGGCTTTGCCGCCGACATGGCCGACAAGCCCGCCGCACCCGCACAGCCGGGCAATCACGTATTCGACAGCTGGGACCTGGCGGATCTCGCCGACCATATCGACTGGACGCCGTTTTTCCGCGCATGGGAGCTGGCGGGCAACTACCCCGCGATCCTCGACGACGAGGTGGTGGGCGAAAGCGCGCGCAGCCTGTTCGCCGATGCGCAGAAAATGCTGCAGCAGATCATTGCGGAACAATGGTTTACCGCACGCGGCGTGTGCGAGTTCTGGCCGTGCAGGCGCGATGGCGACGATGTCGTGCTGGAAGACGGCACGCGGCTTCCCTTCCTGCGCCAGCAGGTGAAGAAATCGCGCGAACGCGCGAATTTCTGCCTTGCCGATTTCGTCGACCCCGCGGGCGACTGGCTGGGCGGTTTCGCGGTCGCCATCCACGGGATCGACGACCACTCCGCCCGCTTCCGCGCGGCGCATGACGATTATTCGGACATCCTGCTGAAGGCGCTGGCCGACCGCTTTGCCGAGGCTTTCGCAGAACGCCTGCACCAGCATGTCCGCACCACGCTGTGGGGATACGCCCCGCAGGAACAGCTGACCAACGAGGCGCTGATCAAGGAGCAATATCGCGGCATCCGCCCCGCGCCCGGCTATCCCGCATGCCCCGACCATTCGCTCAAGCCCATCCTGTGGGACCTGATGCAGGTCGAGGACCGGGCTGGCATCACGCTGACCGAATCGAACGCGATGTGGCCGACCTCGGCAGTATCGGGCTTTTACTTCGCGCACCCGGAAAGCCAGTATTTCGGCGTCGCCCGCATCGGCCGCGACCAGCTTGAGGACTATGCGGCGCGGCGCGGCATCGACCTCGCCACCGCCGAACGCTGGCTGCGCCCGAACCTGGACTGAGGAATATCCGCCCGCAGCCGTTCCATGCGGGGGCGCGATCTGTCATGGCGTCCCCCATGGCCCAGAACTTGGCAGGCGCGCTCGACACCCTCAAACGCACTTTCGGCTTCTCCGCCTTTCGCGGGGTGCAGAGCCAGGTGGTCGACCGCGTGCTGGACCGGCGCTCCACGCTGGCGGTGATGCCGACCGGCGCGGGCAAGTCGCTGTGCTACCAGCTGCCCGCCCTGATGCTGGACGGCACCTGCGTCGTCGTCAGCCCGCTGATCGCGCTGATGCACGACCAGCTGCGCAGCGCCGAGGCGAACGGCATAAGCGCCGCCACCCTCACCAGCGTGGACGAGAACCGCGCCGAAACCGTGCAGCGCCTGCGAGACGGCGATCTCGACCTCCTCTATGTCGCACCCGAACGCGCCAGCCAGCCGCATTTCCGCGAACTGCTGTCCCAGTGCCGCATCGCCCTGTTTGCGATCGACGAGGCGCATTGCGTCTCCGAATGGGGCCACGATTTCCGCCCCGACTACCGCCTGCTCGCCCCGATGATGGACGCGTTTCCGCAGGTCCCGCGCCTTGCGCTGACGGCAACGGCGGACGCGCATACGCGGGCCGACATCCTGACCCAGCTCGGTATTCCGGAAGACGGCCTGATCGTCGCGGGCTTCGACCGGCCGAATATCCGCTATCACATCACCCCGCGCGACAGCCTTGCGCGCCAGATCCAGCAGATCATGGACGCGCAGCCCGGCCCCGGCATCGTCTATGCCCCGACCCGCGCCGCGACAGAGCGGCTGGCCGAAACGCTGGGAAGATCGGGCCGCGAAACCCGCTGCTATCACGCGGGCCTTCCGCCAGAGACGCGCGCCCGCAACCAGCACGATTTCGTCGCATCCGAAAGCATGGTGATGGTCGCCACCGTCGCCTTTGGCATGGGCATCGACAAGCCCGATGTGCGCTTCGTGATCCACGCAGGCCTGCCCAAGTCGATCGAGGCCTATTACCAGGAAACCGGCCGCGCGGGCCGCGACGGAGACCCATCGGTCGCGCATCTGTTCTGGGGCGCCGACGATTTCGCCCGCGCGCGCATGCGGCTGGGCGAAATGGGCGAGGACCGCATCGCGGGCGAGCGTACCCGCCTCGGCGCATTGGGCGCACTGGTCGAAACCGCCGGCTGCCGCCGCGCGATCCTGCTGCGCCATTTCGGCGAGAGCCCGCCCGAAACCTGCGGCAATTGCGACAATTGCCTGTCCCCGCCCAAGTCGATCGACGCCACGGTGATCGCGCAGAAATATCTCTCCGCCGTCGCGCGCACGCGCCAGATGTTCGGCGCGGGCTATGTCGAGAGCATCCTGACCGGCCAGTCCACCGACCGCAGCCGCCAGAACGGGCACGAAAGCCTCTCGGTCTTCGGCATCGTCGAGGGCGAGGAAGCCGCGATGCTCAAACCCGTCAGCCGCGCGCTGCAGGTCCGCGGTGCGCTGCTCCCGACCGAGCATGGCGGGCTGATGCTGGGCCCCGACGCCCGCGCGTTCCTGAAGGGCGAGGTGCCGCTGGACCTCGTCCTCCCGCCCCGGCGCCAGCGCACGAAGCGGCGCGGCGGCGATGCCACGCCAAACCCCATCGGCGACCCGCTGTTCGAGGCTTTGCGCAGCCTTCGCCGCGACCTTGCCAAGGACAATGGCGTCCCGCCCTATGTGATCTTCCACGACAGCGTGCTGCGCGACATGTGCGGATTGCGCCCGCAGACGCTGGACGAGCTGGGCGAACTTCCCGGCATCGGCGCGCGCAAGCTGGACGAATATGGCGAGGACTTCCTCGACGTGATCCAGCAGCATTCGTAATCGGGCAGAGGCCCCCCAATAATCGCGAAGTTTCCCGCATCGCGGCGACCTGTGCCATAAGCATCGCATCCCTTGTCGCAGGAGTGATTCGATGAAAATTTGTCCCTTTACTGACAGGTTTTTTCACGAATCTGACGGCGGATCCTCGGCGGAATACGCACTTGTTCTCAGCGTCATGGTGATTGGCCTTGGATATGCCTCGTTTCAACTGGGCGCGAATATCGAACATGCGATCGGCAATGTGGCGAATGGCATCTACGAAACCAACAATCCCGCCGATGGCGCTTCGGGCGGCGGCAGTGCGGGCGGTTCGGGCGGCGGTGCGTCGGGGGATGGCGGTTCGGGCGGCGCATCCGGCGGCAGCGGCGGCGGCGGCAGCACGGGCGGTTCGGGCAGCGGCGGCGGGGCAGGCAATCCGGACGGCGCGGGCAGCGGCGGCCCGGGTAGCGGCGATTCAGGTAGCGGCGGTTCGGAAGGCGGCAGTGCGGGCGGGGGCGGCGGACCGGGTTCGGGCGAGCAGATCCCCGGCGGCGACGGCGGCATAAGCCCCGACCCCGAGCCGGACCTCGATCCCGACGGCGACGACGACGGCGATGCGGAGGACGGCCCCGGCTGATACCGCCCCTCCATCGCCAGCCCCTTCATCGCCGGCCCCTCCATCGGGAAGCCCCTCCATCATCCGGCCCCCCATCATCCGGCCCCCCATCATCCGACCATCGCCAAACCTCCTCTGAACCGGCGGCGCGGCAAAGCCCTTTACCCGTAAGCCATTCGCGCCCAAGGGCGATTCGATGCTGAGCCTGCGCGATCCGATTCGGTTGATCCCGGTCCTGTTCCTCGCGCTGATCGCCGCAGGGACGATCCTGCTCAGCCTTCCGCTCGCCACGGCGGACGGCACCCGCGCGCCCGTCCTGGTCGCGCTCTTCACCTCGACATCGGCGGTGGCGGTGACCGGGCTGATCGTGACCGACACGCCGGTCTACTGGTCCGCTTTCGGCCAGGGCGTCATCCTGCTGCTGTTCCAGGTCGGCGGCTTCGGCATCATGACCGCCGCCACCCTGTTCGGGCTGATGGCGGGGCGCGGCTTCGGCCTGCGCGACCGCATGGCGACGCAGGTGGAACGCAGCCTGCTGGGCGGCGGAGATGCCGCGGCGGTGCTCCGCCTGGTGTTCGCGGTCACCCTGGCGGTAGAGGGGATCACGGCGGCCATCCTCGCGCTCCGCTTTGCGACCGCCTATGATCTGCCGCTGCCCGCCGCGCTGTGGCACGGGCTGTTTCATGCGGTCAGCGCGTTCAACAATGCCGGTTTCTCCAGCTTTTCCGACAGCGTTATGGGCTTCCAGGCCGATCCCTTCATCCTTGTGCCGATCATGGTGGCGGTGATCCTCGCCGCACTGGGTTTCCCGGTGATGCAGGACCTGCGCACGCACCGGCTGCGCTGGCGCCGCTGGTCGCTTCATTCGCGCATCACCGTCACCGGCACGATCGCGCTGCTGTCGCTGGGCTTCGCCGCGATACTGGCGATGGAATGGAGCAATCCCGACACGCTGGGGCCGATGGGCGCGGGGGCCAAGGCGCTTAATGCCGCGTTCCATGCGGTGATGCCGCGCACCGCCGGGTTCAACAGCCTGGACGTCGGGTCCTTCCATGATCAGACGATCATGGTGAACTTCTTCCTGATGTTCATCGGCGGCGGCAGCGCCGGAACCGCGGGCGGCATCAAGGTTACCACTTTCTTCGTGCTGTTCGCCATCGTGCTGTCGGAAACCCTGCGCCGCCGCGACGCGGGGCTGTTCCAGCGCCGCTTCGGCCGCGCTGTCGAACGCCAGGCGCTGTCGGTGACCGTGCTGGCCGCCACGCTGATCTTCGCCGCGACCACCTATATCGCGTCGGTCAGCGCCCTGCCGCTCGGCGACATATTGTTCGAATGCATCTCGGCCTTTGCCACGGTGGGGCTGTCGACCGGCATCACCGCCGACCTGCCGCCCAGCGCATTGCTGGTGCTGTGCGCGCTGATGTTCGTGGGGCGCGTGGGCACCATCACCGTCGCCACCGCGCTGGCGCTGGGCCGGCGCGAACGCCCTTACCGTTATCCCGAGGAGAATCCCATTGTTGGCTGACAAGCGAAAACCCGTGCTGGTGATCGGGCTGGGCCGGTTCGGCGGCGCGGTCGCCCTGACCCTCGAACGCATGGGGCACGAGGTGCTGGGCGCCGACACCGATCCTCGGCTGGTGCACGAATTCGCGGGCCAGCTGACCAAGGTGGTCGAGGCGGACTGCACCGAGATGGCGACCCTCGACCAGCTGGGCGTCGCCGATTTCGAAGCCGCGGTCGTCGCCATCGGCACCGATATCGAGGCAAGCGTGCTGGCGGTGCTGGCGCTATGCGATCTTGGCATTGCCAATATCTGGGCCAAGGCCAACAACGACAAGCACGCCCGCATCCTGGAACGGACCGGCGCGCGCCATGTCGTGTTCCCCGAACAGCGCATGGGCGAACGCGTCGCGCATCTCCTCAACGAACGGCTGCTGGACTTCCTGGCCTTTGGCGACGATTTCGCGATCGCCCGGCTGAAGGCGCCCGATCCGATTGTCGGCCTTCCGCTGATGACCAGCGAATGCCGCAAGAAGTTCAGCGTGACGGTCGTGGGCGTCAAGCGCACCGGACAGGACTTCATCCATGCCGTGCCCGACACCATCATCTTTCCCGACGACGAGCTGGTCGTGTCTGGCCGGATCGAGGATATCGAACGCTTCTCGGCGATCCACAACCTCAGGCAGCGCTGACGGCCAGCCCCAGGGGCCAGCACACGCCGGATTTTTCCTGTCCTACATGGCCCCGCCGCGCTAGCCGTACGCGATCAGGCTCCTTCCCATCGTCGAATTTTCCCCGCCCGTTTTTCCGGGGCCCCCGCGGTGTCAACCGGCGGTGCGAAACCCGCGCATTTCCGCGGGTCAGCGGCAGGTGACAGCGGTTGTAGGATGTGTCGCCTGTGTCAACCAGGGTGGGCCTCAACCGGTGCGCTACAACAGGTGCCCCGTGCGGTCCCGCTTGGTATCCAGATAGCGCGCATTATGCGGGTTCGACGGCAGCGCGTGGGGCACGCGCTCGGCCACCTCGATGCCCAGCCCTGCCAGCGTGTCGACCTTCATCGGGTTGTTGGTCAGCAGCCGGATGCGCCGCACGCCCAGCAGTTCCAGCATGCGCGCCGCGACCGGAAAATCGCGCGCATCGGTGGGCAGGCCCAGCCGGTTGTTGGCGTCCACCGTGTCGAACCCCTGGTCCTGCAGGCGATAGGCGCGCAGCTTGTTGATCAGCCCGATCCCGCGCCCCTCCTGCCGCAGATAGAGCAGCACGCCCCAGCCGCCCTGCGCCGCTTCCTGCGCCATCGCGGCCAGCGCGGCATCAAGCTGCGGCCCGCAATCGCATTTGAGGCTGCCCAGCACGTCGCCGGTCAGGCATTCGCTGTGAAGCCGCACCAAAGGCACGCGCTCGGCGGTCTGGCTGCCGATGACCAGCGCCACATGCTCGCGCAGATCGTCGGGTGCGCGAAAGGCGACGATCTCCGCCGATTCCGCCGCCCGGGTCGGCAGATGGGCGCGGGCCTGAACCGAGAGGCGGGCCGGATCCTCGAACGCCGCGATGTCGCCGGCGGACAGCTCCACCGCTTCGCCCGCAGGTTCGGGCGCGACCAGGAAGGCGGGCAGGATCCCCGCGATCCGTGCCAGCGCCATCGCCGCCTTGGCGGCCTCGGCGGCTTCCAGCGGCTGGGCGCGAAACGGTCCCGCCAGCGGATTGGCCAGATCGCGCGAGGGATCGGACAGCTGGCGCGCGGCCTGCAGGGTAAAGGGCTCCGCCGCGCGGATCAGCGCGGGCGCGTCGGGCACGGCGGCGTCCTTCTGGTTGATCAGCTTCAGCGTCGCGGCCCGCGCAGCCGAAACCAGCAGCCGGTCCGCACAGGTTCCGCCCGCGTCATGGCCCGTTTCGGCCGCCAGCAGGCAAAGCGTGCCGTCGCCGCCCGCGATCCGCACGGGCCAGCCATGGCGCAGCGCATCGACCGCCTGCGCCGTCCGGCGGGAAGGGGAGGGGGCGGCCATGTCGGGCCTACAGCTCGAAACGGGTGACCAGCGGGATATGGTCCGAAGGCCGTTCCCAGTCGCGGCACTCCGTCAGCGCGCGATGCCCCCGCGCTTGCGGCGCCAGTTCGGGAGAGGCCCACATGTGGTCCAGCCTGCGCCCGCGATTGGACGCCTTCCAGTCCTTGTTGCGATAGCTCCACCAGCTAAAGCTCTTCTGGTCGGCGGGCACATATTCGCGGCCCAGGTCGACCCAGCCATGCGCAATGCGAAAACGCTCAAGCGCCTCGACCTCGACCGGGGTGTGGCTGACGACCTTGAGCAGCGCCTTGTGGCTCCACACGTCATGTTCCAGCGGGGCGACGTTGAAATCGCCGACGATCAGGCTGGGGCGATCGACGGTGTCGGCCCAGTGGGCCATGCGTTCCAGGAAGTCGAGCTTCTGGCCGAACTTGGGATTGACCTCGCGGTCTGGCTCGTCACCGCCGGCGGGGATGTAGACATTCTCGATCAGCAGGCCCTTGCCCGCGCCGCCGACTTCCACGCCGACATGGCGGGCCTCGCCATTGTCCTGCCAGTCATGGCGGCTCAGTTCGGTGAGCGGTAGTTTCGAGACGGTCGCGACACCGTGATAGCCCTTCTGCCCATGCACGGCGCGGTGGACATATCCCATGCGCTCGAACGCGGCATGCGGGAAGAGGTGTTCGGCCACCTTGATCTCCTGCAGGCACAGCACGTCGGGCTGCTGCTCGGCAAGAAAGCGCTCGACCTGATCGAGGCGGAGGCGGACGGAATTGATGTTCCAGGTGGCAACGGTAACCATGCAGCGGGCCATAAGGCCTTCCGCGGCAAAGTCCAATCGTCACGATGCGGGTAGATGGAGAGGTTTGCAGGGACGCCGGAAACGCAAAACCCCCGACCCGGGGGCATTGGGTCGGGGGTCGCCATTCGCGTTCGTCACGCTCGGCAAGATGCGGTTTGTTGGGGCGGGCAACAGGGGGGAAACCCGATTCCCTCGCATCTTGTTCGGATATATCTACGCCCGAACGCCTGTCGGATAGATGAACGAAAGGGTCAGGAAAAGAGGCGTTCGTCGCTATACCCGCACAATTGACCGTTAATTAGCCCTTAAGAGAGCGAACGGTCAGCGTTTCTGCCTAGGACGAATGTCCTTGAAGGCAAAAGTGCCGTCGCTGACAGGGATTCCATAGCGCTGGTTGCTGAGGAAGATCTTGGTGATCTTGTTCTGCGAATCAACCGAAACCCAGCTTTCCAGCTGAAGCCCGCCGGGGGCCGAGGCGTCGCGATTGAAGATCAGCGTGATCGTGCCGTATTCGGGGTGCTTCGGATCCTTCACCTGCACGCTAACCAGGTCCGGGTGGCGCGTGGGCATGAGCTTGCCGAACCGCATCACGTCCTTGCCGGGATCGAGCAGCGCGCCCAAGGGGCTGTTGCTGATCGGCCAGACTTGCTTCTGCCGGACTTCATAGTCCAGCATGGTCAGGCGCGAACCGTCGGATACGATCAGGACGGGCACGTCCTTTTGATATTCGAAGCGGATCTTGCCGGGCCGCTTGAGCACCATCTTGCCGGTGAGTTGCTGGCCGTTGCGGTCGACCTGCGTGAAGTCCGCGCTCATCGTCTTGATCGCGCGAAGAGCGGTGACGGCGCGAGAGAGATCACCTTCCGCCTGCGCAGCAGCGGGGGCTGCCGGAAGCGCAAAGGACATCGGTGCCGCCAACGAAGCGAGGGCAGCATAAGCAAGCAGGCGCCCGCGGCGGATATTTGAAGACATTGCCGAAATCATCCCGGTGTCATGGCGTGTCGCCATTGAACCCGTGGTGAACCGGCAGGTTCCGCAGGCCGACATTGCATAGATCGGCATCCTCGCCAGTCGGCAGAGGCGCGACAGGCAGGAGCGCGGGCCGGCAAGCGCCGCCCGCGCGCAAGATCACTTGATCTTGGCTTCCTTGAAATCGACGTGCTTGCGTACGACGGGGTCGTACTTACGCTGCACCATCTTTTCGGTCATGTTGCGCGGGTTCTTCTTCGTGACATAGAAGAAGCCGGTGTCGGCGGTGGAGACCAGCCGGATCTTGACGGTTGCGGGCTTCGCCATGGCGTATTCCTAAATATACTGATGCGGGCAGCACCCAAGGGCATTACCGCGCTGTGTTCCGGTTCAAGTCTGAGAATCGATTCTCGTGGCAGGATAGCGGCGATTGCTCTCGGAATCACCGGCAGACCTTGCCAAAGCGTGGCGGCCTTTGCTGGATATGACCGCACAAGTCAAGCCATCCGTGGCCTCTCGCGCTGCCGTCCGGCCGCCCGATCGGCCTTCTAGCGTTGGCGGCGGCCGACAAGGACGCCCGCGATAACGCCCACGACCGCTGCGACGCCCGCGCTGCCGAACAGCCAGCCCTTGCGGTTCTTGCGTACGCGCTCAAGCGCATCCTCGTCGAGATAGAAGCCGCCCTCGGCACCGCGGATCACGCCGTGTGCACGCATCGAATCGAAACGGTCCGCTTCGACCGGGTCGGTAGGGATGATATCGACCGCCCTGTCCGGCGACGTGGCGCGAAACGCGCGGTAGCGCGATGCGACGACTTCTTCCATCTCGCGCTCACCGCGAACCATTTCTGCGACATTGGTGCCCATGGCGAAACTCTCTCCAAAGATCGGGGCCGGCGCTGTTGCGGCCTTTGTCCTACCCATCATCAAGTGCTGGAAACAGGCTTGGTTCCGCGCCGAAACCAAAAGCGGCGCCGATCCCGGGGATCGACGCCGCCAATCGGTCTTGTGGACGACTTATTGCGGAGCGGCGCCCATGTCGTCTGCCTGCTCTTCCATCATGTCGGAGCGTTCTTCGCCCTGTTCCTCGACCATGTCGGCCTGCTGTTCCATGCCGGCGTCTTCAAGCGATTCAGCCTGCATCTCGGTCTGGTCCTCGACCGCTTCGGCTTGGTCCTCCATCTGGTTTTCGGCAGGGCTATCGCACGCGGCAAGCGCAAGGCCGAGGGCTGCGGCGCTGGCGGTGGCAATAAGCTTCTTCATCAGTCGTTCCCCTCGAATGGTCCGGCCATAAAGCCGGCTCGGCCTAAAAAATGCCGGGACGTTGAAAGGTTCCTTCGTCCCGGCCGGTTATCTTTACCTATGTCTATTTTTCAGGTGGATTAGCGCACCCGGCCGCGACGGAACAGATTGACGATCGCAAGCAGCACGACCGCACCCAGGAACGAGAAAAGAAGAGCCGAAAGGCTGAATCCGTTCATGATGGTATTCCCGCCGACGACAAGGCCAGCTATAAGTGCGCCGACGACGCCGACGACCACGTTCAGCAGGATTCCCTGCTGCGCGTCGGTGCGCATCACGATGCTGGCAAGCCAGCCGATGATACCCCCGACGATGATCATGATGATGATACCCATCGTAAGTTTCCTTTGAACTGCGTTTGTCAAGGAAACCCCAAGGCCGGGCGCTTGGTTCCGCCGCTGCCTATTCCGATTCGAACTGCAACGCCGCCAGATTGGCATAGAGGCCGTCGCGTTCGACCAGCTGTGCATGCGTGCCCTGCTCGACGATTGCGCCGTTTTCCATCACCACGATGCGGTCCGCAGCGCGCACGGTCGCCAGCCGGTGCGCGATCACGATGGTGGTCCGCCCCTTCATCAGCGTTTCGAGCGCCGATTGCACCAGCTTCTCGCTCTGCGCGTCGAGCGCGCTGGTCGCTTCGTCCAGCAGCAGCAGCGGCGCATCGCGCAGCAGGGCGCGGGCAATCGCCACGCGCTGGCGCTGGCCGCCGGAAAGCCGTGCGCCGCTGTCACCGATGAACGTGTCCAGCCCGTCGGGCAGGGCGTGCAGGAACTGCTCGGCATTGGCGGCGCGGGCGGCTTCCCAGATTGCCTCGTCGCTGGCGTCCCACGCGCCATAGCGCAGATTGTCGCGGGCGCTCGCAGCGAACAGCACGCTTTCCTGCGGTACCAGGGCAAGGCGCTGGCGCAGTTCCCCGGGGTCGGCACGGGTGAGGTCGATCCCGTCGACGCGTACGCTGCCGGACTGCGGGTCGTAGAACCGGGCGATCAGCTGGAACAGGGTCGACTTGCCGGCGCCCGACGGTCCTACGACGGCGACCGTCTCTCCCGGTTCGACGGTCAGGGTGAAGTCGCGCAGCGCCTTATCGTCGGGCCGGGTGGGATAGCGGAAGGTGACGTTCTGGAACGCGACCGATCCGCGCGGAGGACTGGGCAGCGCCTGCGGACGCGCCGGAGCGGCGATGACCGCGCGCGTCGCCAGCAGTTCGCCCAGCCGCTGCGCCGCACCGGCAGCGCGCAGGACTTCGCCATAGACTTCGGCCAGCGAACCGAAAGCGCCGCCGACCAGCCCGGCCGTGATGACGAAGGCCGCGATGGTGCCCCCGGTGATCGTGCCCGCCTGCACGTCGAGCGCGCCGCGCCACATCAGCGCCACCAGCGCGCCCAGCACCAGCCCCATGGCGAGCGCGGTCAGCAGGGCGCGCATCAGGATGCGCCGCCGGGCGGTTTCGAACGACCGCTCGACCGCGCCGCCAAAGCGGGCCGCCTCGCGCCGTTCCTGGTTGAACACCTGCACGATGCGGATGCCGCCCAGCACCTCGCTCACCATCGCGCCCAGGTCCGCGATACGGTCCTGGCTCGACCTCGACAGCAGCCGTACCCTGCGTCCCATCAGCACCAGCGGCAGTATCACCGCGGGGATCGCCAGCAGCAGCCACACCGTCAGCCCCGGCGCCAGGATGAACATGTAGATCGTGCCGCCGATCGCGGTCAGCGCATTGCGCAGCGCGACCGAGATGGTCGATCCGACCACCTGTTCGATGATCGCGGTATCTGAAGTCATGCGCGATGATATCTCGCGCGGGTTGTTATCCTCGTAGAACGAGGGTGGCAGGGTGACGAGATTATCGTAAACCTTCAGCCGCAGATCGGCGACGACCCGTTCGGAAAGCCACGACACCAGATAGAAGCGGAACGCCGTCCCGATCGCCAGCACCAGCACCAGGATCAGCAGATACTGGAACCAGCGCGTGATCTCGCCATCGCCAAAGCCGCGGTCGATCACCAGCTTGAAGCCCGAGGGGATCGCAAGCGTCGCGGCAGAGGTGGTGAGCAGGGCCAGCCCGGCGCCCGCCATGTGGCCGGGATAGTGCCACGCCGCCCTCACCAGCATCCACAGCGGCCCCATCGCGCGCGACGGCTTTGCCGCCGCGTCGTCGGCGCCATCGACATGCGGATCCCCCGACCTCGGCGGCGAAGGCGGCTGCCCCGCCGGTTCTGCCGATCGCGTAAGGCTGGTCTGCTCGGTCATGGCAGCCGACTAGACCAAAGCGTACGGGGATTGAAGCGCTATCGCCGACTGATCCCCGCGCAATTATGCTTCCTTCGACCGGAATACGAGGCGAACCGGAATTGCTGCATTGCAACGCGGCTCGGGAACGATCTACACTGTGCGGGCATTGGCCGTCTATTGCGGCTGTTCCGCCCGGCGTTGCCGATGGACCAGCCGCCCTTGTTGCACATGCGTGGATCGCGCTGCAGGGGGAACGGGACGGCGAGGAGAATTGATACGTGCTCTATTCGCTTTATGAAATCCAGCAGGCTTGGCGCGCTTCGGCGACCACCATGGCTTCGGTGACCGCCGAATGGCTCAACCATCCGAAGAATCCGATGGGTTCGATCGGCATGGGTCCCAGCATTTCCTCCGCGCTGGAAGTGTTCGCCCATGCCGCCGAACCGCGCGGCAAGCCGGTTTTCGGCATCCCCACCGTGACCGTCGACGGCAAGACGCATGACGTGACCGAGGCGGACGTCCTGTTCCGCCCGTTCGGCAATCTCAAGCGCTTCACACATGGCGGACTGCCCTCCGACGCGCCCAGGCTGCTGATCGTCGCGCCGATGAGCGGGCATTACGCCACGCTGCTGCGCGGCACGGTCGAGCGCATGCTCCACGGCGCAGAAGTCTATATCACCGACTGGGCCGACGCGAAGCTCGTCCCCATGTCGGAAGGGCTGTTCGACCTCGACGACTATATCGACTACGTGATCGAGTTCCTTGAGCATATCGGCCCCGGCGCGCACATGATGGCGGTCTGCCAGCCCTCGGTCCCGGCCTTTGCGGCGACTGCCGTGATGGCGGAAAAGGACAATCCGTGCCGCCCCGCCACGCTGACGATGATGGGCGGCCCGATCGACACGCGCGAAGGGCCGACCGAAGTGAACGAGATGGCGGTCGGTCGTCCGATGCACTGGTTCAAGCAATATCTGATCCAGACGGTGCCAATGCATTATCCGGGCGCGGGCCGCGAGGTCTATCCCGGTTTCCTGCAGCTTTCCGGCTTCATGTCGATGAACCTCAGCAACCATCTGATGAGCCATTACGGCATGTTCAAGCATCTGGTGGCGGGCGACGGAGAGAGCGCCGACGCGACCAAGACGTTCTATGACGAATATCTGTCGGTCTGCGACATGACGGCGGAATTCTACCTCCAGACTGTGAACGCGGTGTTCAAGGAATATTTGCTGCCCCGCGGACTGCTGACCCATCGCGGCAGCAAGATCGACCTGGGCAAGATCCACGATACCGCGCTGCTGTGCATCGAGGGTGAGCGCGACGATATTTCGGGCGTGGGCCAGACACGCTCGGCGCTGAAGCTGACGCCGGGGCTGGACGACGACCTCAAGAAATATCACCTCCATCCCGATGTCGGTCACTACGGCATCTTCAACGGCTCGAAATGGCGCGGTCAGATCGCGCCCATCGTGGAGCAGTGGATGGCAGATCATTCCCGCGCAAGGTTGAAGGCGGTCGCCTAGCGGACGCAAATCCCCCTTTGTTTACGGTGGCCTGGCTTCCCAGACCTTGAGGAAGCGAGCCACCGGATTATGCCCGCGTTTACTTTGTCCGTTTAAGATGCCTTCGTGCGCCCCGGTGCATGATGGACGAATGAACGGAATGACTCGCATAATTGCCTTCGTATTGCGTGCCGGCGGCGCCGTCGGCGGGGCCTTTGCCGGGCTGCAGATGCCGCCCACGGTGCTGACCGGCCTGCTGGCCGATGTCGGGCTGGGCGCGGAAGCCGGGGTCACGCCGGTCATGGCGGCCATGGCGCTTGCGGCATTGGGCCTGGTGTTCGGCCTGCTGGTCGGTGCGGCGATTGCCGGGGTCCTGCCCGAAGGAGTTGGCGAGGCTGTCGGCACGCGCGAAGACGCGGCTGCCTCGGTCCCGCGCCTGCGCCGCCACCTTGCCGAGGGGCAGGGCTATGCGAAGAAGACGGGCACGCCGCTCGAACGCCTGTCGGCGCCGCCTACGGGCCAGCGCCTGCCCAAGCACGATCTCAGCCATATTCCGCCCGCGCCCAAGGACGACGAGATTACTTTCGAGCGGATTCCGAACACCGGCTTCTACGCCGACATCGAATCGCCGGTGAAGTTCGAGGATGACGGCGACGATCTTGCGCGCTTCGCCCTGCCGGGAGACGCTGTTCGCGCCGACGAAGACGCCGCCCTGGCCGACGACTGGGACGCGGAGGACGATTGGACCCCGCCCGGATCCGCCACACAAAAGCTGGCCAGCCCCGCCCATGACGATCATCCGCCTGCCGAAACCGCGCCGCCGGCAGCCGCCGAACCGCAGAAGCATGGCTTCGCGTACGGATCCGAACCGGTCGAGGCGCCGATGGAGGCTGAGTCCGAGCCCTATGAGCCGGAGCAAGCCGAGCCCTGGCCGCAAGCCGCCAAGCCGATCGAGACCGCCCGCGTCTATTCGCTTCAGCGCGACACCGGCCAACGCGACACCGGCCAACGCGACACCGGCCAACGCGACACCGGTCAGCGTGATACCGGCCATGACGGTCACAGCGCCCCCCGCTTCGCGCCCGGTCTGACCGGCGGAATGGAAAGCGACTGGTTCGCGGGTGAGGCGGACGAGGAAGAGGACGCGGACGACGATGGCGCGGGCTATGGCTCGCTGATGGCGATCGGGCTGGGCAAGACGCACAAGGCCCGCCCGCAGGCCCCGACCCACCGTCCGGGCGAGGCGAACCTGTCGCCGATGCCGCTGCTGGATGCCGATCGTGTGCGCCAGCTGATCCCCAACGGTGCCGGACCCCAGGATTTTCGCCTGCGAGAGGCTCTCGAGGAGTTGAAGCGGGTCTGATAGCGCCCTACAAGATGCTGTGAAACCGCCGGTTTTCGGCGGTTTTGTTTCCACTCGACAGAAGATTTCCTTCTGCAGAGTTGCAAAGAGTGCTTCCTGTCGTCATTGGGAACGAACGCGCAATATCTGCGCCCTTTCAAGGGCGGGCTGATTCGCGCATAAACGCCGGGCATCGATGTCCGGGCCCCGACAGGATAGGTGAAAATGGGTTTTCCGCCGGTTCAAGGCCTCTACGACTCGCGTAACGAACACGACAATTGTGGTGTGGGCTTCGTCGCCCATATCAAAGGTCAGAAATCGAATGCGATTATCCAGCAAGGCCTGACCATCCTGGAGAATCTGGACCACCGCGGCGCGGTGGGCGCCGACCCGCTTCTGGGCGATGGTGCGGGTATCCTGATCCAGATGCCCGACGCGCTGCTGCGCAAATGGGCGGAGGGTGAGGGCAGGACGCTTCCGCCCGCGGGCGATTACGCCGTCGCGATGTGCTTCCTGCCGCAGGACCAGCCCTCGCGCGACTTCGTCGTGGCGCAGTTCGAGAAGTTCATCGGCAAGGAAGGCCAACAGCTGATCGGCTGGCGCGACGTGCCGACCACGCTCGACGGTCTGGGCAAGACCGTGCTGGAACAGATGCCCGTGATCCGCCAGGCGATCATCGCCCGCGGCGGCAATTGCGAGGATCAGGACGCGTTCGAGCGCAAGCTGCTCTCGATCCGCAAGCAGACGCAGAACCCGCTGGCGACCTTGGCTGAAAAGCACGGTCTGCCCGGCCTGACCGAACTGTACATGCCCAGCTTCTCCAGCCGGACCATCGTCTACAAGGGGCTGCTGCTGGCGAACCAGGTCGGCAGCTTCTACGACGATCTGCGCGATCCCGACTGCACATCGGCGCTGGCGCTGGTGCACCAGCGGTTCAGCACCAACACCTTCCCCAGCTGGAAGCTGGCGCAGCCGTTCCGCCTGATCGCCCACAATGGCGAGATCAACACGGTTCGCGGCAACGTCAACTGGATGAACGCGCGCCGCCGCACCATGGAATCGCCGCTGCTGGGCGCCGATCTCGACAAGATGTGGCCGATCATCCCGCATGGCCAGTCCGACACCGCCTGCCTCGACAATGCGCTCGAGCTGCTTTTGGCGGGCGGATACAGCCTGGCCCATGCGATGATGATGCTGATCCCCGAGGCGTGGGCCAAGAACCACGAGATGGATCCGGCACGCCGCGCATTCTACGAATATCATGCCGCCTTGATGGAGCCGTGGGACGGCCCCGCTTCGGTCGCCTTTACCGATGGCCGCCAGATCGCCGCCACGCTGGACCGCAACGGCCTGCGCCCGGCGCGCTATTGCGTGACGAAGGACGATCTCGTCTGCCTCGCGTCCGAAAGCGGCGTGCTGCCGTTCGCAGAAGCCGACATCACGCGCAAGTGGCGCCTCCAGCCCGGCAAGATGCTGCTGATCGACCTCGAGGAAGGCCGCATCGTCGAGGACGAGGAGCTGAAGGCCGACCTGTCCAACGCGCATCCCTACGAAAAGTGGCTGCGCGACGCGCAGTACAAGCTGGAAGACCTCGACATCGTCGAGATCGAGGCGGAAGACGCGCCGATCGATCCCACGGAGGACAGCGAGCTGTTCCTGCGCCGCCAGCAGGCGTTCGGCTACACGCAGGAGGACGTTTCCAAGTTCCTCGAACCGATGCTGTACAACGGCGACGATCCGATCGGGTCGATGGGCACCGACACGCCGATCGCGGTGCTGTCCAAGCGTTCGCGCCTGCTCTACGATTACTTCAAGCAGAACTTCGCGCAGGTGACCAACCCGCCGATCGACCCGATCCGCGAGGAGCTGGTGATGAGCCTGCTGTCGATGATCGGCCCGCGCCCCAACCTGCTGGGCCGCGATGCGGGCACGCACAAGCGGCTTGAAATCACGCAGCCGATCCTGACCAACAGCGATCTCGCCAAGATCCGCTCGGTCGAATCGGGCCTCGACGGCGCGTTCCGCACTGGCACCATCGACATGACCTGGGACGCCAGCACCGGCGCCGAGGGGCTGGAGATGGCGATCAAGGAAATGTGCTGGGCCGCGACCGAGGCGGTGCTGGCCGACAAGAACATCCTGATCCTGTCGGACCGCGCGCAGGGGCCGGACCGCATCGCGATGCCCGCGCTGCTGGCCACCTCGGCGGTGCACCATCATCTCGTCCGCCAGGGCCTGCGCATGCAGACCGGGCTTGTCGTCGAAACCGGCGAAGCGCGCGAAGTGCATCATTTTTGCGTGCTGGCGGGTTACGGCGCCGAAGCGATCAACCCCTATCTGGCGTTCGAGACGCTCGAGAGCATTCGCGTCCACCGCGAGGCGCCGCTGTCGACCGAAGATGTGGAATACAACTACATCAAGGCTATCGGCAAAGGCATCCGCAAGGTGATGTCGAAGATGGGGATCAGCACCTATCAGTCATACTGCGGCGCGCAGATCTTCGACGCGGTCGGCCTTTCGACCGCCTTCGTCGACAAGTATTTCACCCGCACCGCGACCACGATCGAGGGCGTCGGCCTTGCCGAAGTCGCCGAGGAAACCGTGCGCCGCCACACCGCCGCCTATTCCGAAGAGCAGATCTATCAGAAGATGCTCGATGTCGGCGGCATCTACCAGTATCGCGTCCGGGGCGAGGAGCACGCCTGGACGCCGACCAATATCGCGAACCTGCAGCACGCCGTGCGCGGCAACGACTTCAGGAACTATGAAGAGTTCGCCAGGTCGATCAACGAGCAGTCAGAACGGCTGCTGACGATCCGCGGCCTGATGGATCTGAAGAAGGCAGACAAGGCGATCCCGCTGGACGAGGTGGAGCCCGCCGCCGAGATCGTGAAGCGCTTTGCGACCGGCGCGATGAGCTATGGCTCGATCAGCTGGGAAGCGCATACGACCCTGGCGATGGCCATGAACCGGATCGGCGGCAAGTCGAACACGGGTGAGGGCGGCGAGGATCCCAAGCGCTTCACCCCGCTGGAAAACGGCGATTCGATGCGTTCGGCGATCAAGCAGGTCGCATCGGGCCGGTTCGGCGTGACGACCGAATATCTGGTCAATGCCGACGACATCCAGATCAAGATGGCACAGGGCGCCAAGCCCGGCGAGGGCGGCCAGCTGCCCGGCCACAAGGTCGACAAGACCATCGGCGCCACCCGGCACTCGACGCCGGGCGTGGGCCTGATCTCGCCGCCGCCGCATCACGACATCTATTCGATCGAGGATCTGGCGCAGCTGATCCACGATCTGAAGAACGTGAACCCGTCGTCGCGCATCTCGGTCAAACTGGTGTCCGAAGTGGGCGTCGGCACGGTGGCCGCCGGCGTGTCCAAGGCGCGCGCCGACCATGTCACCATCTCGGGATACGAGGGCGGCACGGGTGCATCCCCGCTGACCTCGCTGACCCACGCGGGTTCCCCGTGGGAGATCGGTCTTGCCGAAACGCAGCAGACGCTGCTGCTCAACGATCTGCGCGCGCGTATCGCGGTCCAGGTCGACGGCGGACTGCGCACGGGCCGCGACGTCGCGATCGGCGCACTGCTGGGCGCGGACGAGTTCGGCTTCGCCACCGCCCCGCTGATCGCCGCGGGCTGCATCATGATGCGCAAGTGTCACCTCAACACCTGTCCGGTGGGCGTGGCGACGCAGAACCCGGAACTGCGCAAGCGCTTCACCGGCCTGCCCGAGCATGTGGTCAACTATTTCTTCTTCGTCGCCGAGGAACTACGCCAGATCATGGCCGAAATGGGCTTCCGCACGGTCGAGGAAATGGTCGGCCGCGTCGACCGGATCGACATGAAGCGCGCCGTCTCGCACTGGAAGGCGCATGGCGTCGACCTGTCGAAATTGCTCCACCAGGTCAAGCCGGCCCCCGGGCACGAGCTCTATCGTACCGAGACGCAGGACCACGGGCTAGAAGCCGCGATGGATCAGGAGCTGATCAAGGCCGCCGCCCCCGCTCTGGAAAAGCGCGAAAGCGTCCGGCTTGAGCGCCAGATCCGCAACGTCAATCGCACCGTCGGCACCATGCTGTCTGGCGAGGTCGCGAAGCGCTATGGTCATGCCGGGCTCGACGACAACACGATCCGCGTGTCTTTCACCGGCGTCGCGGGGCAGAGCTTTGCCGCGTGGCTGGCGCATGGCATCACGCTGGAACTGACCGGCGATGCCAACGACTATGTCGGCAAGGGGCTGTCGGGCGGGCGCGTCATCGTGAAGCAGCCGGACGGCATGGAGCGCGACCCGACGAACAACATCATCGTCGGCAACACCGTGCTCTATGGCGCGATCGCGGGCGAGGCGTTCTTCAACGGCGTCGGCGGCGAGCGTTTCGCGGTCCGCAATTCGGGAGCGATCGCGGTCGTCGAAGGCACCGGCGACCATGGCTGCGAATACATGACCGGCGGCGTCGTGCTGGTGCTGGGCCCCACGGGGCGCAATTTCGCGGCGGGCATGTCGGGCGGCATCGCCTATGTCTATGACGAGGACGGTCAGTTCGCGAAGCGCTGCAACACCGAGATGGTGGATCTGCGAGAAGTTCAGAAGACCGACGAGGACGTCCCCCGCGGCCAGCGCCCCGAACAGCGCGGCCATTCGGTCGAGAATTACGGAATGGGCGATCCGCTGTATTTCGACAGCGCGCGCATCCGCATCCTGCTGGAGCGGCATGTGCTGCACACCGGCAGCAGCCGGGCGAAGGCGATTCTCGACGATTTCGACAATGCGGTCACCCGCTTCGTGAAGGTGATGCCGCGCGACTATGAGAACGCGCTCAAGATGCTCGAAGCCGAGCGTCTGGAAGCCGAATCTGTCGCGGCGGAATAAGGGTACTATCGATGGGCAAGGAAACCGGCTTCCTGGAACTGGACCGCCAGGATCGTTCTTACGAGGCGCCGACGGAGCGTCTGGAGCATTACAAGGAATTCGTGGTCCCGCACGACCCGCAGGCCCTGAGGGGGCAGGCGAGCCGCTGCATGAACTGCGGCATTCCCTATTGTCACAACGGCTGTCCGGTGAACAACATCATCCCGGACTGGAACCACCTGGTCTATGAAGGGAACTGGAAGCAGGCTCTGGTCAACCTGCACTCCACCAACAACTTCCCCGAATTCACCGGCCGCGTCTGCCCCGCGCCTTGCGAGGCCGCGTGTACGCTGAACATCGTCGACCAGCCGGTGACGATCAAGTCGATCGAATGCGCGATCGTCGACAAGGGCTGGCAGGAAGGCTGGATCGTCCCGCATCCGCCGGAGAAGAAGACCGGCAAGTCGGTGGCCGTCGTCGGTTCGGGCCCCGCAGGCATGGCCTGCGCCCAGCAACTGGCGCGGGCGGGCCATTCGGTCACGCTGTTCGAAAAGAGCGACCGCATCGGCGGGTTGCTGCGCTACGGCATTCCCGACTTCAAGATGGAAAAGCACCTCATCAATCGCCGCGCGGCGCAGATGGAGGCTGAAGGCGTCTCGATCCGCACCAGCACCGAGGTGGGCGTCGATATCTCGATGAAGACGCTGAAGGAAAACTTCGACGCGGTGGTGCTGTCGGGCGGCGCGGAAGATGCGCGCACGCTGGACATTCCCGGTTCGGAGATGAGCGGGGTACGCCTCGCGATGGAATTCCTGACCCAGCAGAACAAGCGCAACGCGGGCGACAGCGAAGAGCGTGCGGCTCCGCGCGGCACCTTGGTGGCGACCGACAAGCATGTCATCGTGATCGGCGGCGGAGACACCGGTTCGGACTGCGTCGGCACGTCGAACCGGCAGGGCGCGGCCAGCGTCACCCAGATCGAGATCATGCCCAGACCTCCCGAAAAGGAGGACAAGATGATGACCTGGCCGCACTGGCCGCTCAAGCTGCGCACCTCGTCCAGCCACGAGGAAGGCGTCGAGCGCGACTGGGCGATCCTGACCAAGCGTGTCGTGGGCGAAAACGGCAAGGTCACCGGCCTGGAATGCGTCCGCCTGGAATGGCAGGGGCGCGAGATGAAGGAAGTGCCGGGCAGCGAATTCACGCTGAAGGCCGATCTCATCCTTCTGGCCATGGGCTTCGTCGGCGCTCGCAAGGGCGGCATGCTGGACCAGGCGGGCGTCGAATACGATCCGCGCGGCAATGTGCTGGCGGACACGCGCAGCTACAAGACCAGCGAGGACAATGTCTGGGCATGCGGCGACATGCGCCGCGGGCAGAGCCTTGTCGTCTGGGCCATCCGCGAGGGGCGCCAATGCGCGCGCTCGGTGGACGAGGCGCTGATGGGCGCCAGCGACCTGCCGGAATAGCGGGTTTGCCGCGTCGCTATCGGCCCGGGCGCCGATGGTGACGCGGGCCGTGCTTGCCGATTCGCGGCCGGGCATTGCCGCCCGCGATCAGTGTCTTGCGCGGCCCGTCCGAAGCAGCAGCCGGAAAGCCTACGGTCCTACGCGGAGGGCGAGGGCGTCACCAGTCGATCGGCCGGCGTCCCTGTTCGCGCAGGAAATCATTGGCCCGGCTGAAGGGGCGCGATCCGAAAAACCCGCGATGCGCCGAAAGCGGGCTGGGATGCGGGCTTTCGATGATCAGATGGTGCGACGATGCGCCCAGTTCGGGGATCCGCCGCGCCTTCCGCTGCGCATGGCTGCCCCACAGGATGAAGGCGCTGGGCAGATCGGCCTCGGCGATGGCGCGCACGCAGGCATCGGTGATCGCATCCCAGCCGCGC
Organism: Croceicoccus marinus; assembly: GCF_001661675.2. Classification (NCBI taxonomy): domain Bacteria; kingdom Pseudomonadati; phylum Pseudomonadota; class Alphaproteobacteria; order Sphingomonadales; family Erythrobacteraceae; genus Croceicoccus; species Croceicoccus marinus. The sequence goes on along the minus strand of NZ_CP019602.1, from coordinate 2,559,692 downwards.
CCCGCATGCGAACCCGCCTTCGCGGCCTCCACCGTCAAGGTGTTGTTCAGCAGCAGCACCCCCTGCCGCGCCCAGCGCGTCAGGTCGCCGTCCGCACGCGGCGCGGTGCTCAGATCGCTCTCCAGTTCCTTGTAGATATTGCGCAGCGACGGCGGCAGCTTCATTCCCTCCGGCACCGAAAAGGCCAGACCGTGCGCCTGCCCCGGCCCGTGATAGGGGTCCTGCCCCAGGATCACGACCTTCACGTCCTGCGGCGGGGTCAGCGCCAGAGCGTTCATCCTCTGTCCACGCGGCGGATAGATAATGCGCCCCTCGTTTTCCTCGGCCCGCAACCAACTGTCCAGCTGCCGAGCCGGCGCAGCCGACAGGACCGGGTCGAGGATGGGAGCCCAGCTTGAGGGGATAGTATCGATCATGGCCCAATCCCCTAGCGCCCGCCGCCCCGTCCGCGCCAGCACCGGGCGCACCGATTTCCCCCGCAGCGGCCGATTCTCTCCCCTTTCCCAAACCGGCGTTCAGCCCTAAGGACATAATTATGACAGTCTATCTACACGAGGAGGACCTGCCCGAAGGGGTTCTCGCGCCCGGACCGATTGCGGTCGACACCGAAACCATGGGCCTTGTCACGCCGCGTGACCGGCTGTGCCTCGTGCAGATCAGCGACGGGCAGGGGGACGAGCATCTGGTTCGCTTCCGCCCCGACAGCTCGTATAACGCGCCCAATCTGTGTGCCGTTCTGGCCGATCCTTCGCGTGAGAAATATTATCATTTCGCCCGCTTCGACCTGGCCGCGATCCAGTACTATCTGGGCGTGATGGCCGCGCCGGTATTCTGCACCAAGATCGCCAGCAAGCTGACGCGCACCTATACCGATCGCCACGGCCTGAAGAACCTGGTCAGCGAACTGCTGGGCAAGGACATCTCGAAGCAGCAGCAGTCGAGCGACTGGGGCGCCCCCGAACTGAGCGACGCGCAGCGCGACTATGCCGCCAGCGACGTGCGTTTCCTGCACGAGATGGTGGCGATCTTCCGCACCCGGCTTGAGAGAGAGCATCGTACCGGTCTGGCCCAGGCGTGTTTCGATTTTCTTCCCGCCCGCGCGCTGCTGGACCTTGAAGGCTGGGGCGACAAGGACATCTTCAGCCACGAGGCATGATGCGCCTCGGGGAAACGGATAGAGCATGAGCGCCGAGGCAACCATCGTCCGCCACAATCGCCGCGTGCAGGCGGCGCCGGGCGGCGCGCACGACCGGCTGATCCGTTTCCTGCTGGTCGCGCTGCCGATCTGCATCGGCGTGCTGGTGGCGCTGATGGTGCTGGCACCGGTCGCCTCGCAGGGCGAGGTCAGCTTCCTGCTGGATCGCAACCGCGTCGAACTGACCGAGAACCGGATGATGGTCGACAATGCGATGTACCGCGGCGCCGACAACAGCGGCCGGCCTTTCTCGGTCCAGGCCGGCAGCGCGACGCAGCGCACGAAGGAACGCGGTCTGGTCGAGATGAACGATCTGACCGCACGCCTGCTGATGAACGAGGGGCCCGCCGTGCTGACCGCGCAGAACGGCACCTACGACCTCGACCGCGAAGCGGTGCGCTTTCCCGGCGCGGTCAATTTCACCGCGTCGGACGGCTATCGCATGATCGCGCGCAACGTATCGGTGATGCTGCCCGAACGCAGGCTGGTGGGCGACGGGCGCGTGAACGGGCGCGTGCCGATGGGCACGTTCTCCGCCGACCGGCTGGAGGCCGATTTGCAGGAGCGTACCGTTTCGCTTATCGGGGACGCCAGGCTTCGCATGGAGCCGGGTTCGGTGACGACGCCGTGATGGGAATATGATGAACGACCAGACTATCTCCGTTCGCCGGATCGCGAAGCGCACTGCCATCGGCTTTGCCATGACCGCCGCCGCCGTTCTGGGCGCGCAGCAATTGTCGGCACAGTCGATCGCGGGTTTCAATTCGCGCCAGCCGGTCGACTATGCGGCGGACCGGATCGAGCTGCAGGACCGCGCCGACCGCGTCGTGCTGTCGGGCAATGTCGTCGTCAACCAGGGCGACCTGCGGCTGACGGCGGGGCGCACCATCGTCAATTACACCGATACCGATACGCTGCGGATCCAGCGGATCACCGCGACGGGCGGCGTCACCGTCAATCGCGGGAATGAAACCGCGCGCGGCAATGTCGGCGTCTATGACTTCAATCGCCGCACGATCACGCTGGTCGGCGACGTCGCGCTGCGGCGCGGCGGCGACACGCTGAACGGCGGGCGGCTGGTGATCGATCTGAACACCGGTTTGTCCAGCGTGGACGGCAGCAGCGCGGGCAGCTCTTCGGCGGTGGGCGGATCGCGCAATAATGACGGGCGCGTCTCGGGCAGCTTCTCGGTCCCCGAAAACTAGTCGCGCAGCCCTAGCGGCGGGCGCCCGCAGCGCGCGCGATTTCGGTACAGCCTGCCGCGAACAGCAGCGGCGCGGCCTGGCTGTCGGCCAGCAGCGCGCGGTGCAGCGCGATCAGCCGGTCGCTCAGCCGCGCCAGCTTCGGACCGTGCCATTGCTGCATCTGACGCGCGATGGCGGCGCGTTCCTTGAAGAAGATGCGCGGATCGTTCTCGACCGCCTTGGCGATGTTCTCGCCGGGCCGGATCCGCGCCGCGATCTGGGCAAGCTGCGCCACCCGCCGCTCCATCGCCAGAACCGTGCCCACCGGGTTCAGCCCATGCTGGCGGAACCGCGCCAGTTCATGCGGCAGCCGCGCCACATCGCCCGAGATTACCGCATCGACCAGTGGCATCATGCCGTCGTCCTCGGTCTCGGCCCCGATGGCGTCGATATGCTCTGCCGTCACGCTGCGCGGGGCGTGGCTGTCGGCGTCCAGATACAGCGCCAGCTTGTGGACTTCGGCGGCCGCCATGCGCGTATCGAGCGCCACCGATGCGGCAATCCGCTGCGCCAGTTCGGCTCCCATGCGCAGCCCCGCGCCATCGGCAAGCCTGCGAACCTCTGCTGTGACCGATCGCAAATCGGGCGGGTAGAACATCACCACCAGCGCATCGTCGCGCTTTTCCAGCAGCTTCGCGCTGCGCGACTTGTCGGTCGCGCCGCTGGCGATCACGATCACCGGCCAGCCCTGCGCCACCTCTGCCTCGGGCGCGTCGGTCAGGATCTTCAGCGCATCATGCGCTTCCTCTCCCTGCGCGCGCACGATGATGTGCCGCCGGTCGCCGAACAGGGATGTGGAGCGCGTCTCGTCCGACAGGCGCACGGGGTCGCGCTTCAGCTCGCTCCCCTCGATATCGACGCGTTCGCCGGGGTCCGGCAGCAATTCGACGATGCGCGCGGCGGCGCCATGCGCGCCTGCCTCGTCCGGTCCGCAGAAGAAGAAGACCTTCGCCGAACCAACGGCGCGCGGAGCGGTCTGCGCGAACTTGCCGTTATTGATCTTCAACTGAAGGCCGCATCTGCTGGCGCAGGGTGGTCGCGATCCGCGTCACGATGCTGTCGGCGACATCCTGCGTAAGGTTTTCCAGCGCCGTCTGCTCGGCGGCGATGGTCGCATATTCGCTGGAAACGACATCGATGCCAGCGTCCGCCCCGTCGGTCGCGTCCAGCAGCGTCTCGCCGCTCGACAGGTCGACCAGCCGATAACGCGCACGCAATGTGCGGCGTTCGCGCCCGATCGTGTCGTCGCCCAGCAGGCCAAGGCCGGTCAGCTGGTCGTCGAGCACCACGTCCAGCCGATAGCGTGAACCGCCGCCCTCGGTACCCATGCGTTGCTGCAGTGCGTCGCGCATCAGCCAGCCAGCCTGTCCGGGAATCGCCGCGACATCGACCGCGTGCAGCCCCTGCGCCACTGGCCCCGAACTGCCACCTGCATAGACCGGCGCAAGCGCGCAGCCGCCCAGCGGCACCGCGAGGGCACCGATGACAAGGGCTGGCAGCAGGGCGGAAATACGCATCAGATGACCAGATTGACGAGGCGGTCGGGCACCACGATCACCTTGCGGATCTCGGCACCTTCAAGGTTACGCTGGACCTTCTCGCTGGCGAGGGCAAGCGCCTCCAGTTCCTCTTTCGGCAGGCCCTTGGGCACGGTCAGCGTATCGCGCAGCTTGCCTTTGACCTGCACCGCGACGGTGACCTCGTCCTCCTCGAGCAGGGCGGGATCGACTTCGGGCCATGCGGCTTGCGCCACCAGCCCGGCCTGTCCGGCGCGCGACCATGCCTCTTCGGCCAAATGCGGCATCATGGGCGAGACCAGCTTCATCAGCGACAGGATCGCTTCGCTGCGGCTCGTGCTGGGGGCAGCCTTTTCGACCACGCCGGTCAGCTCGTAGATGCGGGCGACCGCCTTGTTGAAGGACAGCGCCTCGATATCCTCGGCCACGGCGGCGACGGTCTGGTGCTGCTTGCGCGCAACCGCCTTGTCGTCGCCGGTGGCGTTGGCGTCGTATTGGCCGAACAGGCGCCACAGCCGCTGTACGAAGCGGCCGCAACCCTCGATGCCCGCTTCGCTCCACGGCAGGTCGCGTTCGGGCGGGCTGTCCGACAGCATGAACCAGCGCACCGCATCCGCGCCGTACTGGGCAATGATCTCGTCCGGGTCGACGACGTTCTTCTTCGACTTGGACATCTTGATCACGCGGCCGATCTCGACCGGCTGGCCGCCATCGACCAGCACAGCACTGTCGCTGGACCGGTTCACCTCGGCGGGGGCGTAATAGACGGTCCGGCCGTTTTCCTCGCGGCTATAGGTCTCATGCGTGACCATGCCCTGCGTGAACAATTGCGCGAAGGGCTCCTTCACGTCGATCAACCCGCAATGCGCCAGCGCCCGTGTCCAGAACCTTGCATAGAGCAGGTGCAGGATGGCATGCTCGATCCCGCCGATATACTGGCCGACGGGCAGCCACTGCGCGATCTCGTCCTTGTCGAAGGGCTTGTCGCCCGGCTGGCTGGCAAAGCGCAGGAAATACCAGCTGGAATCGACGAATGTGTCCAGCGTATCGGTCTCGCGCCGCGCCGCGCTGCCGCATTTCGGGCAATCGGTGTGCTTCCAGGTCGGATGGCGCTCCAAGGGGTTGCCGGGAGTCTTGAAATCGACATCCTCGGGCAGGACGACCGGAAGCCGGTCTTCGGGCACCGGCACCACGCCGCAGCTGTCGCAATGGATGAACGGGATCGGCGTGCCCCAGTAACGCTGGCGGGAAACGCCCCAGTCGCGCAGGCGGTATTGCGTCTTGGGCGTGCCCCAGCCGTCCTCGGCGGCGCGCGTGATGATGGCGCGCTTGGCGTCCTCCACCGGCAGGCCGGTCAGGAAGTCCGAATTGACGATCACCCCTTCGCCGGCTTCCGCCTCGCCGGCGAACGGCTTGTCCGCTTCGTCGGCGCTCGGCGCGACGACGCGCGGGATCGGCAGGCCGTATTTGGTCGCGAATTCGAAGTCGCGCTGGTCATGCCCCGGCACCGCCATGATCGCGCCGGTGCCGTAGTCCATCAGCACGAAATTGGCGATCCACACCGGCAGATCGCGGCCGGTGACGGGATGCGCGACGGTCAGCCCGGTGTCGTAACCCAGCTTCTCCGCCGTCTCCAGCTCCGCCGCGGTGGTGCCGCCCGCGCGGCACTTCTCGATGAATTGCTGCGCCTGATGGTCGGTCGCGGCCACGGCATGCGCGATCGGATGTTCCGCCGCGATCGCGACGAAGCTGGCGCCGAAGATCGTGTCGGGGCGCGTGGTATAGACCTCGATCGTCTCGTCGAAATTGCTGCCCTTGAAATGGGCCTGCAGGCCGGTCGACTTGCCGATCCAGTTTTCCTGCATCAGCCGGACCTTCTCGGGCCATTTGTCGAGGCCATCCAGCCCTTCCAGCAGCTCGTCCGCGAACTGGGTGATCTTCAGGAACCACTGCGAAAGCTTGCGCTTCTCGACCAGCGCGCCCGAACGCCAGCCGCGCCCGTCGATCACCTGCTCATTCGCCAGCACGGTCATGTCGACCGGATCCCAGTTGACCGCCGATTCCTTGCGATAGACCAGGCCCGCTTCGTACAGCTTCAGGAACAGTGCCTGTTCCTGCCCGTAATATTCCGCGTCGCAGGTCGCGAACTCGCGGCTCCAGTCCAGCGCAAAGCCAAGGCGTTGCAGCTGCGCCTTCATGTTGGCGATGTTGTCGCGGGTCCAGCCGCCGGGGTGCACGCCCTTTTCCATGGCGGCGTTTTCGGCGGGCATGCCGAACGCGTCCCAGCCCATCGGGTGCAGCACCTCGTGCCCGGTCATCGCCTTGAAGCGCGCCAGCACGTCGCCCATCGTGTAATTGCGCACGTGGCCGATATGGATGCGGCCCGAGGGATAGGGAAACATCTCCAGCACATAGCTTTTGGGCTTGGTGCTGGCGCTGTCCGCGCGGAAGATCCCCGCCTCGTCCCAGGCGCGCTGCCAGCGTCCGTCGGCGCTGGACGGATCGAAACGCTCTTCGGTCATTGAGTGATACCTGCCCTGATGCCTGCCCGCGATACCTGCAAGCGTCAGCCCATCAACGCATCGCGGCGCATCTCGCGCGCGCGGGTCAGGATGATGTCTTCCAGCTTCTGGACGGTCGCGGCCTGAACCGGGGCGCCGACCCACTGGCCGCCGCTCATCACCTCGCGGCTGGCGTTCACGCGCAGGGCGTCGGCACGCAGGTCCTGGTCCAGGATCGACACGGTCACCTTCATGCGCTCGGCCGGGTTCTGGGGGTTGGAGTACCAATCGGTCACGATCACGCCGCCCGCGCTGTCGGTCTGCAGCATGGGCATGAACGACAGCGTGTCGAGGCTGGCGCGCCACAGATAGGCGTTGATGCCGATCGTGGTGACGTTGGACGCGGCCAGGTCGGTTTCGACCCGCTTGCTGTCCCCGCCGCAGGCCGCCAGCGCGGCAATCATGCCCGCGGCCATCACGGCGCGAGCGGAAATCCGGCGCCAGTTCGCGCCAGCGGCGACGTCCGTATTGGCGGGGAGCGAGGGGGTCGCGGTCATGATGCGAAATTCTTCCTGTTCTGCTTGCTCTGCCCCGAATTGACGATGCGCGTTTGGCGCGCATCCGGCAGGGCGGGGCTGCTCTATCACCGCGATCGCACGGCGGGCAAGCTTTCAGCACCAGCCTGTGTGACACTGGGCTGAACAGGGGCCTGAACCGGCGACTGAACGGGACGCTGGACGCGGTGCGGGAAGGGCGGATGCTTCGCAGGGATGGGAGCGTTACCATTCGAACGCGACGGTCGAGAGCCGGGATCTAAAAGCCCCGCTGTCGATTTCATGCAACAGCAACCATCAAGAGTCGCGGCAGGCAGGGTAAATCGCTTTGCAGCCATTGCTTTTTGGTTTTATACACAGCTTCGCATTCCGCATCTTGCGCCTGGCTTTCCGAGTCGCCGCAAATTTTGCGAAGGGGGACTGGGAAGCGGGCGAGGGTTTCGCGGCAAATGCCCGCTCGTGTGGTATAAGGCGGTTAACGCGTCGGTCAGGTGGTCCATGGGATCTGCCTGGAAAATGGTTCCTCACGGGCTCCGGCCCGTTGCGGATCGCAGGGAATGAATTGAGGTTGACGTGACCGTGTCGGTGGGGGCTCATAGCAGAAAGCGCGTGGCGCGTGCGGCGATGGCCGCTGCGGCCGCTTGCGCATTTCTTGCCGCGCTTCCGCCCGCCGTCGCTGCCGTCTCCGATCTCGTCGCCGCCGACGATTCGCGCCGCAGCGTCAGCATCGCGGCGGGCGGCGACCTGGGCGGCTTCACGCCGGCCTCGGCCGATCCGCGCCTGCTGGCATCGCTGGCTTCCATTCGTGAACGCGGCAAGGACGACGCGGGCATGTTCCGCTTTACGCCTGCCGGTGTGAAGGAAGCAGCCAGCCGCGCCGTCACGGTGGCGGTGCGTGTCGATTCGCAGATCGCCCGCGCGGCGTCGCAGCGCAAGTCGGCCGGCGATCCCGGGATCAGCGTTCCCGGTGTTGCTCCGGTGGCGTTCAACCTGGGCATGGCGCGCGGTTATCAAAGTTTCGCGCAGGCCCCCAACATCGCCGACGCGGTCGAGCCTGGCCTGGGCAAGAATCTTCTTCCCGAAGGCGTGCGCGAGATCGACGCGCCGGATCTGTCGCGCTTCACCCCTGCCAAGAAGAAGTCTGGCGACAGCCGTTTCGGTGGCGTGGTCGAACTTCACGAAGGCGTCGTGGCTGGCCGCGCTCCGCGCACGTTCGCGGATGGCGAGCAATCGGTCGATGTCAGCGGTTCCTACCGCGTGACGGGCAACCTGCGCGTGACCGCAGGCGTGCGCTATTCGGCAGAGCGTGAGCGGATCGGTTCGCTTGCGGACGGGCAGCAGGACAACCAGTCCGTCTATGTCGGAACGCGCTTCCGCTTCTGATACGCGCCGGCGTTCCTGATCGGCCCTCCTGTTCTTCTCGCGCTGCGCGAGAGTTTCTGTCGCGTCCCTGTAAAATCGCTGTTGCACCGATGGTTAAAGCGGCATGCAAATCCGCTTGCCGCCTTTCTGGCGAGTGCCTAGGCTTGGTGCCGGAGAGTGAGGAGCACTGAAGGGGAAGCTATAATGAGCAGAGTGGCAGTCGTCACGGGCGGCACCCGGGGCATCGGCGAAGGTATCAGCCTTGCGCTGAAGGACATGGGCTATTCCGTGGCCGCCAATTTCGCCGGGAATGAGCAAAAGGCGCAGGAGTTTACCGAGCGCACCGGCATTCCGAACTACAAGTTCGACGTCGGCGATCACGACGCCGTGATCGCGGGATGCGAGCGAATCAGGTCCGAGGTCGGCGATATCGACATCGTCGTGAACAATGCGGGCATCACCCGCGACGGCGTCCTCCACAAGATGAGCTGGGAAGACTGGAACGAGGTGATGCGTATCAACCTTGGCGGGTGCTTCAACATGGCCAAGGCCACCTTCCCTGGCATGCGTGAACGTAAATGGGGCCGGATCGTCAACATCGGCTCGGTCAACGGGCAGGCGGGGCAGTACGGCCAGGTCAATTACGCCGCCGCCAAGTCCGGCATCCACGGCTTCACCAAGGCGCTTGCGCAGGAAGGCGCCAAATATGGCGTCACCGTCAACGCGATCGCGCCAGGCTATATCGATACCGACATGGTCGCTGCCGTGCCGGAACCGGTGCTGGAAAAGATCATCGCCAAGATCCCGGTCGGCCGGCTGGGCCACGCGGACGAGATTGCGCGCGGCGTCGCCTTCTTCTGTACCGAGGATGCGACTTTCGTGACCGGCTCGACGCTGTCGATCAACGGCGGCCAGCACATGTACTGATCCGATCGCGCAACGAAAAAGGGGCAGGCCGCGCTGGCCTGCCCCTTTTTTCATGAAGACTGTCGCGGCGATCAGGCCGCCTGCGCCTCCGCACCCGGATCGCGCAGCACATAGCCGCGACCCCACACGGTCTCGATATAGTTATCGCCGTTGCAGGCCGTAGCCAGCTTCTTGCGCAGCTTGCAGATGAAGACGTCGATGATCTTGAGCTCGGGCTCGTCCATCCCGTTATACAGATGGTTGAGGAACATTTCCTTGGTCAGCGTCGTGCCCTTGCGCAGCGAGAGCAGTTCCAGCATCGCATATTCCTTGCCGGTCAGATGCACGCGCGCGCCGTCTACCTCGACCGTCTTGGTGTCGAGATTGACCGAGAGCTTGCCGGTGCGGATGACCGATTGCGAATGGCCCTTGGAACGGCGCACCACCGCATGGATGCGGGCGACCAGCTCTTCGCGGTGGAACGGCTTGGTGACGTAATCGTCGGCGCCGAAACCGAAGCTGCGAACCTTGGAATCCATTTCGGCAATGCCCGACAGGATCAGTACCGGCGTCTGCACCTTGGCGACGCGCAGCTTCTTCAGCACGTCATAGCCGTGCATGTCGGGCAGGTTCAGGTCCAGCAGGATGATGTCGTAGTCATACAGCTTGCCCAGATCGAGACCCTCTTCCCCTAGGTCGGTCTGGTAGACGTTGAACCCCTCGGTCGTGAGCATCAGTTCGATAGCCTTGGCCGTGGTCGGCTCGTCTTCGATCAGCAGGATACGCATATGATTTCAGCCCCTTCATGGTCGGCCCATCCACCCTGTTGGACGCCAACCGTAAACGCGATCTTCAGTTAACCATACGAAAAGTGACCCAGAAAGGTTAATAAACCTTAAAACCTCTTAACGGAAAAATTTGAGTCATGATTGCAACAGGTTCCGGGCCGGAATCCACAATTCGAATCGATCCGGGCAGTTTCCGAATCGAGTAAAGCAATAGTTTGATGGTGCTGCCGCTCCTTCCTCATCCCGCGCGGGCAAGGGCCTTCTGACGGCGCCGCTGGACCGACGATCCCAGCCCCGCCGCCTCGCGATATTTGGCGACGGTGCGGCGGGCGATTTCATAGCCCTGCTTCTTCAGTTCGGTGACCAGCGCATCGTCGGACAATATGCCGTCGGCAGGCTCCGCATCGATCAGCGCCCTGATCGCGGCCTTCACCGCCTCGGCAGAGGCGGCGCCCTGGTCGCCCTCCTGCTCTCCGCCGCCCGAGGCGCTGACGCCCGAGGCGAAGAAGAAGCGCAGTTCGAAGCAGCCGCGCGTGCAATGCAGGAACTTGTTGGCGGTGACGCGGCTGACGGTGGATTCGTGCAATTGCGTCGCCTCGGCCACCTCGCGGCGGGTCAGCGGCACAAGGGCCGACACGCCGCGCAGGAAGAAGCCCTCCTGCCGCTTCACGATCTCGCGCGCGACGGTCAGGATCGTGCGCTGCCGCTGATCCAGCGCGCGTACCAGCCGGTTCGCATCGGCAAGCTGCTCGCCCAGCCAGCTGCTGGCGGCCTTGTCGCGGCACGAAGGGCTGACCCGCGCGTGATAGGCGCGGTCGACGACCAGCCGGGGCAGGTTCTCGCGATTGAGCGACACCAGCCAGCCCGCCACGCCATCGGCGCGCACCAGCACGTCGGGCACGACCGGAGGCGGGGGCTCGACGCCGAAGACATGCCCCGGACGGGGATCGCAGCTGCGGATATCGGCGATCATCTCGGCGATATCCTCGTCGCTCGCGCGGCACATGCGCTTCAGCTGCGCCAGGTTTCCCCGTGCCAGCAGGTCCAGATTGTTCAGCATCAGGCTGATGCAGGGATCCAGCCGGTCCCGCTCCGCCAGTTGCAGCGAAATGCATTCGGCCAGGTCGCGCGCGCCTACCCCTGTCGGCTCCAGCGACTGGACCATGCGCAGCGCCGCTTCCGCGTCATCCACCGACACGCCCAGGTCGTTGGCCAGCTCCTCGAGCGGGACGGTCAGATAGCCCGCCTCGTCCAGCCGCCCGATGATCTGGCGCGCGATGAATAGCTGCACCGGCGTGCCATGCGCCATGCAAAGCTGGTCGTGCAGATGTTCGGACAGGGTCGGCCCGCCGCCGGGCGCGAAATCATTACCGAACTCGCCATCGAAACCGCCGCCGGTCGAGCCGAAATCCGGAAAGTCGCCGGTGTCGCGGTCGCGGTCGATCAGCTCTGCCGAAATGTCGAGCGCGCTTTCGCCGTCCGCCGATCCCGCTTCCGCAGGCTCCTCCGCCTTGGGGTCGGCCTTGGCTTCCTTCTCGCCCTCCTGCCCTGAAACGCGCAGCAGCGGATTGGCCGACGCCGCATCCATCAGCACCGCCTCAAGCTCCAGGTTCGACAGCTGCAGCAGGCCGATCGCCTGCTTCAGCTGCGGCGTCATCACCAGCGATTGCGACTGGCGCAGATCGAGGCGGGGCGCGAGGGTCATGGCTGAAGGTCGAGGATCATCGTGTCGGGCCGATCAGCTCACAGCGTAAAGCCTTCGCCCAGGTAGAGGCGCCGCACTTCGTCATTGGCGACCAGATCCTCCGGGCTTCCCGCGAACAGCACCTGCCCGCCATAGATGATCGCGGCGCGGTCCACGATCTCAAGCGTCTCGCGCACGTTATGATCGGTGATCAGCACGCCGATGCCGCGGTTCCGCAAGTCGATGACAAGATCGCGAATGTCGCTGATCGACAGCGGATCGATGCCGGCAAAGGGCTCGTCCAGCAGCATGATCGATGGCTTGGCGGCCAGTGCGCGGGCAATCTCGCAGCGCCTGCGCTCACCGCCCGACAGCGCCATGGCGGGGCTTTCGCGCAGCCGCGTCAGGCCGAACTCGTCCAGCAGCCGCTCCAGCTCGCGCGCGCGGCTGGCGGCATCGGGTTCGGACAGTTCCAGCACGCAGGAAATGTTCTGCTCCACCGTCATGCCGCGAAAGATCGACGTTTCCTGCGGCAGATAGCCCAGCCCCAGGATCGCGCGGCGATACATCGGCAGGTTGGTGATATCCTCGCCGTCCAGCAGGATGCGGCCCGAATCGGGCTTAACCAGCCCCATCACCGAATAGAAGCACGTCGTCTTGCCCGCGCCATTGGGGCCAAGCAGGCCCAGCACCTCGCCCTTCGCCACCGTCAGCGAGATGTCGGACAGGACCGTGCGCTTGTCATAGCTCTTGGCGATCGACACCACTTCCAGCCCGCCTTGCGGAACGGGCGGGGCCGCGGTCTCCGCCGGGTCGATCGAGGGGTCGAGCGTGGTTTGCGTGTCGATGATACAGGCTCCCGCCGAAAAATGCCGTTGCTGTCGTGCGTGCCCGGTGCCGGGCGCCGCGTCATGCCCCCTCAATACCATCTTGGCGCGCCGATTGAAGCCCCGTTGCCGACCATAGTGGACCGACTGGCAGGGTAATTGCATCCCGATCAGCGCGAAAAGCGGCGATTTCGCCTGCCGCAGCGGGCATGGCCTTGCCCGCCGGACCTTGCCCTCCTATCGCCTCGATCATGACAGGATTTCCGGAATGTTGAGGCCCGACGAGGCCAAGGACCGCTGCGCCGCTCTGCTCGCGCGTGCGAAAGCGCTGGGCGCCGATGCGGGCGATGCCGTCTATCTGGGCAAAAGCTCGCAATCGGTGGAGATGCGGCTGGGCGCGCTGGAAGGCGTCGACCGGTCCGAGGCGGAGCACCTGGGCCTGCGCGTCTTCGTCGGCAAGCGCAGCGCGACGGTAAGCTCCAGCGCGCTCGATCCCGCATCGCTGGACGAGCTGGCCGAACGCGCGGTGCTGATGGCGCGCGGCGCGCCCGAAGATCCGTTCGCCGGGCTGGCCCCCGAAGACATGCTGATGCAGGGCACGCCTGCCGATCTCGATCTCGTGTCCGATGCGCCCGGCCCCGAGGCACTGCGCCAGACCGCGCTCGAGATCGAGGATGCCGCGCGCGCCATTGCCGGCGTGACCAACAGCGAGGGGGCCAGCGCCTCCTATGGCAGGGGCGTGGTCGCGCTGGTCACCAGCCACGGCTTCGCTGGCGCATATGAACAAGCGAACCATTCGCGGTCCGGCGCGGTCGTCGCTGGCCAGGGCAGCGGCATGGAGCGCGGCATGGCCTGGCGCTCGGCGCATCATGGCGAAGACCTGCTTCCCCCAGCCGAAATCGGGCGGCTGGCAGGCAGCCGAGCGGTCGAGCGGCTGAATCCCGCCTCGATGAAGAGCGGGCAGATGCCGGTCGTGTTCGATCCGCGCGTCGGCCGCTCGCTGATCGGGCATCTGGTCCACGCGATCTCGGGATCGGAAATCGCGCGCGGGGCGAGCTTTCTTGCCGACTGCGAAGGCCACCGGATCTTCGCGCCGGGCATCACCATCGCCGACGATCCGCTGCTGCCGCGCGGCATGCGGTCGCATCCGTTCGACGGGGAAGGGCTGCCCGCCGCGGCCAGCCGCCTGGTCGAGGATGGCGTGCTGGCCGGCTGGCTGCTCGATTCCGCATCGGCGCGCAAGCTGGGGCGCAGGCCGACCGGCCATGCCGCGCGCGGCGGCGGCGGATCGCCCGGCGTGGCGGCCTCGAACGTGACGCTGCTGCCCGGAAGGGAAAGCGTCACCGACATGATCGCCGACATCGCCGACGGCGTCTGGGTAACCGAGCTGATCGGCCAGGGCTTCAGCGTGGTCACCGGCGACTACAGCCGGGGCGCATCGGGTTTTCGCATCGTCGACGGGCAGGTCGCGGGCCCGGTTGCGGGAATCACCATCGCGGCTAACATGAAGGACATGTTCGCCCGCATGAGAGCCGCCGACGACCTCGAGATCATCCAGGCCATCAACGTGCCCACCCTGCGGATCGACGGCATGACGGTTGCGGGGGACTAGGGCGATGCGGCGCATGGTAACGGCGCTCGCGGCGCCGCTCCTGCTTTTGTCCTCGTTTCCCGCCGGTGCGGCCGCGATACTGGCCGGCGCTGCCGAGGAACCCGCCGCCGAAACTGCCGAACCCGCCGCCAATGGCGCGATCGAGGCGGAGCGCGACGCGAACGAGGACCAGCGCATCGCCGAGCGCATCCGCGGCATCTATGCGGCCATCGACACGCTCTCGCGCGTAGAGGTCGCGGTCGAGCAGGGCGTCGTCACCCTGTCCGGCACCGTCGCCCAGCCCGAACAGGTCGAGCAGGCCGCCGCGATCGCGGGCCGGGTCGCGGGCGTGGTCACCGTCGACAACCAGATCGAGCGCGATGTCGCCGTCTCGACCAATATCGCCCCCGCGGTCGAGACCATCATGGGCCAGGCGCGCGGCCTGCTGCGCGCTCTGCCGCTGCTGGGCGTGGCGCTGGTCGTGGCCATTTTCGTGATCTGGCTGACGAGCTGGCTGTCCAATCGCCGGTCGCTGTGGCGGCGCGTGTCGCCCAACGGTTTCGTCGCCGAGCTGCTGGGAAGCGCCGTGCAATTTGTCGGCGTGCTGTTCGGCATCTATCTGGCGCTGAAAATCCTGGGCGCGACGGCGCTGCTGGGGGCGCTCCTGGGCATCGGCGGCGTGATCGGCATCGCCATCGGCTTTGCCGTGCGCGACACGATCGACAATTACATCTCGTCGGTCATGCTGTCGCTGCGCCAGCCGTTCCGGGCCAACGACCATGTCGTGATCGGCGATGACGAGGGGCGCGTGGTGCGCCTCACCAGCCGCGCGACCATATTGATGACGCTTGACGGCAATCATCTGCGCATCCCCAACGCCACCGTCTTCAAGGCGGTGATCCTGAACTACACCCGCAATCCGCAAAGGCGGTTCGAATTCGACCTGGGCGTGGATGCCGACGACGATCCCGTCGATGCGATGAAGGTGGGCGTCGAGGCGCTGTGCGCGCTGGACTTCGTGCTGAGCGATCCGGCGCCCGTCGCCCACATCATGCAGGTGGGCGATTCGAACATCGTGATCCGCTTCCTCGCCTGGCTTGACCAGGAGGAGACCGATTTCCTGAAGGGCCGCAGCCTTGCGATCCGCGCGGGCAAGCTGGCGCTGGAGGATGCAGGCTTCGCCTTGCCCGAGCCGATCTACCGCCTGCGCATGGACCCGCGCAGCGCGCCGGTCACCACCATCGCACCGGAACGGGGCGAAGGCTCGCCTTCGCCTGCGGCGCGGCAGCAGCGGACCATCGACAATGCCGCGACCGATCTGCGCCCCGAATCCCATGTCGCCCAGCTGGTCGACCGCGAACGCGCGGAAACCGGCGACGACCTGCTCGATTCGGGCCGGCCCATCGAATAGGCGGGCCCGAAACGAAAGGAGCCGCCCGGCGGTCCGGACGGCTCCCCTGAACTCGTGAATTGGTGATCGGGCGGATCAGGCGGACTTGGCGTCCTTGGCCCGCTCGATCGCTTCGCGGATGACGCGGCGCGCTTCCTCGGCGCCGCCCCAGGTGCCGACGCGCACCCATTTCTCGCTTTCCAGATCCTTGTAGTGCGTGAAGAAATGCTCGATCTGCTTCAGCACGATCTCGGGCAGATCGTCGAGCTCTTCCACCTTGGTGTAATAGGGGAAGGTCGAATCCACCGGCACGCAGACCAGCTTCTCGTCGCCGCCATGCTCATCCTCGAGATTCAGCACGGCGATCGGACGGGCGCGCACGACGCAGCCCGGAATGAACGGGCTGCGCGCCACGACCAGCGCGTCCAGCGGATCGCCATCGGGCGACAGCGTGTGCGGCACGAAACCGTAATTGGCGGGATAGCGCATCGGCGTGTGCAGGATGCGGTCCACGAACAGCGCGCCCGAATCCTCGTCGAACTCGTACTTCACGGGCTCGCCGCCCGTCGGCACCTCGATCACGACATTCAGACTGTTGGGCGGATTATCCCCGGTGGGGATCATGTCGATACGCATGGGTTCTTGGCCTTCGCTGCTATGATCTGATCCGGAAGACCGCCGCGCTGCGATGCACAAGCCGGTCCACCAGTTGCTGAATTGCCTGCGCCCTCTAGCGCCGCGATGCGCCATGGCCAAGGGGGTTAACCCCGCTTCGCCAACCCTCTGCCGGCCACCGCCCGGCGGCTGCGCCGAATTGCCGCGGCCGCGAACAGACCAGGCAGGGCCTGACCGCGGTCCGCCCGTTCAGCGCTTCGATTCGAGGAACCGGTCCAGCAGCGTCTCGCCCTTGCCGGCCTTCACCAGCCATGGCCAGCGCAGCCCGCCGGTATAGTCGATGGAGACGGTGCGATAGTCCTCGCCGCGCTTCACCAGCAGCTCGATCGAGGTGCCGTCCTTCGCTTTAGTGATCGCGTCCTTCATCACCTCGGGCGAATAGGCGGTGCCGTTCACCGCCTCGATCGTCTGGCCCGTGATGATGTCGTTGTCGAACGCGATCCCGTCCCACACCACGCCGCGCACCTTGCCGTCGTCGTTTACCGACATGCCCAGCGAATAATACAGGTGCAGATAGTCGTATTCTTCCTGGATGCCCGCCCGGAACGGGTTGGGTTCTTCCTTGAACACCAGCTCGTATCCGCCCAGCTCGATGCCGCGCGTCGGGGCGGGGGCACCCGCGGTATAGACCCGCTCGCGCAGGAAGCTGGCCCAGTCATGCGGATAGACCGCGTTGAGATCGGCGACCAGCTGGTCGAAGCTGTAGGTCCGCTCGCCATAATCGCCGTCCTGCGCCGCGAAGAAACGCCGCGCGAAATCCTCAAGCGATTTCGCGCCATTGGTCTCGGTGCGGATCATCATGTCCGCCTCAAGCCAGATCAGCGCGCCCTCGTTGTAATATTCCTCCCCGCGCGAGAAGGTGGAGTAGGGCTTGGGCTTGCGATTGGCCGTGATCGGATCGTGGGTGGTATCGACCAGCGCGCGCCATTCGCGGCCCGGCTCGATCGTATAGCTACCCGCGGCCGAGGCGATCTCGCCCAAGGTCATTTCCTTGGTGTTGACGCCCGAACGCGCGGCCAGCGGCAGGTCCCAGTACTGGGTCATCCCCTCGTACACCCACAGCAGGTCGTTGCGCATCGGCTGGCGGTAATCGGGCGTCCAGCTCAGCGCCGGGCGGCGGTACTTGCCGTTCCAGCTATGCACCAGCTCATGCGGGATTACGTCGACCGAGAAGCCGAACTCGGGCGGATACTGCCCGTCCTCCCAGCTCTTGAACGTGCCAGGGCTCAGCGTGATTTCGGTCGAGCGGTGGTGCTCGAGACCGATGCCGCCCAGCTCGTCCGACAGCGCAATCAGGAATTCGTAGTGGTCGAACGGACGCGACCCGAACAGCAGATAGGCCTCGTCCATCATCGCCGACAGGGCTTCCTGCTCGCCCTCGGGCATGACCAGATCCTCGGGATCATGCGCGAAAGCCTCGATCGTGACACCGTCGGCAATGGTCCAGCTCTTGTGGTGCTGGCCCGCAAAGATCGGGCTGTCGACCAGCGTCTGGTAATCGGTCTCGGCAAAGCTGACCACGTTGCCCACCTGCGTCTGCCCGTCGAGAGCGGTGGCGGTCGCCCAGCCTTCGGGCATGGTAACGCTGGGCTTCACCCGGATCTGGCGCACGTAATGGCCCGCGGGATACAAAGTCATCTGGTTGAACTGCAGGTTCATCAGATCGTCGGTCATCACGACGCGCCCCTCGCTGCCGGTGACGGGCGAGGTATAGACGATCTCCGCCGTAACCTCGCGCGCGCCTGCAGGCAGGGCGATGTGAAACGCATAGACCTCGACATTGTCGCGGGTCCACGGAACCGGCTTGCCGTCGACGTAGAAGCGCAGGCCGTTCAGCGCATCGATGGTGCCGTCGGGGCCGTGATGGCCGGGCAGCCATTCGGGATAGAGCAGCGTCAGCGTCCGGGTGCCGGGCGCGACGGGGATGACCTGCTTCGTGCGGAACACGCGGTGGGCAAGGTCGGTCGCGTCGACGTCGATCCGGATCGTGCCGGGATAGGGCGTGTCGACCGCATCGGGCACGCTGGGCGCGATCGGCATCGCGGTCGGCGCGGAGCGGACCGCCTGCGCCTGGGCCGGCGCGATCGCGAGCGGGAGAATGCCAAGGAGCATGGGAGCGGAAGCGAGCAGCGCAGCGCGCGCGCGGAGGGTGATGGTCGTCATGGGCTGCTGAATTGACGCTTCGTCGTATCAAATGCAACCTTCATCGCATCGCTTGTTCGCGGGCGCGGCGGCTTTTCAGCGCCCCCGCTTGCCGCTAAGGGCGCAGCCATCATGACCATTGAAATTCCCCAGGCCATCCGCGGCACCCAGGACATCTTCGAGGAAGCCGAGAGCTTCGCCTTCGTGGTCGCCACGTTTGAGCGGCTTCGCAGGCTGTACCGCTTTCGCCGCGTCGAGATGCCGGTGTTCGAAAAGACGCCGGTCTTCTCGCGCTCGCTGGGCGAGACGACCGATGTCGTCTCGAAGGAAATGTATTCGTTCGAGGATCGCGGCGGCGAATCGCTGACCTTGCGGCCCGAATTCACTGCCGGGATCGCGCGGGCCTATCTGACCAACGGCTGGAAGCAATATGCGCCGGTCAGGCTGGCGACCCACGGGCCGCTGTTCCGCTATGAACGCCCGCAGAAGGGCCGCTACCGCCAGTTCCACCAGATCGATGCCGAGATCATCGGCGCGGCTGAGCCTCAGGCAGATGTCGAATTGCTGGCCTTTGCCGACCAGTTGCTGAAAGAACTGGGCATCGCGGACGGGGTGACGCTGCAACTCAACACTTTGGGCGATGCCGACAGCCGCGATGCATGGCGCGCCGCGCTGGTCGAATATTTCGAGGCGCATCGTGCCGAATTGTCCGAGGATTCGCAGGACCGGCTGCAGCGCAATCCGCTGCGCATCCTCGATTCGAAGGATCCGCGCGACAAGGTCTTCGTCGGCGACGCACCCCGAATCGACGATTATCTATCGGGCGAGGCGCAGGATTTCTTCGGCGCCGTCACCGATGGGCTGGACGCGGCGGGCGTGGCGTGGACGCGCGCGGCCTCGCTCGTGCGCGGGCTGGATTATTACCGCCACACCGCCTTCGAATTCGTGACCGACCGGCTGGGCGCGCAGGGCACCGTGCTGGGCGGCGGCCGCTATGACGGGTTGATCGAGGCGCTGGGCGGTCCGCCGACGCCGGCGGTCGGCTGGGCCGCGGGGATCGAGCGGCTGGCGATGCTGGTGGGCGAGCGGGACACGGGCGCCGTCGCCGACGCCATCGTGGTGGCCGAGGACGATGCCGCGATTCGCGAAGCGACTGCCGCGATCGGCAGGCTGCGCCGGGCGGGCATTTCGGCCGAGATGATCGCCAGCGGCAGCCCCCGCAAACGCTTCGACAAGGCGGTGAAGATCGGGGCCGGGGCCATCGTCGCCTTTGCCCTGCGCGAGGGCGAGGTTGCCCGCCGCATCCGTGCCGAGGACGAGACGACCGCGCGGATCGAACAGGCGCTGGCGGACTGATCTGCCCATGAATGTCTCTGACGAACGCCTGTCCCAGATCGCGCAGCGCTTTGCCGAGCTTGAAGCGCGGCTCGCGTCCGGCACGCTGGAGGGCGAGGCCTTCGTGACCGCCAGCCGCGATTATGCCGAGCTGGAACCCGTCGCGCGCGAGGCGGCGGACGTGGCCGCGATGCGCGCCGAACTCGCCGAACTCAGCGCCATGCTGTCCGACCCCGAGATGAAGGCGATGGCCGCTGACGATATCGACCGGATCGAACGCGAACTGCCCGCTGCCGAGGCGAAGCTGGCGGTCGCGCTGCTGCCGCGCGATGCCGCCGACAGCCGCCCCGCCATGCTGGAAATTCGCGCCGGCACCGGCGGGGACGAGGCTGCGCTGTTCGCCGCCGACCTGTTCCGCATGTACGAACGCTTCGCCGCGGAGCAGGGCTGGAAGGTCGAGACGATCAGCGCGAACGCCAGCGACATCGGCGGCTTCAAGGAAGTCGTCGCCAATGTCAGCGGGCAGGGCGTGTTCGCCAAGCTGAAATTCGAAAGCGGCGTCCACCGCGTGCAGCGCGTGCCCGTCACCGAAAGCGGCGGGCGCATCCACACCAGTGCCGCCACCGTCGCCGTGCTCCCCGAACCGGACGAGGTCGATGTGCAGATCGATCCGGGCGACCTCAAGATCGACATCTACCGCGCCAGCGGTGCTGGCGGACAGCACGTCAACACCACCGATTCGGCGGTGCGGATCACCCATCTTCCCAGCGGCCTCGTCGTCACCCAGCAGGACGAGCGCAGCCAGCACAAGAACCGCGCCAAGGCGATGCAGGTGCTGCGCGCACGGCTGTACGAGAAGATGCGCGAGGAAGCCCACGGCGAGGAGGCCGAGGCGCGCAAGGCGATGGTCGGCAGCGGCGACCGGTCGGAACGCATCCGCACTTATAATTTCCCGCAGGGCCGCGTGACCGATCACCGCATCGGGCTGACGCTTCACAAGCTGCCCGAAGTGCTGGAAGGCACCGGCCTTGGCGAACTGATCGGCGCGCTGATCGCCGAGGACCAGGCGAAACGCCTTGCCGCGCAGAATGGATAAGCCGCGTGGCTGACACCGTCGCCGCCGCCCTGCGTCAGGCGGCTGCGCTTCTGGCCTCCGCCACCGATGCCGCCCGGCTCGAGGCCGAATGGCTGATGGCGCATGCCCTCGGCTGTTCGCGATCGGATGTGCTGCTGCGCCACATGGCCGATCCCGCGCCCGCCACATTCGATGCGCTGGTCGCCCGCCGTGCTAGGGGCGAGCCGCTGGCGCATGTGACCGGCGAGACCGAGTTCTATGGCCTGACCCTGCGGGTGACGCCCGACGTGCTGGTGCCGCGATCCGATACCGAACTGCTGATCGACATCGCGCGCGAGAAACTGGCCAGCCGCCCGCCGCGGCGCATCCTCGATTGCGGAACGGGATCGGGCGCCTTGCTGCTGGCGGCGCTGTCGGTCTGGCCGCAGGCCGAAGGCGTGGGGATAGAACGCAGCCCTGCCGCATTGGCGGTCGCGCGCGGCAATATGGCGGCACAAAAGGTGCCGAATCGTGCCAGGATGATGGCTGGAGACTGGACGCGCAGCGGCTGGATGGACGACCTGGGCCGCTTCGATCTCGTCCTCGCCAACCCGCCCTATGTCGGGACGGGCGATCCCGATCTGGCCGCCGATGTCGCGGCGAGCGATCCGCATGGCGCCCTGTTCGCCGGGAAGGACGGACTGGATGACTACCGCATCCTGATACCCGCGCTTTCCCAACTGCTGGCCCCCGGCGGATGGGCGGCGTTCGAAATCGGCTCGCGCCAGGGCGAGGCGGTAAGCGGCATCGCCGAAGCCGCTGGCCTGCGGGCCGAGGTCCATCAGGATCTGGCGCACCGCCCCCGTGCAGTCTCGATGTGGCACGAATCGGGGGATGCCGGGTAAAAACACTTGGCACTGAGCGGTTTTATCGATAACCCTGCCTCTGACGAGCGATCGGACGGCTATAGTCCCATCGTTTTTCACTCCTCTTTATCTGTGAGACCGCGGTCGCAGTGATGCGGCTTCGGCAAGACGGAGGGGGCGGTCTGGCGCTCTTCGTAGCGTCATGCCGCTGAAGGAGGAGGCATTACCCGGCGCATTTGGCTTCGGGTTTTCCGGCTGAGTTAGCGACGCGAGCGGCAATTCCGCAGCGCGCCGGACAGAGGAAAGAACTCAATTGAACAGCAATCGTGGCAATAACCGCCGCCGTGGCCGCAATAATAATCGGTCGCAGGGTGGCGGGCAGAATCTGAACCGGATCGACAGCCGGGCGCGCGGCAATGCGCCGCAACTTCTCGACAAGTATAAAAAGCTTGCCGAGGAAGCATCGCGCAACGGCGATCGTGTCCAGGCCGAATATTATCTGCAGTTCGCCGACCATTATTTCCGCGTCATCGCCGACGGCAAACCGCGTCAGGACGAGCAACGCCAGAAGCGCGACGACGCGCGCGGCGACCGCGACAACGACGACGATTCGAACGACGACGAGAACGACAACCGCGGCAGCGACAATCGTGGCGGTGACAATCGAGGCAACGATAGCCGCGCAAACGACAGTCGCGGCAACGATGGCGACCGCGACAATCGTTCGCGCCGCGATTCGTCCGACGACAATCCGTTCGTCCGCGACAATCGCCAACGCCGCCCGCGTCGTTCGCGCAGCGACGAAACCGCCGACAGCGACGAGACGGAAGGGTCGGTCGACAACGCAGGCGGCCTCGATCCGCAGGCGCTGCCGCCCGCGATCGGCGACACCGGATCCGACGACGCGGCGGCCGAAAAGCCCAAGCGTACGCGCCGTCCGCGCAAGCCCAAGGCATCCGAAGCCGCGGAAAGCGACGACAGCGACATGCAGCAGGCCGTGAACGGCTAAGCCACCGGCGGGCCGTTCCGGCATGCAAGCGACCAAAGCGAAAGTTCTGCCCATGCGCGCCCGGCCTGTGACCGGCGCGCGCTGGTCCAGGCCGGCGGTTGCGCTTGGCTGCGGTCTGGCCTCGGCGACCGGTTTCGTGCCGCTCGGCTGGTGGCCGGTGGCGCTTGCGGCGCTGGCCGGATTGATCGCGCTGGGCTTCAGCGCACCGACCGCAGGGCGGGCGTTTCGTACCGGCTGGCTGTTCGGGCTGGGGCATTTCGCACTCGGCCTCAACTGGATCGCCACCGCATTCACCTATCAGGCGGCGATGCCGGCATGGCTCGGCTGGGTCGGCGTGGTCCTGCTTTCCGCGTTCCTGGCGGTCTATCCGGGCCTCACGATGCTGGCGGCATGGGGACTGACCATTCATCGCCGCGCGCGGGATCGTCTTTCTCCCGTCGCTTTCCTGTTCGCTTTCGCGTCTTTGTGGATCCTGGGCGAGTTCCTGCGCGCCACGGTCTTCACCGGCTTTGCCTGGAACCCGCTGGCGGCGATCGCGGTTGGCGGGTTCGAACGGCCGGGGCTGGCGATCACGGCCCAATTCCTTGGTACCTATGCGCTTTCCGGCCTCGTCGTGCTTCTGGCGGGATGCTGGTGGCTTGCCGTCCGGCGATTGCGTGTTTCGCTTGCGGCAGTGATCCTTGCCGCACTGCCGGTCGCGATGATGCTGGCACCTTGGCCCATGGTTGGGCAGCGCCCAGGCACGCTAGCGTTCCGGCTGGTCCAGCCTGACATTCGGCAGGAAGTCCTGAACGAGCCGCCGTGGTTCGAGCGCAATTTCGTCAAGACGGTCCAGCTGTCCGGCCTGCCCGCAGCAGAGGATGAGACACGGCTGGTGATCTGGCCCGAATCGGGCGTGCCCGATTATCTGCGGCCGGGTTATCCGCGCCGCTATTACCAGCAGGCGACCTTCGCCGCCGATCCCGAGATTGCCCGCGCGCGCATCGCGACCCTGCTCGGTCCGGGTTCGCTGCTGCTGACCGGTACCATCGACCTTGTCATCTCGCCCGAGGAATACCGGGCGACGGGCGCGGAAAACGTGGTGACCGCGATCGCTCCCGACGGGGACATCGTCGGCGGCTATGCCAAGGCGCACCTTGTGCCGTTCGGCGAATATCTGCCGCTTCGCCTGCTGCTGGAACCGATCGGCCTGACGCGCCTGGTGCCCGGCACGCTGGACTTCCGCGCCGGTCCCGGACCGCGGACGCTCGACCTGGGGCGCTGGGGCAAGGCGGGCGTGCAGATCTGCTATGAAATCATCTTCTCGGGCGAGGTCGTCGATCCTGAAAACCGGCCCGATTACATCATCAATCCATCCAACGACGGCTGGTTCGGTGCGTGGGGACCGCCGCAGCACCTGGCGCAGGCACGGCTGCGCGCGATCGAGGAGGGGCTGCCCGTCATGCGCGCAACCACCACCGGGATCAGCGCGGTGATCGACGCGGGCGGCATAGTCCGCGCGCATGTCCCGCGCCACCAGGCCGCCGCGATCGAGGGCGAGGTGCCGCCCGCCCTGTCGCCCACGCCCTTCGCCCGTCTGGGACTGGGGCTTTCGCTGGCCTGGGGGCTGTTACTCTTTGGGATTGCGCTTGTTGCCTTGCGGCGGCGCGGGGTTTAATGCAGATATAAAGAACTCTTTATACGTGCATCCGGGCGCCGCGCGCCCTTCACAATACCGGGACAATCCATGCGTCAGAACTTCCTCTTCACCTCGGAAAGCGTCTCTGAGGGTCACCCCGACAAGGTATCGGACCAGATATCCGACGCCATCGTCGACCTGATGCTCGCAAAGGATCCGGAAGCGCGCGTGGCGTGCGAGACGATGACGACGACCCAGCGCGTCGTGCTGTCGGGCGAGATCCGCTGCAAGCCGATGTACGACAAGGACCGGGAGGAGTGGAAGTTCAACAACTACTGGGCCCCCGGCGCGCGTGACGAGATCGAGGCGGCGGTACGACGCACCGTCAAGGAGATCGGTTACGAGCAGACCGGTTTCCACTGGGAAACGCTGACGTTCGAAAATCACCTGCACGGCCAGTCGGCCGAGATCGCGCAGGGCGTGGACGCTGACGAGGCGACCAACAAGGACGAAGGCGCGGGCGACCAGGGCATCATGTTCGGCTTTGCCTGCGACGAGACGCCGGACCTGATGCCGGCGACGCTGGATTACAGCCACAAGATCCTTCAGCGGCTAGCAAACGACCGCAAATCGGGCGACGCGCCGTTCCTTGAGCCTGATGCCAAGAGCCAGGTGACGCTGCGGTTCGAGGACGGCAAGCCTTCCGCCTGTACCGCCATCGTGGTCTCTACCCAGCACAAGCCGGGCTATCACACCGGCGAGAAGGAAGCCGAGCTGAAGGCCTATGTGAAGAAGGTCGTGGCCGAGATCATGCCCCACAACCTGCTGTCCGACGAAACGGTCTATCACATCAACCCGACCGGCGCGTTCGAGATCGGCGGACCCGACGGCGATGCTGGCCTGACGGGCCGCAAGATCATCGTCGACACCTATGGCGGCGCGGCTCCGCACGGGGGCGGCGCGTTTTCGGGCAAGGATCCGACCAAGGTCGACCGTTCGGCGGCCTATATCGCGCGCTATCTGGCCAAGAACATCGTCGCGGCGGGCCTGGCGAAGCGCTGCACGATGCAGCTGTCCTATGCGATCGGCGTGGCGCATCCGCTGTCGATCTATGTCGATACGCACGGCACCTGCGCCGAGGGCGTCAGCGATGCCGCGCTGGAAGATGCGATCCGCGGAATCGAATCGCTGGGCGGGCTTACGCCGCGCGGTATTCGTACGCGGCTGCAGCTCAATCGCCCGATCTACCGGTCGTCGGCGGCCTATGGTCATTTCGGCCGGACGGCTGCGGACGGCATGTTCCCATGGGAACAGACCGACCTGGTCGAGGAGCTGAAGGCAGCGCTGAAGACCCCCGTCACGGCCTGATCCGCCAGCTTTTATTTTCCTACTCACCGTCAGACGGGCAGCAGGGCGGCTTCCAGCAAGGAGCCGCCCTTCATGTCCAAGCCCTATGACCCCGCCGCCCCCGACATCACGCCGCGCATCGCCGCCGAACTGATCGCGCATGAGGGGATCGTCTGCGAAGCCTATCTCGATTCGGTCGGCGTCTGGACATGGAGTGTCGGGCTGACCGATGCGTCGGGCCACAAGGTCGGGCGTTATCGCGATAATCCGCAGTCGCTGTCGCATTGCATGGCGGTGTTCGTCTGGGCGCTGCGCCGCAATTACCTGCCCGCCGTCCTGGCCGCCTTCGGCTCGTACCGGCCGCCGGAGCATGAGCTGGCCGCCGCGCTGTCGTTCCACTGGAATACAGGCGGCATCGCGCGGGCCGAATGGATGAAGCTGGTCATGGCGGGCGACCGCGAAGGTGCCCGCGCGGCGATGCTCAACTGGGCCAAGCCCGCTTCGCTGCTGGGCCGCCGCCGCAAGGAGCAGGCACTGTTCTTCGACGGCATCTGGAGCGAGGACGGCAAGGCGCTGGTCTATGCGGTCGCCAAGCCGTCCTATCGCCCGGTCAACGGCAAGCGCGTAGCGGTCGCCGACCTGCTGGCCAATGTGCTGGCAGATGAAGGCGACGCGCCGGCCGAAGCACCGGCTGCCCCCGAACCCGCCGCGCCCTCCGCTTCGGCCTGCAACGCCGAGCCGCAGCTGTCATGGCTGCGCCGGATCTTCGGGTTCGGCTGATCGCCACTGGCGCCGTGCTGCGGTGCCGCTAGACAGGGGGGCATGATTCGCCCCCTTTTCGCTTCGCTGCTTGCATTCGGTCTTGCTGCCTGCGCCAGCGTGGCCCCTTCGCCGGCCCCGGTTACCGTCCGGATCATCGCCATCAACGACTTCCACGGCAATCTGCTGCCGCATAAGCGCAAGAGCGATGCCGGGCCACTGACGCCGGATGGCAGCGTATTCGATTCCCCGGTCGGCGGCGCGGCGGTGCTGGCCACGGCGGTGCGGCAATTGCGGGCGCAGAACAGCGATTCGCTGGTGATCTCGGCCGGCGACCTGATCAGTGCCAGCCCGCTCGTCTCTTCTTTGTTCCTCGACGAGCCATCGGTCGAGGTGATGAATCGCATCGGGCTGGATTTCAACGCGGTCGGCAATCACGAACTCGATCGCGGCTGGCGCGAATTGCTGCGCATGCAGAACGGCGGCTGCGAGCAGTTCGGCCTGCGCCAACCATGCCAGATCGACAATCCGTTCAGGGGCGCAAATTTCCAGTTCCTTGCCGCCAATGTAACGATGCCCGGCGGATCCGCCCTGCTGCCCGCCTATGGCATCAGACGCTTCGGTTCGGGAGAGCGCGAAGTGGCCGTCGCGGTCATCGGCCTGCCGCTGCGCGACGTGCCCGCGCTGGTGCCGCCCGCCGGGATCGAGGGGCTGCGCTTTGGCGACGAGGCGGATGCGGTCAATGCACTGGTGCCCCGGCTGCTGGAACAGGGCGTGGATGCGATCGTCGTCGCCATCCACCAGGGTTTCGAACGCGACGGTTTCTATGATGCGGGCGATGATTGCGGCGGCGCGATCGGCCCGCTCGACGATATTCTGAAGCGGCTGGATCCGCGCGTGGATCTCGTCATATCGGGCCATACGCATCGCTATTACATCTGCGAATACAGCCAGTTCGATCCGGCGCGCGACTTTCTGGTGACCAGCACCGGCTATGGGTCGGGCATGGTCGCAGATCTGGTGGTGACGGTCGATCCCGCGCAGCATGACGTGCGGGTGAAGGCTGCCGAAATGGTGCTGGTCCAGTCCGAGGATCCGAACTTCCGCCGTTTCGCGCCCGATCCCGAAATCGAAGCCTATGTCGCGCGCTATCAGGATGCTTCCCGCGCGGCGTCCGAGCGGCCCGCGGGGCGCATATCCGGTCCGGCGAGGGAGGATGGCTGGGAAAACGCGCTGGGCAATCTGATCGCGGACGCGCAGCTCGCCGCGACGCGCGCGAACGGCGCGCAGATCGCCTTCATGAACGAGGGCGGAGTGCGCGCCGACCTGGTGCCCGAAAGCGCGGACGGCGCCGTGACCTTTGGGCAGATCTATGCGGTGCAGCCGTTCGGCAATGTGCTGGTGACGATGGATCTGACCGGTGCGCAGATCGCCGCCGCGCTCGATCAGCAGTTCACGATGCCCGATTCGCCCGAGATCCTGTCGGTGTCCGAAGGCTTTACCTATACGCTCGACCGGACGAAGCCGGCGGGGCAGCGCGTGTCGGACCTGCGGCTGAACGGCCAGCCGATCGATCCCGATGTCCGCTACCGGGTGACGGTGAACAATTTCCTCGCGGGCGGCGGCGACCGCTTCACGGTATTCTCGCAGCCCGAGGACAAGACGATCGGCCCGGTGGACCTCGACGCGTTCGAGGCCTGGATCGATGGCGAAGGCGGGCGGGAACTGCCCGCGACCGACCGGATCACGATCATCGGCGAATAGCCGCGGCTTGCCTGCAGCCGCCAGGCGCGCCACATCAGGCCGATGGTAGAGGAAATAATGTCCGCCGAATGGGATGACGCGCTTCACCGTGCACGCACGCATGCCCCGTTCCTGTCCGACCTGCTGGGGCGCGAGGAGGATATCGCCGCCCTGCTTGCCCGCGGCGAGGCGGAGGCGGCGCTGAAGCTGGCGCTGGCGCGCGGCGATCCGGATGTCGGCGTGCGCCTGCGGCGGCAGCGGCGCGCCCTGGCACTGGTGCTGGGCGTGGGCGATCTGGCAGGCGCCTTTCCGCTTTCGCGCGTAATGGCGGAACTCAGCGGTTTTGCGGATCGCGCGCTCGACACCGCGATGCGCGATGCGGTCGGAGCCCGCGTTCCCGACTATGACGTGTGGGGCGATGCGCCGATCGGCATGGTGGCGCTTGCGCTGGGCAAGCAGGGGGCGGGAGAGCTCAACTATTCCTCCGACATCGACCCTATCCTGCTCTACGATCCCCAAACCATCCCCCGCCGCGACCGTGACGAGCCAGCAGAAGCCGCGCAAATGGCAGCACGGCGGCTGGTTCAGACCATGGGATCGGCAACGGCGGAAGGTTACGTGCTGCGCGTCGATCTTCGCCTGCGTCCGGCGAGCGAGGTCAGCCCGCTTGCCATCAGCTATGATGCGGCGCTGACGCATTACGAAAGCTCGGCTCTGGCGTGGGAGCGGGCGGCGTTCATCCGGGCGCGCAGCGCGTCGGGCGATGTCGCGGCGGGCGAGCGGTTCCTCCATGCGATCCGGTCGTTCGTATGGCGCAAGTCGCTGGACTTCGGCGCCATCGACGAGATTTCGCGCCTCGTTCGGCGGATCCGCGAAAGCTATGACGGTCCGCCGCGCCCCGGGCCGGGATACGACCTCAAGCGCGGTCGCGGCGGGATCCGCGAGGTCGAGTTCTATGCCCAGACCCATCAGCTGATCCACGGCGGGCGCATCCCCGAATTGCGGGTGCGCGGCACGCGGCATGCGCTGGACGCTCTGGCGCAAGCCGGGATCATCGGTGCAGCCGACGCAAACGAACTGGGCGAGAGCTATGACCGGCTGCGCGTCATCGAGCACCGGCTGCAGATGGTGCGCGACCGCCAGACCCATGCGCTGCCTGCCACGCAGGAGGAAATGGATAATGTCGCGCGGCTGGACGGGCTTGCCGACGGCGCGGCGCTGGTCGCCGAACTGGACGATGTGACGACGAAGGTGGCGGAGCGGTTCGACCATCTGCTCGAGATGCATGGCGGGAAGGCCCAGCCGGCGGCCTCCGCTCCGGCGCATCTGGCGCAGCTGGGGTTCGACGAACCTGCCGCGCTGGCCGAGCGGATCGCGGGCTGGAAGGACGGAAGGGTCAAGTCGCTGCGATCCGATGCCGCGCTGGCCGCCTTTGCCGAGATCGAGCCTGCGCTGCTGGCCGCGCTGGCGGGGGCGCCCTTGCCGGAGCGGGCGATCACGCGCTGGGAACAGATGCTGGCAAGGCTCCCCTCGGCCTTCAACCTGTTCAAGCTGCTGGCCGCGCGGCCCGGCCTGCTCGACACGCTGGCGCGGGTGCTGGCGCTGTCGCCCGCGCTGGCCGATGCGCTGGCGCGGCGCAGCGACTTGCTCGACGCGCTGATCGACCGCACCGCCTTTGCCCTGCCGCCGTCGGTGGAGGCGCTGAAACGTGAATATCACGCCGATGCGCCGAATTACGAGCGGCTGCTCGACCGCGTGCGCCGCGAAGTCAGCGAGCGGCGCTTCGCGCTGGGCGTGCAACTGATCGACCACGCGCATGACCCGCTGGAAATCGCCGCGGGCCTGTCGCGCACGGCAGAGGCCGCCATCGACGTGCTGGCCGGCGCCGCGGCGGATAATTTCGCCGAGGAGCATGGCAGGATCAAAGGCGGCCAGCTGGTCGTGCTGGGTTTCGGGCGGCTGGGCGGCGGCGTCTTGACCCATGCCAGCGACCTCGACCTCGTCTATCTGTTTACCGGCGACTATGCGGCGGAATCGCGCGGGCGCAGGCCGTTGGGCGCCACGCAATATTTCAACCGGCTGGCCCAGCGGGTCAGCGCTGCGCTGTCCGTCCCGACGGCGGAAGGGGCGCTGTACGAAGTCGATACGCGGCTGCGTCCTTCGGGCGCGCAGGGGCTGCTGGCGGTCAGCACCGACAGCTTCGCCCGCTATCAGCGCGAGCAGGCCTGGACGTGGGAGCACATGGCGCTGATGCGTGCGCGCGTGCTGCATGGGCCCCCCGAAGCGCCCGAGGTGCTGGCGGGCTTCGTTCGCGAGCTGGTCGCGATGAAGCGCGATCCGGCGGCGCTGAAAGGCGCGGTGCTGGAGATGCGGGCCGAGATGGCGCGCCACAAGCCGCCCGCGGGCCCGCTGGACGTCAAGCTGCTGCGCGGCGGTCTGGTCGACCTGGAATTCCTGACCCATTACCTGCAATTGCGCGAAGGGGGCGGGCCGGACGGCGCGTTCCTGGACCCGCATCTGCGCGCGGCGGTGGCAGCGCTGGCGGGGGCAGGGCTGGTATCGGGCGATCTGGTGGCGGCGCAAGACCTGCTGACCCGGCTGCTCGTATCGCTGCGGCTGGTCGCGCCCGACGGCATGGAACTGCCCGAGGCCGCGCGCGGCGTGCTGGTCGCCAATTGCCTTGAGGCCGATTGCCAAGAGGAGGACGGTTGGGACGCATTGCTCGCCGCGCTCGACAAGGCGCGCCACGCGGTGGCACAGGCCTGGGCGAAAACCTTCGACGAAACACTGGAGCTTTGACGATGACCGCCACCAGCACCGACCGGCCCGGCGAGGGCGATGCCTTTCCCGCGCATTCGCTGGAAACACCCGATGGCGGCAGCGTGTCGATCGCCGATTTCGCGGGCAGGCCCGCCGTGCTGTTCTTCTATCCCAAGGACAACACCCCCGGCTGCACCAGCGAGGCGAAGGATTTCTCGGCGCTGAAGCCCGATTTCGACAAGGCCGGCATCGCGCTGCTGGGCGTCAGCAAGGATCCGCCCAAAAGCCATCTGAAATTCATCGAGAAGCAGGCGCTGACGATACCGCTCGCCAGCGATACGGCGCCGGACAGCGGCACCGACGGGCTGGCCGAAGCGCTGGGCATCTGGACCGAGAAGAGCATGTACGGCCGCACCTATATGGGGATGGAGCGCACCACCTTCCTTGTGAACGCCGACGGCACCATCGCGCAGGTCTGGCGCAAGGTGAAGGTCAAGGGCCATGCCGAAGCGGTGCTGGAGGCGGCGAAGGCGCTGGGCTGATGCGCAGCGTGGCGCAGGCCATCCGCGATGCGCTGCTGACGGGCGAGCCGAGCGCCAAGGCGATGGCCGCGCGCGAAGTTGCACGCGACTGGCGACTGGGACGTCTGGCGGCGCGTTTCGACATCGCCATGCCCGACGAGCCTGCGCGCCCCGAACGGCCCGAACTGCTGCCGCCGAACCGGATGCCCAAGCGCGGGCGCGGCGGATCGGACAGGGCGCGCATCGCGCTGTGGCATTCGCTGGCGCATATCGAATTCGTCGCCATCGACCTCGCGCTCGACATGGCGGGGCGGTTCGGTGGGCAGATGGACCCCGGCTTTGTCGGTGATTTCCTGTCGGTCGCCGCGGACGAGGCGATGCATTTCGCCTTGCTCGACCGCAAGCTGAAGACGCTGGGCAGCGCGTATGGCGAATTGCCCGCGCATGGCGGGCTGTGGGAGTCGGCAAGCGAGACGAAGCACGATGTGGCGGCGCGGCTGGCGATCGTGCCGATGGTGCTGGAAGCGCGGGGGCTGGATATCACGCCCGCGATGCGGGACCGGGTGCACGCGCAAGGTGACGAGAACGGGGCACGAATCCTGTCGCGAATCCTTGACGACGAGATTCGCCACGTGCGTTTCGGAACCAGCCATTTCGTTCAACTGTGCCGTGACAGAGACGAAGACCCTGTCGAAAAATGGCAATTTCTTGTGAAAAGCTGCTTCCAGGGAACGATTAAGCCACCGTTCAACGACTCAGCGCGGGAGTCTGCCGGTCTATCGCGCGGGTTCCGCGCTGGTATTGTCTGATTAACCTTTTTTACCCTAGCCAGTACGCATGAGAACGGCGGGGGGTTCCGACCTTCTCGAAATTTTGAAGCAGCTTGTCTGCGTTGATCCGGATGCGTGCCCTTCGATGGGACCGGGCCTCGCCAGAGCTGTGCCGGAGGGATCACCCGGCATCGTCAGCCCGGACGGAATTTGGGGGCACGATGCCGAGAAACAGAGGTTCGGCAATATGCTTGGTTGTAATCGTTTCTTTCTTCTCGGTAGCGCCCGTTTCGTTGCGCTGGGCACCATCGCGACGCTGTCGGCGGCGATGACCCCGACCGCTGCGCTGGCGCAGCCCGGAAGCAATACCGCAACCATGGCGGCGGCTGCCGCTTCGACCGAGGTTGCCTCGACCGTCAATGCGACGACCGCCGAAACCAGTGCCGAGAAATCGGATCCGCGCTATCGCAACCTGTTCGCCCGCTGGAAGTCGGTGGAAGTGGCCCAGGAAGTGCCTGTACCGGTAGTCGGACGCCAGGCGATCAACATCCCGTCGCGCATGCCGCTGACGACTGCCCGCTTCACCAGCGACTATGGTCTGCGCGATCACCCGGTGACGGGGCGCCGGGCCAATCACAAGGGCATCGACCTGGCCGCGCCCACCGGTACGCCGATCTATGCGACCGCCGATGGCACCATCGACATGGCCGAATGGTACGGCGGCTATGGCAATTTCATCAAGATCGAGCATGGCGGCGACCTTGAGACCCGCTATGGCCATATGTCGAAGCTGAACGTGTCCCCCGGGCAGGAAGTCAAGAAGGGCGACCTGATCGGCTTCGTCGGCAGCACCGGCCGTTCGACCGGCCCGCATCTTCATTACGAAGTGCGCATCGCGGGCGAAGCGGTCGATCCGACCCCCTATCTGCACGCCGACACCTTCATGGAAGCCTTCGCTTCGGCCACCAACACCGGCGCGGGCGGTCCCGAGTAAGCGAAACGATTCGAGCCAAGAAAAAAGGGCCCGGCAGAGCGGATCTGCCGGGCCCTTTTTCGTGCGCCATCGCAAGGCCAGGCTTCAGGCCGCCCACATCTTGCGGCTGGCCGGGCGGCGGCCTTGCGGCCCGGTCATCTGCCGCAGCTGGGTAGCCAGCCCGTCCCACTGTGCCTGATCGGCAGCCGGATCGGCGGCGCCGCCGATTCTTTCGAACACGGCGCGCATGCGGTGCTCGTTCTCGGCAAGCTGGGCCTCGGCGCCGCGCTGTTCGGTGATATCGACGTTCATGCCGATATAGCCCGTCAACCGACCATCCTCGTCCAGTTGCGGAGCGCCGCTGGTCGCCACCCAGACGACTGCGCCATCGGGTCCGCGCCAGCGCCATTCGGCGCGAAACGCGGCCTCGGCCTTTAGCGCGGCCTTCCACATGGTCACCACCCGTTCGAAGTCGTCGGGGTGGATGGCGGTGATCCAGTGCGATCCTTCCCACTGCCCATCGCGCAGCCCGGTCATCTGCTTGAAGGCATGATTGACGAACAGGGTGTCACCGCGCGCATTGGTGCGCCAGATCCCGACCGGGGCGGCATTGGCCAGCGTCGAGAAGCGGCGCTCCGCATCGTCGAGCGCGTGGCGATAGCGGGCGGCCTGGGTGATGTCGCGAATATGGCCGACCAGCCCCACGGGGCGGCCCTGCAGGTCGAAGGCGCCGCGCATCCTGACCTCGACATGGCGGGTGTCGCCATCCGGGCGGCGGATCGTGTGGAGCGAGGTGACGAGGCCGCGCTCGCCGCTGATCAGGCGGCTGAACCTTTCGCGCTCGGCATCGCATTCCAGTGCTTCGAGGAAATCCTCGACCGGGCGGCCCAGGCTTTCCGTGCGGCTGAAGCCGGTGATGCGTTCCCATGCCGCATTCAGCGACGACCAGCACCCCGCGCGGTCGATCTCGAAGATCACCTCGTCGATCGTGTCGCGTAGCCGCTGGCTTTCGTCCCGGGCGATGGCCAGGGCCGTGCGGTCGCGCCGGGCGCGATCGGCCCAGCCCGCCAGAGGAAGCGCCGTGGCGGCCAGCACGGCGCAGAACGCCATGAACATGGACGCATCGGTGATCGGACCCAGGTCCAGCCGGGCGGCAAGGAATGCCACGCCCGCGATGATCGCAGTCGCGGCGAGCGTGCGCCGCAGTCCACCCGTCAGCGCCACCAGCACCGCCAGCGGTGTCGCAAGGCATATCGGGGGCAGGACCGACTGGGCGAAGATCGCCGCAGCGGCCAGCACCGTGATCGCCATCAGCAGGACGGTCAGGCAGCGGCCTTCGATCCGCGGAAGGCGTGCCCATCCGGTCGCGCCCGTCCGCGTATCGGTAGCGGTGGCCTCCGTTCCGTTTGCATGTTCCCCACCGGTCGTTTCGGTCGGCGTAGCCATTGTAGACAGGCCTTTTATCGCGGGCCGCTTCAAGTGCGGCCCGCGGCCATGCTGTGGGCATGGCTAGCCAAGGCAATCCGAATGTCGACCTAGGGGTAAGTCCCTAATTCCCGAAGCGGAACAGTCAGATACCGCATCGGAACGGACGCAACATCACTCGGCCAGCAGCCGCTCGGCAATGGCGCGCACTTCGGCGCCCATGTCGTCGCGTTCCAGCGCCAGCGCCAGCGTCGCTTCGACAAAGCCGGTCTTGGACCCACAGTCGTAACGCTTGCCCTCGAACGTGACCGCATGGAACGGCTGGTTGCCGATCATCTTGGCCATGGCGTCGGTCAGCTGGATCTCTCCGCCGGCGCCCTTGCCCTGCGTTTCCAGCGTCTTCATCACCTCGGGCTGAAGGATGTAGCGGCCCGACACGATCTTGTTCGACGGCGCCTGGTCGACGGGCGGCTTTTCGACCAGCCCCTTCACCTCGGTCAGGGCGCCGCTTGCCGCGCCCGGATCGATCACGCCATAGGACGAGACCTGGTCGTGCGGCACTTCCAGCACCGACACCAGATTGCCGCCAACCTCGTTATAGGCCTCGACCATCTGCTTCATGCAGCCGGGCTTGCCCCACATCAGCTCGTCGGGAAGCAGGATGGCGAAGGGTTCGTCGCCGACGATGGCGCGCGCGCACCAGATCGCGTGGCCCAGGCCCATCGGCTCCTGCTGGCGCACGGTGATCAGGTCGCCGGGCCGGAAGCGCGTGGGGTCGAGCACCGACAAATCCTTGCCGCGCTCCTTCATGGTCGCCTCGAGCTCGAAGGCGATGTCGAAATTCTCGACCAGCGCGGTCTTGCCGCGGCCGGTGACGAAGATCATCTGCTCGATCCCGGCCTCGCGCGCCTCGTCCACTGCGTACTGGATCAGCGGGCGGTCGACGATGGGCAGCAATTCCTTGGGAATCGCCTTGGTGGCGGGCAGGAAGCGCGTGCCGAGACCGGCGACGGGGAAGACGGCCTTGCGGATAGGCTTGCGGCCAGGCGTAGGGGCGGTTTCGGGCATGGGTGCCATCGTTCCTTTGTGCTGCAAAAGCGAAATCTCGTGTTTTCTAGGCATTGGGCCATGAAGGTTGCAAGTCTGTGTCCGGTGGAACGGTGCTCCCATACGGCTTGCGATCGGTCTATTTCGGGCTAAAGCGGGCCGATGGACAAGATAGTCATTCAAGGCGGCAAGCGCCTTTCGGGTACGCTGCCGATTTCCGGCGCGAAAAATGCCGCTCTCACCCTGCTTCCCTGCGCCTTGCTGACCGAGGAACCGGTCACATTGCGCAACCTGCCGCGGCTGGCCGACATCGACCAGTTCCAGCATCTGCTGAACGGCTTCGGCGTGTCCACCGCCATCGCCGGTTCGCGGCCGCAGGATTTCGGGCGGGTGATGACGCTGCAGGCGACGCGGCTGACCAGCACGGTCGCGCCCTATGACATCGTGCGCAAGATGCGCGCCTCGATCCTGGTGCTCGGCCCGCTGCTGGCCCGCGCGGGCGAGGCGACCGTGTCGCTGCCGGGCGGCTGCGCGATCGGCAACCGGCCCATCGACCTTCATCTGAAAGCGCTGGAAGCGATGGGGGCCGAGATCGAGCTGGCCGCAGGATATGTGCGCGCCCATGCGCCCGATGGCGGGCTGCCGGGCGGCGATTTCACCTTCCCGGTCGTTTCGGTCGGCGCGACCGAGAATGCACTGATGGCCGCGGTCCTGGCCAGGGGCACCACGCGGCTGGAAAACGCCGCGCGCGAGCCCGAGATCGTCGATCTGTGCCGCCTGCTTGCCGCGATGGGGGCCGAGATCGAGGGCATCGGCGAATCGGAACTGACGATCCACGGCGTCGACCGGCTGCACGGTGCGACCTATCGCGTGATGGCCGACCGGATCGAGGCGGGCAGCTATGCCTGTGCCGCCGCGATCACCGGGGGCGAGGTGTTCCTGAAGGGCGCCGACGCGCACGACATGCGCGCCACCACCCATGCGCTGCGCAATGCTGGCGTGGTGGTGGAGGAGCGCAAGGACGGCATCCATATTGCCCCCAACGGCCCGCTGAAAGCCATCAACATCTCGACCGCGCCGTTCCCCGGCTTTGCCACCGACATGCAGGCGCAGATGATGGCGCTGCTGTGTCTCGCCGAGGGTACCAGCGTGCTGAACGAGACCATCTTCGAGAACCGCTACATGCACGTGCCCGAGCTGAACCGCATGGGCGCGCATATCGAGACCAACGGCCGCACGGCGGTGGTCCATGGCGTGAAGAAACTGACCGGCGCGGAAGTGATGGCGACCGACCTGCGCGCATCCATGTCGCTGGTGATCGCGGGGCTGGCCGCCGAGGGCGAGACGACAGTGCACCGCCTCTACCACCTCGACCGAGGGTACGAACGGCTGGAGGAAAAGCTGCAACTGGTCGGCGCGCAGGTGGAGCGCGTTGGCGGGGATTAATCCCAGCTCTTCACCGCCCCACGCTTCGCCTTCACCTCGCCGCGCTCCTTCTTCGATTTCAGCCGCTTCACCTTGCCCACGCGGTTTACGCGGGTCTTGGCGCGCTTCTTCGGCTGCACCAGTGCCTGTTCGAGCAGTTCGGTCAGCCGGTCGCGCGCGTCGCTGCGGTTGGCGTCCTGCGTGCGGAAACGCTTCGCCTCGATCAGCAGGTCGCCGCTGGCGGTCAGCTTGCTGCCCGCGATGCGCTGAAGGCGGTGGAAGATGGGCTGCGGCAGGTTCAGCGCATAGATATTGACGCGCAGCTGCACCGCGGTCGCCACCTTGTTGACGTTCTGCCCACCAGGGCCGGAGGCGGTGACGAACCGCTCCTCGACCAGTGCGTGGGCCCGATCGATTATGCCTCCGCCGGCCATTCTTTACCCGCTGGCCATTCGATCGATTCCGGAATGTCGGGGCAGAGCCGCGCGAAATCGGCGGGCAAGGGTGCGATCGCGCTGATCGGGTCCTTGCCTTCGCGCTGCACGACCAGTTCGGACGCATGCAGCATGGTGCGGCCTGCGCCCTTTCCATCGCCATAGACCGGATCGCCGAGCAGCGGGAAACCCAGACCTGCCAATGCATGAATGCGGATCTGGTGGGTGCGGCCGGTTTCCGGCGCGAAAGCGACCGCAGTGACGCCATCCTTCACGCCCAGCTTCTTCCAGTGGGTGACCGAAGGCTTGCCTTTTTTCGCCGCGATCATGCGCCAGCCCTTTTCGGCGCTGCTGATCTTGGACAGCGACAGCGCGATGGTGCCCTCTTCATCCGCCAGTTCGCCCGCGACCAGGCCGATGTAGTGCTTGGTCACCGCCCGCGCCTCGAACGCGGCGGAAAAGCGTTTCAGCGCCTTGGGATTGCGCGCCAGCAGCAGGCAGCCCGACGTGTCGGTGTCGATCCGGTGCACCGGCACGGGTTCGCGCTGGAATCCCAGCCGCAGCGTGTCGAGATGATCTTCAAGGCTAGGCCCGCCCGCGCGCGGACGCTCGACAGGAAGGCCGGCGGGCTTGTCGATGACCAGCGCTTCGCCGTCCTCGAACAGGATTTCGATAGTATTCATAGCTTGGTGACCGCCGTTTCGATGCGTTGCAGGGCTTCGCGCAATGTGTCCTCGCCCGCCGCGAAGCTGATGCGGAAGCCGGACAGCCCGCAATGCGCGCCGCCAAAGGCAGAGGCCGGCACGACGGCGACCCCGTGGTCCAGCAGATGCAGCGCCAGCGCGCCATCGTCGGGCATATCGCCGCCGATTAGCGGCGCTGCATCGACCAGGCAATAGAACGCCCCGTCGGGCACCGGTGTCGACAGGCCCGGCATGGCGTTAACCGCTGCGCACACCAGGTCGCGGCGGCGGCGAAAAATTTGGCGCCAATCGGCAAGGAAGTCCTGCGGCCCCTCCATCGCGGCGACCGCGCCCGCCTGGCTGATCGAACAGGGATTGCCGCTGCTGTGCGACTGCAGCCGTTCCATCGCGCGGATCAGCCATTCGGGGCCGGTGGCAAAGCCGATGCGCAGGCCGGTCATCGCGTGGCTTTTCGATACGCCCGATATGGTCAGCACGCGGCCCTTGTCGCCATTGGCCGCCAGGTCGGGGCGCAGCGCGGCCAGGGTTGCATGATCGCCGCCGCTATAGCGCAGCGGGGCATAGATATCGTCGCTCATCACCAGCACGCGGGGGTGGCGGTCCAGCACTTCGGCGATGGCGCGCAGTTCGTCCGCCGGGAACACCGCGCCGGTCGGATTGCCCGGGCTGTTCAACAGCAGCCAGCGGGTGCGCGGGGTGATCGCAGCCTCAAGTGCCTGCGCCGTGAAGCGGAAGGCGCTGGCGGGCGTGGTCGGCAGCGGCACGACCGTCGCACCGGCGAAGCGCGCAATCTCGGGATAGCTGACCCACCAGGGGGCGGGGATCACGACCTCGTCGCCGGGATCGATCGTGGCGCAAAGCGCGTGGAAGATCGCCTGCTTGCCGCCCGCGCTGATCGTGGTGTTGGCGGGGGTGGCCGCGATGTTCAGGTCGCGGGCGAAATGCAGCGCGGCGGCGCGCTTCATCGCGCTGGTCCCGCCAACCGGGGTATAGCGCGTCTGGCCATCGCGCAGCGCCTGCTGCATCGCCGCGATGACATGGGGCGGGGTGGGCAGATCGGGTTCGCCCACCGACAGCGAGATGATGTCGCGCCCCGCTTCGCGCATGGCCGTCGCGCGGTCTGTCATCGCCGTGGTCGGCGACGGCTGGATGCGCTGCAGGGCCTGTGACAGTTGCGGCTGGCTCATGCGGGGGCAATCAGCCGGGCGCGCATCAGGCCCCGCAGAGAATTGCCGATCATCAGCCCCTCGTCCAGATCCTCGACCCGCAGTTCGGCTTCCTTCGCGCGCTCGTCCTCGATCAGAGAGCGGCGCAGGACCCCGGGCAGCAGGCCAAGCCCGAGCGGCGGGGTCAGCAGCATGTCGCCGCGTTCGACGAAGACGCTGGTGAAGCTGCCCTCGGTCACCATCCCGTCGGGACGCACCAGGATGGCTTCCTCTGCCCCCCTGGCGGCGGCCTGGCGGCGGGCTGCGTCATAGAAATCGCGCTCGCTGGTCTTGTGGCGCAGCCGCGGATCGCCGGGCTGGACGTCCAGCGTCACCAGCGACACCGGCACGGGTTCGGCCATGGGGGCCGGACGCCGTCCCAGCCGGATCGCGAAACGGCCGGTGCGCTGCAGTTCGATCTTGAGCCGTGCCGGTTCGCGGTGGGTGAAGCAGACCGCCTGCACCTCGTTCCTGATGGCATGGCGATCGCATTCGAAGCCCAGCTCCGACGCGCTTTCCTTCAGCCGCTCGAGATGGAATTCGATCATCGGCACGCCCTTTTGCGGATCGTATCCCATCGTCTCGATCAGCATCGTGTCGGGCGCGAGTGCGGGCAGAGGCAAGGGCTGGTTGATGCTCAATGCGCTGCCCCCCAGCTGTGGCCGGTACCGATCTCGATCCCCAGCGGCACCGAGAGTTCGACCGAGGGCAGCGCGGCGTCGGCCATCACCCGCTCGATCACCGGAGAGGCGGCGGCCACGTCGCCTTCGGGCAGTTCGAAGACCAGTTCGTCATGCACCTGCAGCAGCATCCTGGCATGGCCGAGCCCGGCGTCATGCAGCGCGGGCATCATGCGCACCATCGCGCGCTTGATGATGTCGGCGCTGGTGCCCTGGATCGGCGCGTTGATCGCGGCGCGTTCGGCGCCGGCGCGTTCGTTGGGGTTCTTGGAATTGATGTTGCGGAAATGGGTCTTTCGCCCGAACAGCGTTTCCGAATAGCCGGTCTCGCGCACCCGCTCCAGCGTATGTACGATATATTTCTGGATGCCGGGGAAGCGTTCGAAATAGCGGTCGATCACGGCCTGCGCCTCCTCCGCATCGGTGCCGAGGCGGCCTGCAAGGCCCCAGCGCGAAATGCCGTAGAGGATCGCGAAATTGATCGTCTTGGCCTGCGCGCGGGTATCGCGGGTAACCTCGCCATACATCTCGCGCGCGGTGCGGGCGTGGATGTCCTCGCCATCGGCAAAGGCTTCCTTCAGCGGCGGAACGTCGGCCATGTGCGCGGCAAGGCGCAGTTCGATCTGCGAATAGTCGGCGGCCAGCAGCACATTGCCGGGCTCGGCCACGAAAGCCTCGCGGATCTGGCGGCCGGTTTCGGTGCGGATCGGGATATTCTGCAGATTGGGATCGGTGGAGGACAGCCGCCCCGTCTGCGCGCCGACCAGGCTATAGCTGGTGTGCACGCGGCCCGTGCCGGGATTGATCGCCTGTTGCAAAGCTTCGGTATAGGTGGAGCGCAGCTTGGACAGGCCGCGCCATTCCAGCACCTTGTTGGCCATCGGCACGCCTTCGCCCGCCAGCTTTTCCAGCACCGTCTGGTCGGTCGAGAACTGGCCGCTCTTGCCTTTTCGCCCGCCTTTCAGGCCCATCTTGTCGAACAAAATGTCGCCCAGCTGCTTGGGGCTGCCGATGGCAAAGCTTTCTCCCGCCATTTCGTGCACTTCGGCCTCGAGCGAGGCGATCTGCTCGGCGAATTCGCCCGACAGGCGTGCCAGATGCTCGCGGTCGACCTTGATGCCGTTGCGTTCCATCATCGCGATGACGGGGATCAGCGGGCGGTCCACATTCTCGTAGATGCGTGTAACGCCTTCATCCGCCAGGCGCTGGCGCAGCACGCGGTGCAGGCGCCAGGTGACGTCCGCGTCCTCGGCCGCATAGCGAGTCGCCTTGTCGAGCGGCACGGCGCTGAACAGGATCTGCTTCTTGCCCGTCCCGCAGATGTCCTTGAAGGTCAGGGTGGTGTGGCCAAGATGCGTCTGGCTAAGCGAATCCATGCCATGCGCCTGTCCGATACCGCCCCCGCCGCGCCCGGCGTCGAGGTCGAAGGACAGGATCATCGTGTCATCCACCGGCGCGACCTCGATGCCGCAGCGCTGCAGCACCGTCAGGTCGTATTTGACGTTCTGCCCGATCTTCAGCACCGCGTCGCTTTCCAGCAGCGGCTTCAGCCGGGCGAGCGCTTCGGCCTTGGGAACCTGCTGCGGCTTTTCGGCGAACATGTCGTCGCTGCCGTGGGCAAGCGGGATATAGCAGGCATCGTTCGGGCCCAGCGCCAGGCTGATCCCGGCAAGCTCCGCCTGCATCGAATCGAGCGAGCTGGTTTCCGTATCGATCGCCACCGCATGGGCGGCAAACGCACGCGCGATCCATGCATCCAGCCGGTCGAGCGTGGTCACGCATTCATAGGCGTCGAGGTCGACCGCGGGCCATTCGGGCAGGGGCTGGCGGGTTCCGGACGCTGCTTCCGCCGCGGCATTGGCCGGCTTGGCGGGATTGAGGTCGGTCGGCCGCGACGGGCTGCCCGCGCCCAGCCGCTTCAGCAAGCTGGTGAAGCCATGCGTCGACAGGAAATTCGCCAGAGGTTCCTTGGGAATGCCGTCAAGCGCGAATTCGTCGAGCGGCATGGGGAGCGGGCAATCCTCCTTCAGCTGCACCAGCCGGCGCGACAGGCGCGCCATCTCGGTATGCTCGATCAGGTTTTCGCGCATCTTGGATTTCTTCATCTCGGGCGCGGCGGCCAGCACGCTTTCGAGATCGCCATATTCGTTGATCAGCTTTTCTGCCGTCTTGGGCCCGATGCCGCGCACGCCCGGCACGTTGTCGACCGAATCGCCCATCAGCGCCAGGACATCGCCCAGCTTTTCGGGCGGGACGCCGAACTTCTCGACCACCTCGGCAATCTCGATCCGCGCGTTCTTCATCGTGTCGAGCATATCGATGCAGCCGCCCTCGACCCCGTCGTCGGGATCGGCGCATCGGCCGACCAGCTGCATCAGGTCCTTGTCCGACGACACGATCGTCACGTCCCAGCCCCTGCGCGTGGCGGCGCGGGCATAGCTGGCGATCAGATCGTCCGCCTCCAGCATGTCCTCCTCGATACAGGGGAGCGAGAACGCGCGCGTCGCTTCCCGGATCAGCGGGAACTGGGGCACGAGGTCTTCGGGAGGGGGCGGGCGGTTCGCCTTGTAATCGGCATAGAGATCGTGCCGAAAGCTTTGCGATGCCTTGTCGAGGATGACCGCCAGATGGGTCGGTCCGTCCGCATCGTCGAGATCCTGCGCCAGTTTCCACAACATGGTCGTATAGCCATAGACCGCGCCGACCGGCGTGCCCTGCGGATTGGTCAGCGGGGGAAGCCGGTGATAGGCGCGGAAGATATAAGCCGAGCCGTCGACCAGGTAGAGGTGCGGTTTGCGCACAGCGCCATCGGAAGCCGCTGCGGGGGCAAGTTCGGTTGCGTCGCTCATGATCATCAGGCGGTAGCAGCGAGGGGCGGGGAAATCATGCCCCAACTGCCTTGATCGGGGTGGGAATCTGGGCTCTTCCCACGAAAATTTGTCGCCCGCGCCCTAATGCGGCCATATTCGCATTTTAGATAAACGATGCGGAACTGTGCGTTGCCGCTTGCATCCCTGTGCGTGAACGATTATCTGTGTCTCACGAGGCCCGGAATACCGGGTTTCGCGTGAAGGCACATATTCATTCTTCACGTTCAATCTGAATAAGGATGCATTTCATGCGCAAGATCATTCTCGCCGCTGCCGCTGCCGGCGCTGCTCTCTCGCTCGTCGCTTGCTCGGAAGGCACCGAGGAAAACGCCGAAGCCACCATGGATTCGATGGCTGCTGACGCCGACGCCAATATGGACGCCGTCGAAGCCACCGCTGAAGACGCTGCTGCCGAAGCCGAAATGGCGACCGATTCCGCAATGGAAGCGACCGACGAAGCTGCTGCTGAAGTCGAAGCCGACGTTCAGGACGAGACCGTCACTGAAGCTCAGGTTGACTGATAGTCGATCTGCAGTCCCCCAGGGGACCGCAACAGGAAAGGGCGCGGAAGGAATTGCCTTCCGCGCCCTTTTCCTTTTCCGGAGTGTACGTCCGCCGTATTGCGGGCGACGTATCGCCGGTCAGTTGGCGGCGAAAACGTTATTGTCGTTCGACGCGTGCCGGGCCGGAGCCGTGGCGAATCCGTTATAGATGGTGCGCGTGATCTCGGCGATCTTGGCATTGCGCGCGGCCGGGCCGCTCTGGCCCGTGACGTAGATCGCCATCACCACCACCCGTCCGTCGGGCAGGGTGACAAAGCCGACATCGCTGGCGGTTTTGTTAAGCGTTCCGGTCTTGTGACCGAAGGATACGCCGCGCGGCAGGCCGGCCTTAATGCGCGAGCTTCCCGTGACGGTGCGCGTCATCGCACCGATCAGCAGGCCGCGGCTGGCGGGCGACAGCCATTTGCCCTGATGGATGCCGGCAATCAGCTCGACCATTTCCTCG
The DNA here is from genome assembly GCF_001661675.2 of Croceicoccus marinus. NCBI lineage: Bacteria > Pseudomonadati > Pseudomonadota > Alphaproteobacteria > Sphingomonadales > Erythrobacteraceae > Croceicoccus > Croceicoccus marinus. The sequence goes on along the minus strand of NZ_CP019602.1, from coordinate 2,515,763 downwards.
GGCGGGGTGCTGTCGCGCACGTCGACGTGGCGCGACAGGTCGAATTCCCAGCGATCGCGCACCAGCGTGGCGATATCGCGGTCGATCCGGAAGCGGCCCAGCCCGGCCTTGCGGGCCCAGGCATTCACCGCCTGCGGGCCGCCGACCACCGCCAGCAGCGCGTCGGTGGCTTGATTGTCGGACCGGGTGATCATCCGCTCGATCAGCATTTCGGCCGTCATGGTCTGCCCCGCGCGGACGGGGGCAACCTTGCTCGAGAACGGCTCGGACGCGACCGGCACCATCAGCGGGTAGCGGTCGAACAGGCTGTACTTGCCGGAATCGACACCCGCCAGGAAGGTGGCGGCGATCGCGATCTTCGACGTGCTGGCCATGGGGAAGGGCTCGTCGCCCTGGATCGACACGGTCTGCCCGGTCGTCAGATCGAGCGCAGCGACACCGATCCGGCCCTGCGCCTGCGGTGCGACCGCGAAGAGTTGCCGGCGAAACGTTTCGGGCAGATTCTCGTTCGCCTGGTGCGAATCGAGAATGGCGCCTTCCGGTCCGTTGAGGAATTCCTCGAAACTCTGCGCCTCCGGATGCTTGGCCTGGGCGTGTGCGGCGGGGGCGAATCCCAGCGCCGAAGCAGCCAGGAAGCCGACTCCGTAACGACGAATGATGGCGCCCGCTTGGCGCAGCTTGTGCGATGACAGTCCCTTCATGCACGCAATCCTAGCAAATTTCCCATTGTCGCAAGATGAACGATCCCGCTCATTTCCTCAAGCGCCGCGGGACGGCTTGTGGAAGGCGGGGGATTTCAGTCGGATGTAGCGCGTTCCCCGCCATCCGTGTCCGTTTCCCCGTCGCCTTTCGCGATAGCGCGGGCCTGCGCCTTGCGGCGGCGCAGATTGGCGCGAAGCTGGGCCGCAAGCCGTTCCTCGCGCGTCATCGGGCCCGTCGTCGCGGGGGTGTCCGGGGTGTTGGTTCCGCCGCTTGCCATCCCCGTTTCATCGCACCAAGCCGCGATGGTGACAAGCGTGTGCAGCTTCGCTTGACAAGCGCGCCGGGCACCGCCAATAGCGCGCCCTCGCAAGACGCCGACATGCATGATCATGCATCGCGCGCCGGGCTGCTGTAGCTCAGTGGTAGAGCGCACCCTTGGTAAGGGTGAGGTCGGGAGTTCAATCCTCCCCAGCAGCACCATTTTCCCGCCAGAGTTGTGCCGACCTGGGTCGGAATTTCGGACACCGGGAGTTAGCTTGGTGACATTGCCCGTCACCTTCCTAAATCGATTTGCATTTGCCGTATTTGCGCGACTTAACCTGTCCTTAATGGCCGCCGCGATAGGATCTTTCCGTCCTATTCAAACAGGCGGCCATGCAACGGGGGCAACCGATGGAAGTTCGGAGAGGCATTTCTCGCCTGCGCAGTTTTCGCAGGAACGAGCTTGGCGCCAGCTCGTCCGAATATGCGCTGATACTCTGCGTCGTCGGCGTGGGTGTCGGCGCGGCAAGCCTGGCGCTGGGAGCGAATGTCGGTTCGTCGATGAACGGCAAGGTTGGCGATTTCGATCCCAAGTTCGTCGAATCGCCCAAGGGCGGTGGCGACACGTCGCCTTCACCATCGCCCAAGCCTAAGCCTTCGCCCTCGCCTTCCCCGGCACCGTCGCCGTCGCCCACACCATCGCCGGCGCCTACACCGCCTGGCAAGGGCCACGACAAGGACAATCCGGGCGGCAATGGAAACGGCGGCGGGCCGAATAAATAGGTCGCCCCCGTTTGCGAAGGGTCCAGAGTCAGTCGGTCCGGAATTGCGATTCCGGACCGATCGATTTTTGGTATTGGAAGTCTGGCGGGTCGATGAAGGCTTCGCCGACTGTCGCGATCAGGCGCGCAGGTCCGACCAGTCGGGATGGCGCCTGAAAGCGGCATCGACATAGGAACATTGCGGCACGATCTTGAACCCTTCGTCGCGCGCATCGGCGATCAGTGCTTCCACCAGCTTCGCCGCGATGCCGCGCCCCCCGATTTCCGGCGGGACGAGCGTGTGGTCGGCGACATAGACGTCGCCGTTCTTCTTGTAGGTCAGGCGGCCGATCGCGTCACTGTCCGAAGGATGGGCGCGATATTCGCCGCGGGTTTCCTCGTCGTGGCGGGTGATTTCAAGATTGTCCATGTTGGCTCCTCTTTTCCCGGATGAACGGTAGAGGCAAGCCGACGTTCCGCTTCGTGTACTCGCGTGTGCCGAACAGGGCGGACCCGACGCGGACATGAGTGGCGCCCAGCATGATTGCAGTCTCGAAATCGCTGCTCATACCCATAGACAGGCCGGTAATGCCGTGATCGGCAGCGATCCTGGCCAGAAGCGCGAAAAAAGGCGCAGGCTCGACCTCCAGTGGCGGCACGCACATCAGGCCGGCGATATCGATCCCGGCATCGCGCGCCTGCGTCAGCAGGGCTGGCGTGTCCGCGATGGCGCAGCCGCCCTTCTGCTCCTCGCCGCCGATATTGACCTGGACGAAACAGGGTACGCGGCGGTCCGCCTTGTCCATCGCCTTAGCCAATGCCTTCACAAGGCTGGGGCGGTCGAGCGAATGGATCGCATCGAACAGCGCAACGGCATTGTCCGCCTTGTTCGACTGCAGCTGGCCGACCAGATGCAGGCTGGTATCGGGGAACTCCTCGCAAAGCGCCGGCCATTTGTCCTGCGCTTCCTGCACGCGGTTCTCGCCGAACATGCGCTGGCCATCCTGAAGCAGAGGGCGGATCCGCTCTGCCGGATGGGTCTTGGAGACTGCGACCAGTGCCACGTCCGCCGGCTTGCGGCGGGCTATGCTGGCGGCGTGGGCGATCCTGTCGCGGGTTTCCTGAAGCGCTGGCACGGTCATCGCGCGCTGCTATAGCGAGGGCGTGACGATCCGCCAGCCCCCCAAGCATCGCGCCATGCCAAAGATCTGGCTGCTGAGCGACGCGCGCAACGATGCCGCTCTGGAACAAACCCTGCGCCGCCTGCCCCGGGGGAGCGGGTTCGTTTACCGGCATTATCACCTCGATCCCGTCCGGCGGCAGGCGCGCTTCGGGCGGCTGGCTGCCATCGCCCGCGGCCGAGGGCATGTCGTGGCGCTGTCCGCTCCGGCCCGGCAGGCGAGGGCCTGGGGTGCGGATGCGATCTATGGCGCGCCCGGCCGGATCGCAGGCGCTGAAGGACTGCTGAGGCTTGCCACCGCGCATTCGATGCGGGAACTCGCCGCGGCGCGAAGATCGGGTGCGGACGCCGTGTTTGTCTCGCCGGTCTTCGCCACCGCTTCGCATCCCGGGGCACGATCGCTGGGACCGGTACAGGCCTTGCTGCTGGCGCGGCGGGCCGGGTGCCCCGCGATCCTGCTGGGCGGAATGGACGCTTCCCGCTTCCGCGCTTTCCGCCGGGTGGAGCATGTCCATGGATGGGCGGCCATCGACGGTCTGTCCGCAGCTTGACCCCCGCCCGTCCACAGGGCTTTCCACAGCATGCCGCACAGGTAATCCACAGATCGCCGGCAAACCCGCCGGGCGATTGACCCTGATTTCCCCTGCGCCGATAATCGGCGACTGTTCACCCGCCACAGACTGAAGGGAAGGCGCGATGGCGACACGCGCAAATCACGCGCCTGCCGGACGAGGCATGGCCAATCGGAACCTTGACTGGCGCGCGGCGATGCGGGCCAGCTTCAACCGCAGCGCCGAGCTTGTCGGCGCGGTGGCGCTGATCCTGCTTGCCGTGTTCCTGGCGCTGGCGATGGCCAGCTATTCGCAGACCGATCCGTCGCTTTCCACCGCCGCGGGCGGGCGGGCGCAGAACTGGATGGGCGGGGCGGGCGCGGTTGCCGCGGACCTGCTGTTCATGCTGTTCGGCGCCATGGCGGTGCTGCTGCTGCCGCTGCTCTACGTCTTTGCCCGGCGGCTGTGGCAAATGGCCGAGCATGAGGAAGACGAATCGCGGCCTGGCTGGAAGCGCCGCTGGGGCCGGCCCCTGCTGATGCTGGTCGCCGCGATGCTGCTGCTGTCCAGCGTGCTGACGCTGCTGATCGACGGGCCGGTGTGGGACATGCCGGCGGGCCTTGGCGGGCTGTCGGGCCTGCTGGGTGCCAGGGCGATCCAGTCGCTGGCGGGGCTGGCGGGCGAACCCTGGTCGGACTGGCTGGTACTGGCGCTGGCGATCGTCGCGCTGGCGGCGGGCGCCGGGCTGGCGGGGCGCGTGTTCGCGATCGACTGGGCCGGTCTGCTGACCCTGCCCCATGCATTGCGGCGCGAACCCAAGGCCGAGGGCGAGGCCATGCCGCGCCCCGCGCGCCAGCCGAAACCGGCGGCGGAACGGGCGCCTGCCCGCGACGGGGCCGGGGACGAGGACGCGCCTTCTGACAATCAGGCCGAACCGGCGCCGCGCCGCGCGCCCGAGATTGCCGATCCGTCCTCGGCGCCAAGGCCTGCCGCTGCGCCCAAGAAGCCCAAGCAGCGCGAATTGTTCGGACAGGATTTCCAGCTGCCCAGCGCCGACCTGCTGGCCGAGGTCCCGGATCAGACCGGCAAGGTGATCGACAAGTCCGCGCTGGAAGCCAATGCCCGCCTGCTCGAAACGGTGCTGGAGGACTTCAACGTCAAGGGCGAGATCACCGCGGTTCGCACCGGCCCGGTCGTGACCATGTACGAGCTTGAGCCTGCGCCCGGCATCAAGGCGGCCCGCGTCATTGGCCTTGCCGAGGACATCGCCCGCAACATGAGCGCGATTTCGGCGCGCGTCTCGGCCATTCCGGGCAAGACCGTCATGGGCATCGAGCTGCCCAATGCCGACCGGCAGACCGTGGCGCTGCGCGAGCTGATCACCAGCGAGGCCTTTGTCGATCACAAGGGCATGCTGCCGATCATCCTGGGCAAGGATATCGCGGGCGAGCCGATCGTCGCCGATCTTGCCGCCATGCCGCATCTGCTGGTCGCGGGCACAACCGGTTCGGGCAAGTCGGTCGGGCTCAACTGCATCCTGCTGTCGCTCCTCTACAATTTCACGCCAGAGGAAGTGCGCCTGATCCTGATCGATCCCAAGGTGCTCGAACTCAAGAGCTATGACGACATTCCGCATCTGCTGTCGCCGGTGGTGACCGAGCCGCCGAAATCGGTGCGCGCGCTGAAATGGGCGGTCGAGGAGATGGAGCGCCGCTATCGCATGATGTCGAGCATCGGGGCGCGCAACCTGGTCAGCTTCAACGACCGGGTCCGCAATGCCGCGTCGAAGGGCAAGCCGCTGGGCCGCCGCGTCCAGACCGGCTTCGACCCCGAAACCGGCGAGGAGATGTTCGAGGAAGAACAGCTGGACTACGAGGTGCTGCCCCAGATCGTGCTGGTGGTGGACGAGCTGGCCGACCTCATGATCACGGTCGGCAAGGAGATCGAGGTGCTGATCCAGCGCCTGAGCCAGAAATCGCGTGCTGCGGGCATCCATTTGATCATGGCGACGCAGCGCCCGTCGGTCGATGTCATCACCGGCGTCATCAAGGCGAACATGCCGACCCGGATCTCGTTCCATGTGACCAGCCGGATCGACAGCCGCACCATCCTTGGCGAACAGGGGGCGGAGCAGCTGCTGGGCAAGGGCGACATGCTCTACAAGGCGTCGAGCCGTCCGATCACCCGCGTCCACGGCCCGTTCGTGTCGGACGAGGAAGTGGAGGCCGTGGCCGAATTCTGGCGCGGGCAGGGAGAGCCCGCCTATGTCGACAGCGTGACCGAGGAGCCGGAGGACGGCGGCGGTTTCGCCTTCGATGACCTGGACGGCGCGGCGGACAATCCGGACGACCGCAAGTACATGCAGGTGTGCCAGATGGTGTTCGAGAACCAGAAGGCATCGGCCAGCTGGATCCAGCGGCAGATGGGCGTCGGATACAACACCGCGTCCAAGTGGATCGAGCGCATGGAGAAGGACGGGCTGGTCGGCCCGGCCAACCATGTCGGCCGGCGCGAGATCTATCGCGACCGCGACGGGCAGGCGCTGTAGCATCGCGTCTGCCTGCGGTCGGCACCGTCTTCGGTTGACACAGGCGACACATCCTACAGGTGCTGTCACCCGGCCGCATGGCGCGCAAATGCGGGCTTTGTGGGCCCGTGGTTGACACCATGGGGGGCGAGAGAAAGCAGACGATGGGAAAGAGCCGGGCCATCGAATGCCTATCGTCCGGTCGGGCTGTAGGACAGCGAAAAGCGGCTTGCCCTGGTCAGGCGCGGCAACGCGTTTGCGGGGCCTGCCGGCGGCGCGGCGCAAGGTTTCCGGCCGAGGCGTCAGCCCGCGGCCGACGATGGGTCGTGCGTGTGAAACTCGACATGCATCAGCATCGGTCCGTCGGTTTCGACATGATGCACGGCCTGGGGCGGAATGACCGCCGGTTGGCCCGGCCGGACCGAAACCTCGCGTCGGGGTTCGTGGAAGACCAGCCGGACCGCACCCTTGCCGACCACCAGCAGGCCCCAGACGCCTTCCTTGGTGCTATGGGCCTTGCGCAGGGCGTCGGGCAGGCTGTCCTGGTCGAATTCCGGCGTCGATTTATAGGGTTCGGTCATGGTGCGTCACCGATCAGGCAGAGGGTTGGTCGGCGTAAAGCTCGTGTTCCTTTGCGATCAGTATGTCGGCCAGGAACCAGTATGCCTCGGCCCAGGCTTCGAGGATATCGTCGGTGGCGGCGTCCCCCAGCACATCCTTGATCGCGGCGAGCAGATTGTCCGCGACGATCGGATAATGTTCCGGTTTGACATGCGTTTCGACATGGCGCTGCGCCATGCGCATCACCGGCCCGCTCAGGTTTTCGAGCTTGTCGACGTTTTCGGCATAGGCAAGGATGGCACCCGCCAGCCGCTTGGGCTGTTCGCCCGATTTCTGCGCTGCCTTGTCGAACATCGCCTCGACCTCCGGGTGGGTGGCAAACATCCGTTCGTACATGCGCTCGGTGATCGCCAGACCATGCTGCCTGAGCGCGGGGGCGGTCGCCTTAACGGTGGCCATAGTCTCGGGTGACAGTGTGCGAGCCATTGCGAATCCTTTATTGATGCAGCTATAATGCATGTTTAGCACGGCATAAGATGCATGCAAGATGCATCTTCAGGAGTAGACGCCATCAAGCTCACCTTGCAGACCGACTACGCATTGCGCGTCCTCCTGCATGCCGCCGCCCATCCCGGCGCGCGGCTGGCGATTGCCGATGTGGCCGCGGTGCACGACGTGTCGCGCAACCATCTGATGAAGGTGGTGAACCAGCTGGCCACGATGGGTCTGATCGTCACGGCGCGCGGCCGCGGCGGCGGTTTCTGGCTGGCACGCGACCCGGCGAGCATCACCGTGGGAGAGGTGGTGCGAGCGTTCGAGCCAACCCTGCAGCCAGCCGATTGCGGCAATTGCGTTCTGTATCGCGGCTGCGGCCTGAAGCCTGTCCTGGGAGAGGCGATGAGCGCTTTTCTCGGCGTCCTCGACAGCAAAAGTCTTGCCGATGCCGTTGCGCACGGTCCGGGCGCGCCCTTGCCCGCCGAAACGAAGATGGCCGCGCCGGTCGGACGGCCTTCGTCTCTGTCCGAAACGGTCGACGGGGCCTGATCACGGCCGCTGCGGGGCGGCCTTCCTGGCAGGGCGGCTTGCCGACATGCCCAGCGCGCGCCGGACGGGAGTCCGGAAGGCGGCTGCCGAAAGGAGCTCAGCCCCGGTCCGGCACCGGCCAGCCGACGCGCGCTTCCTCGAACGTGTCCTTGTTGCGGATATAGCCGCCGGCGCCGAACGCGCGGCCGACCAGGCCCATCGCCTCGGTATCGACGCGGGGGCGGTCGTCGGGACCGGACAGGAACTCGTCGCCGATGTGCAGCGCCAGGATCTCGCCCAGGATGATGGTGAAATTGCCGCCGGTGTCGATCGGCTTCCACAGCCGGCATTCCAGCGCCGCGGGGGCGCTGGCGATCAGCGGCGTCGATACCAGGCTGGCGGGGCGCGTGGTGATGCCCAGCACGTCGATCTCGCTGACGTCGCGGGGTGCTTCGGCGGCAGTGTCGACCATGATGCGCGTGTCATGCTCGCCCACCAGGTTCACGGTGAACTCGCCCGATTCCACGATATTGCGCGCGGTGTCCTTGGGATCGCCCTCGGCCCGCTGGCCGATGCCCAGCACGCACAGCGGCGGTTCGCTGCCCAGCACGTTGAAGAAGCTGTAGGGCGCGGCGTTCAGCAGGCCGTCGGCGTTGCGGCTGACGACCCAGGCGATCGGGCGCGGGGTGACGGTGTTGACCAGCAGGCGGTAGCGATCCGCCGGGGCCAGCGATTTCATGTCGAATTGCATGAGACGAGAGGTAGCGAGTGCCGCACGCGATGACCAGAGCGCCGCCGAAATCGCAATAAACTACCGGATAATGCGCCAGCCTGTACAATTGTTGCCCCAACCGGGCACGCCGTTAACCGGTCCGTAGGGCTGCAGTGCGAATATGCAGACATGTGGGGCCGGCTTCGCAGATTCGCATCGACAGCCTTGTTGCTGGTCATTGCGCTCTTCGTCTCGGCAGAGGCGCGGGCGCAGACGGCGATACGCGCCAGTTGCCATGCAGACGGCGGCATCGCGCCAGAGCAGCTTGTTTCCGCGGCGCAATTGGCCGCGATACCGTGGACATGCGGATCCCTGGATTACGGATCGGGGGCGACGCGCGGCTGGCTGCACTTCCTGCCCGAAGACCTGCGCGCCGCGGACGGGGCGACCCATTTCGTCACCAGCATATCGCGGTTCGACCGGATCACGCTGATCACCCTGGCGGGCGAGCGGGTCCTGCAGCGGCGCAGCTATGCGATGGACGACATCCGGCTATTCGTGAACGGCGCGAATTTCGCGATACCGCTGCCCGATGCCGGCGACGCGACATCGGTGCTGGTGGCGGTCGAGCGCGCGGGCAGCAGCGCAATGATGGCCGAAGGCGCCGTGCAGCGGGCGACGGGCGACAAGGGGACGCTGGGCTGGTCGCCGCATATGCTGATCCTGCTGGCCATGCTGATCGGCCTGCTGTTCGCGCCGCTGATCTATAATTACGCGTTCTACCTCGTACTGCGTGAGCGGTTCATCCTGTGGCACATGGCGATGGTGCTGGGCATGAACGCCTATCTGCTGGTGTCGAGCGGGATCATCCACCGGTTCGCCAACCTGGGGATCGGCGCGCTGGCATTCCTGAACCATATGACCTTTTTGTGCATGGTCGCGGCGGGCGCGGCGTTCTGCGCCAATTTCATCGAGCCGCATGCGATCAGCCGGCGGATGCGCGACCTGCTGGTGGGGACGGGAGTCGCCACGCTGATCTTCGGCACATGGGCCAGCCTGCCGATCGAGGCGACGCGCGACCTTGGCAACAAGCTCTATCTGGTCGGCTTCCTGCCGATCATCGCGCTGTTCCTGGCGGTCATGTGGCAGGCGGCAAGGCGGCGCAGCCGGGCGGTGTGGTTCCAGATCTATGGCTGGGCGCCGATCATCGCCCTGGGGCTCGAGCGTATCGTGAGAAGCTTCGGGCTGTATGCGGTGCCGCATTGGGGCGACCAGCTGATCTATCTGACGCTGGCGTTCGAGATCGTGCTGGCGGCGCTGGGCGTGGTCGACCGCTTCGAGGTGCTGCGCCGCGACCGAGACAAGGCGGAGGCGCGGATCGATTCGCTGGCCTCGCTGGTGGACCGCGACGCGTTGACGGGCATGTTCAACCGCCGGGCGCTTGAGGCGCGCTATCCCGATCTTCGCGCCGACGGCTATACCGCGCTGGCGGTGATCGACCTCGACCATTTCAAGCGGGTGAACGACCAGTACGGCCACGCGATGGGCGACCGGGTGCTGCAGGAAACGGCGGCCGCGTTGTCGAGCGATCCCGACACGATCAGCTTCCGCCTTGGGGGCGAGGAATTCCTGATGCTGATGCGCGGGCCCGACATCGTCGAGCGGGCCGAGCGGATGCGGCGGGCGATCTCGATCCGCATCGTGAACGAGATCGACGGGATCGACGCGCCGATCACCGCCTCGCTGGGGCTGGTCGATACGACGCCGGGCGTGGCGACGACGCTGCGCCGGGTCTATGCCCATGCCGACCGCCTGCTGTACGAAGCCAAGAACAGCGGCCGCAACCGCATGCTGAGCGAGCGCATCCAGCTGTTCGACGCACCGGTGCGGCGGCGCAAGAGCGAGCGGCGCGCCGGGGAACGGCGGGCCGCGGGAGTCGGGGGGTAGGCGCGGCACCCGATCCGATTGACTGGCGGCCGCGTCGGCGTAACCATTTTCTCAAACGAAATCTTGCATGGGCCCGTGACATGAGATGCTGGCTGGCAGTTTTATCCCTGGTCGCGGCAACGCCTTCGTTCGCGCAGGACCTTGCTTCCCAGGAAGTGGTCGTGACCGCCAGCCGGATCGATCAGGACGGTTACGAGAACGACATGCCCGCGGTGGGGCTGCGCCGCACGGCGGATTTCCTGGTGCAACAGGTGGTCATTCGAGGCGATACGCGCGATCCCCGGCAGCGGGCCGCCGAAATTCGCGGGATGCTGCGAACGGCGGTCGAGCTTGCCGGCAGGCACGGCGTGCAGCTGGCCTATGGTGACTACATCCTGACGCCTATCACGCCCGGCAACATTGAGGATCTTCCGCTCGGCAACGATTCCCGGCCCGACAGCCAGAAGATCGCCTTCCTGGTAAAGGCTCCGCTGGGCGGATCGGAAGGGGGCGCGGCGGCGCAGGACCGGATCGAGGCCTATGTCGAGGCGGTGCCCGAGACGGGCCGGGCCGAGATGGACCTGCTGGACGACCCCTCGCTGTCGATCGTGGGCCCCGATCGATATCGCGCCCAGATCGCCGACAGGGTGATGGACGATGCCCGCGCGATGGCCGCGAAGATGGGCCCCGATTACGCCGTGACGATCGAGGGTTTGAACATGCCCGTGCAATGGACCCGCGCCGGGCTGGCCGAGGTCATGCTCTATGTGCCCTACAGATTGGTCATCGTCCCGCGGCCATGACGGACCGGCCCCGAAGCAGCGCTAATTCGCCACGAAGGGCGCGGCCACCTCTGGCGGGATGCGCATGATGCGGCGGGTCGCCCTGTCGATCATGCCCCAGTTGGACCGGACCGAGACGATGGGCTTGCCCGCCGGTTCGCCGCCTTCATTGCGGAAGAAGTCCACCAGCCGTTCGAAGCGGGCGCCCGTGGGGCCCCGTTCGATGCGGGTTTCGGCGATGACGCTCTCCCCCTCGGCGATATTGCCGCGGTAGTCGATCTCGTGCCGGATCGCGACCCATAGATAGCCTTCGACATGCTCGCGCGGGGCGACCGCTTCCCAGTGGGCGCCCGCGATTTCCTGCACCCAGGTCAGCCAGATCGCATTGTTCACATGGCCCATGAAATCGATATGTTCGGGGCCGGCGGTGAATGTCATGCGCCAGATGGAAACCGGGGCGCCGCTCATGCCTCGGCCATGCCCATCTGCCACAGGATGAAGGCGAATTCCTCGGCCGTTTCCTTGAGCGAATCGAAGCGGCCCGACTTGCCGCCATGGCCCGCGCCCATGTTGACCTTCAGCAGCAGCTCGTTGTCGTCGGTCTTCAGCTCGCGCAGTTTGGCGACCCATTTGGCGGGTTCCCAATAGGTGACGCGCGGATCGTTGAGGCCGGCGGTCACCAGCAGCGGCGGATAGGGTTGCGCGCGGACCTGGTCGTATGGGCTGTAGCTCTGGATCAGGGCGAAGGCGGCGGCATCCTCGATCGGGTTGCCCCATTCCGGCCATTCGCCGGGGGTGAGCGGCAGCGAGGCGTCGAGCATGGTGGAGAGGACATCGACGAAGGGCACATGCGCCACGATCGCGCCCCACAAATCGGGATCGGAATTGAGAATCGCGCCCATCAGCTCTCCGCCCGCCGATCCGCCCGAGGCGGTAACGCGGCCCTTCGACGTGTAGCCGCGCTCGATCAGGCCCTTGGCCACGTCGACGAAATCGTTGAACGCATTGGTCCGCTTGTCCAGCTTGCCGTCGAGATACCACTGGCGGCCCAGGTCGTCGCCGCCGCGAATATGCGCGATGGCATAGATGAAGCCCCGGTCCACCAAGGACAGCCGCGCCGTCGAGAAATAGGGCGGCATGGCGATGCCGTATGCGCCATATCCGTAAAGGTGCAGCGGCGCGCTTCCGTCCAGCGGCGTGTCGGCGCGCATCATCAGCGAGACGGGCACTTCGGTCCCGTCGCGCGCGGTGATGACGACGCGTTCGGTGCGATATTGCGCGGCATCATAGCCCGAGGGGATTTCCTGCACCTTGAGCACGGCAAGCTCGCCGCTCGCCACGTCATAGTCATAGACGGTCGAGGGGGTGACCATCGAGTTGTAGCCGATGCGCAGCACATCCATGTCCCATTCGGGATTATTGCCCATGGCGGCGACATAGCTTTCCTCGGGGAAATCGACCGGGTTGATTTTCGCGGGGTCGGCGTAGTCGCGGATCTCGATCTGGTCGAGGCCCGCGCGGCGGCCTTCGACCACGTAGAACTTTTCGAAAAGCTCGAAGCCGGTGATGTAGAATTCGTCCGATCCGGCGATCAGCGTGGTCCACTCGCCGGGGTTTGCCAGCGGCGCGCTGGCGAGGCGGAAATTGACGTGGTCGTCATTGGTCAGGACAAAGATCGTGTCGCCCCTGACGTCGACTTCATATTCGACGCCCTTTTGCCGCGTCTTGACCAGCAGCTGTTCGGCGGTGGGGTCGGCGGCGGGGACGATGCGGACCTCGCTCGTTTCATGGTCCGAGGTGCCGATCAGCAGCCATTGCTCGTTGGCCGACAGCGATGCGCCGCAGCGGAAGCCCTCGTCGTCCTCGTGGAAGATCTCGATGTCCTGGTCGACCGGCGTGCCCAGCGTGTGGAGGCGGACATTGTCGGTGCGCCATTGCTCGTTCGCCAGCGAATAGGCGATCTTCGTGTCGTTCGCGGTCCAGATCAGGCTGCCCAAAGTGCCGGGGATCGTGTCGGTCAGCAGTTCGCCGGTGGCGAGGTCCTTGATCCGCGCCTCGAACCGTTCGGAGCCGTCGGTGTCGGCGGAATAGGCCAGTTTGGTGCCATCGGTGGAGACCGAGAAGCTGCCGAGGTTGAAGTAGTCCTTGCCCTCGGCCAGCGCGACTTCGTCCAGCAGCAATTGCCTGCCCTCGGTCCCGTCGCGGCCTCCGGCGGCGGGCTTCCTCCACCACTGCTTGTATTGCGCGCCCTTTTCAAATTCGACCCAGTAGTACCAGTCGCCGTCCTTCTGCGGGACCGAGCTGTCGTCCTCCTTGATGCGGGCGCGCATCTCGGCGAACAGTGTCTCGGTCAGCCCCTCTTGCGGGGCCATGCGGCTTTCGAACCAGGCGTTCTCGGCCTTGAGGTGGTTCAGGACGTCCTCGTCCTCGACCTTGGGATAGCCGGGGTCGCGCAGCCATGCATAGGGATCCTCGACCGTGATGCCGTGATGGGTGAAGCTGTGCGGCTTCTTGGGGGCGAGGGGGGCAATCGGGGAAGCAACATTATTGGCGGTCTCGGTCACGGGGCGGCCTGCTTTCTGTGATATTCTGGTGATCCGCAGGGGCGCCATGCGTCTGCGGGTGGAACTCGTCGCGGCATGAAACTATGTTCGGTGCATGCAAGCCGCAAGGCAGACCCCCAATCGTTTCAGGAATTTCCCATGTTGATGCAGACCCACGAAGCCCGACTCGCCGCCCTTCGCGACGAGCTGAAGCGCCGCGAACTCGACGGTTTCGTCGTGCCTTTGTGCGACGAGCACATGAGCGAATATGTCGGCGCCTATGCACAGCGGCTGGAATGGCTGACGGGGTTCGGCGGGTCCGCAGGCTCGGCCATCGTGCTGACGTCGAAGGAAGGCGGGAATGGAGCCGCGATCTTCACCGATGGCCGCTATACGCTGCAGGTGCGCGAGCAGGTGGACGGGAAGCTGTGGGATTATGTCGGCGTGCCCGCGACCTCGCCCGCGGACTGGCTGGCCAGGAACGTGAAGGCGGGGCAGCGCATCGGCTTCGACCCCTGGCTGCACGCGCATGGGCAGGCGCAGCAATTGAAGAAGGCGGTCGAGAAGAAGGGCGCCACGCTGGTCGCGGTCGCCGACAATCCCATCGACGCGGTGTGGCAGGACCGGCCCGAGCCCTCCGCCGCCGCCGCCGTGCCGCATCCCGACGATCTTGCGGGCAAGGCCAGCAGCGCCAAGCGCGAGGATGTCGCGGCGTGGCTGGAGGAGAACGACGCCGATGCGGTGGTGATCACCGCGCTCGATTCGATCGCCTGGCTGTTCAATCTGCGCGGCAAGGACGTGGACCGTACGCCGGTCGCGCTGTCATTCGCGGTAGTGAAGCGCGACGGCAGCGCCGAACTGTTTATCGCGCCCGAGAAGGTGGACGGCGAGCTGAAGCAGCATCTGGGCAACCATGTCGCATTGCGCCCCCGGCTGGATTTCGAAGGCGCGCTGGCGGACTATGCGGGCAAGACCGTCGCGGTCGATCCGGTGCGCGGGGTGGAGGCGATCTTTGCCGCGCTGAACGCGGCGGGCGCGACAATCGTCAAGGCGACCGATCCGGTCGTGCTGCCCAAGGCGGTCAAGAATGAGGCGGAGAAGGCCGGCCACCGCAGCGCGCAGAGCCGCGACGGCGCGGCGGTGTCGCGTTTCCTTCACTGGCTGTCGAATGACGCGCCGCAGGGCAAGGTCGACGAATTGTCCGCCGCCGCGAAGCTGCGCGGTTTCCGCGAGGAGACGGGCCAGCTACGCGACCTGTCGTTCGACACGATCTCGGGCTCTGGCCCCAATGGCGCCAGCCCGCATTACCGGGTGAGCGAGCAGAGCAATCGCGCCCTTGAGCCCAACAGCGTCTATCTGGTCGATTCGGGAGGGCAGTATCCCGATGGCACCACCGACATCACCCGCACGATCTGGGTCGGGCCCGATGCGCCGCCGCAGGAGATCCGCGAGCGTTTCACCCGCGTGCTGAAGGGCCATATCGCGCTGGACCGCGCGGTGTTCCCCGAAGGCACGACCGGGCACCAGATCGACGTTCTGGCGCGGCAGTATCTGTGGGAAACGGGCCTCGATTACGCGCATGGCACCGGGCACGGCGTGGGCAGCTATCTCGCGGTGCACGAAGGGCCGCAGAACATCTCGACCCGCGCGGTCGATCAGGCGCTGATCGCGGGCATGATCTGTTCGAACGAGCCGGCCTATTACAAGGCGGGCGAATACGGCATCCGGATCGAGAACCTGGTGCTGGTCGAGGAACGCGCCATCGAGGGCGCGGAGAACGCCATGCTGGGCTTCGAGACGCTGACCTTCGTGCCGATCGACCGCACGCTGATCGAATTGTCGCTGCTGACCGATGCCGAGATCGCGTGGATGGACGCCTATCACGCCAGGGTGCGCGAGATCGTCGCGCCGCAGCTGTCGGGCGAGGATCTGGCATGGCTGGAGGCGCAGACCGCGCCACTGGGCTGACGCGGATTTCGGTCAAATGAACGACCCCGCCCGGCTGATACCAAATGCGACAAATCGGCCGGGCGCGGGGATAATCCTGCGACATCGGGGGCGTATAACGATCCTCAGAAGTCGCGGGGGTTCCGCAACCGGGTTTGTCCCTGATGTCCCCCTCCCCCAAGCCCGACGGTTCTTTCCGCGGCTTCACCCGTTTCAAGGCGCCGCCCCGATCGGTGCATAGGCGAGAGAGGCAAGTCCCATGAGAAAGACCATCCTGGCCGCTGGTGCGGCCCTGATCGCGGTCGGCGGCGCGGCTTTTGCCGCCCAGCCCGCGGACCGGCCCATGGACCGTAAAGCCGACATGACGATGGCCGATGCCGAGGCGCGGTCCGAGGCGATGTTCGCCCGCATGGATGCGAACGGCGACGGCAAGATCGATGCCGCCGACCGCGAGGCGCGGCAGCAGGCGCGTTTCGAACGGCTGGACACGAACGGCGACGGCGCGCTCAGCCCCGAGGAGTTCGCGGCCCGCGGCGAGCGCATGGCGCGCGGAGACGGCGAGCGAGGCCATCGCGGCCATCACGGCAAGATGCGGGGCGGCATGATGGGCGGCGGCATGATGAAAATGGCCGATGCGAATGGCGACGGCGCGGTCTCCAAGGCCGAGTTCGACGCGGTGCACACCCGGCATTTCACCATGATGGATACCGATGGCGACGGCACCGTCACCGCCCGGGAACGCCAGGCCGCGCGCGAGACGATGCGCAGCCACCGGGGCGTGGGCGATGCCAGCTAGCGCCGCAGCACCCAACGACCATACGGGGCGCGGAGGCTGATGGCTTCCGCGCCCCAGGGCATTGGTTCGCTGCCCGACCGCATCCTGCTGGTCGATGACGAACAGGCGCTGCGCGAGCCGCTGGCCGCCTATCTCGGCAAGCAGGGCTTCACCGTGCGCGAGGCGGAGAGTGCCGCGAAGGCGCGCTCGATGCTGCAGGACGGGCCGGCAGACCTGGTGCTGCTCGACATCATGATGCCGGGCGAGGACGGGCTGTCGCTGTGCCGCCACCTGGTCGAGACGCGCAGCCTGCCGGTCATATTGCTGACCGCGCGGGGCGAGGCGACCGACCGGATCGTCGGGCTGGAAATCGGCGCGGACGATTATGTCGTGAAGCCGTTCGAGCCGCGCGAGCTGGTCGCGCGCATCCGCTCGGTGCTACGCCGCTCTGCGCGTGCGGAAGCCATGCCCGCGATCGAGCGCGACTATGGGTTCGAGGGCTGGCGGCTGGATCCGCTGAAGCGGCGGCTGACCGATCCCGAAGGCGCGGTGGTCGCGATATCCTCGGCCGAGTTCCGGCTTTTGAAGGCGTTTCTCGACCATCCTAGGCAGGTGCTGGACCGCGACCGGCTGCTCGACATGGTGCAGGGGCGCGAGGCGCATCTCTTCGACCGCAGCGTCGACAATGCGATCAGCCGCCTGCGCCGCAAGGTCGAGCCCGACCGCACCGATCCGCAGCTGATCCTGACGGTGCGGGGCGGCGGATACATGCTGGCCGCCGATGTGACGCGGCACGATTCCGTCAGCGACGAGGGGTAAGCGGCCATGCTGCGCCGGATCGGCCCCAGAAGCCTTCAGGGGCAGGTGCTGCTGGCCATCGCGGCGGCGCTGCTGGTGGCGCAGGCGGTGGGCGCGGTGCTGGTGTGGCGCGCCCAGGTGGAGCGGGCCGAGGCCGAGACCGCGCATGCGCTGGCCTTTCGCATCATCGCGGGCCGGATGATCGCCGAAAGCGGCGAGCGGCGCGCCGGGCGCTGGTGGGGCAGCCATATGCGCGGCACCCATCGCGGGCCGCGCGGCGGGTTCGGGCCGATGCGGCTGGAACAGGTCGGCGCCCTGGCGCGGCGCGAGGGCGACCTGATCGACGACGACCTGACCGCCCGGCTGGATTCGATCCTGCGCGGGCAGGGCATTGCGGCGGCGCAGCTGGCGGTCTTTTCGCGCAGCCTCGACGATGACGAGCGCGCCGCGGGCTTTGCCGAGCGGCGCATGCGCGATTTTCCGCGCCCTGCGCGGGTGACGATAGCCGCGGTGCGCATGACGCCGGGCGACGGGCTGATCCTGGCGCGGGTGTTCGAACCGCCGCGCGCGCGGGCGCTGGGCTGGCCGCTGATCGCGCAGACCTTGCTGATCTATCTGGTGCTGGTCGGCGTGGTGGCGCTGGTGCTGCGGCGCATCACCGGGCCGCTGGGCGCGCTGACGCGGCGGGTGGAGGCCTTCGCCGCCAATCCGGCGTCTCCTCCCGCTGGACAGGTCGAGCCGCAGGGGCCGCGCGATACCAGGCGGCTGATCGCGGCGCATAACCGGATGGAAGCGCGGATCGGCGCGCTGCTGGACGAAAAGGACGTGATGCTGGGCGCGATCGGTCACGATCTGAAGACCCCGCTGGCGGCCCTGCGCGTGCGGATCGAATGCGTCGACGACGATGCCGAGCGCGCCGCGCTGGCCGCCACGATCAAGGATATTTCCGACAGCCTCGACGACATCCTCTCGCTCGCCCGCGTGGGCCGGCCGTCCGATCCGCTGGAAGTGACCGAGCTGTCCGCGCTGGTCGCCAGCGTGGTCGAGGAATACGAAGACATGGGCGAGAATGTCGTGCTGGGCGACACCAGCCGCGTGGTGCTGCCGCTGCGCGCCACATGGCTGCGGCGCGCGCTGCGCAACCTGGTCGGCAATGCGCTGCGCTATGCAGGCGGCTGCGAGGTGTGCGTCGAGAAGCGCGGCGGGCAGGCGGTGGTGCGGGTCGAGGACGAGGGGCCGGGCATCCCCGACGACGAGATCGCCTTCATGATGGAGCCCTTCCGGCGCGGCGACCCGTCGCGCAATCGCGGCACCGGCGGCGCGGGGCTGGGCCTGACGCTGGCCCGCGCGATCGCCGAACAGCACGGCGGCACGCTGAGCATCACCAACAGGACCGATGGCAAGAGAGGGATCGTCGCGGAACTGGCGCTGCCTGTTTGATTTGGTCCTGAAACGCGGGGAATCTTTGTTTGGCCCCTCAAACGCCGGGCGCGGCCCATTCGGGCCGCCTGGCTTCGCGCCAATAATGCGCGGCGGCCGTTCGGCCTTGCGGGAGCCGCTGCGCGCCAAGTTTTTGAGTCCTGGCATAAAGCTATCGCGCGGGGACTTCCGGGCGCGAAGCGACTCCGGCAAGCGCGAACGCGCGCCCGAGCTTATGCGAGGGAATCGAAGGCCCCCGGATGGGGGCCGCCCGGCGTCTGAGGAACCCCGACCCTAACGCATCAACCCGCCGATCAGATTGCGCACGAAGCGTCCCGCGATCGCGCCGCCAAGGCCGGACGCGATGGTGCCTGCCGCCGCGCTGGCGGCGCTGCGGGTGGCGCTGGCGCTGCTCTTGCGGCCGCGGACCCTGGCGGCGATGACGGCGGCGGCGCTGCTGGCGGCGGCGCCCGCCGCGGCCTTGCCGGCGCTTTCCCACAGGCTGGTGGTCTTGCGCGGGCGCTTCGCCACCTGCTCGCGGCCCTTTTCCTCGACTTCCTCGGCCGTCGCGGCGGCATCGGCGGCCTTGGCGAGCAGCACTTCCTCGGCGCTTTCGCGGTCGACGGCGGTGTCGTACTTGCCCTCGACCGGGCTGACCGACTGGATGATCGCCCGTTCCTTCGCGGTGATCGGACCGAGGCGCGAGCGCGGCGGCTTGACCAGAGTGCGCTGGACGACGGAGGGCGCGCCATCCTCGAGCAATGTCGAGACCAGCGCCTCGCCGGTCCTCAGCTCGGTAATCGCCGCCGCGACGTCGAGGTCGGGATTGATGCGGAACGTCTCGGCCGCTGCCCGGATCGCGCGCTGGTCGCGCGGGGTGAAGGCGCGCAATGCGTGCTGCACGCGGTTGCCCAGCTGGCCCGCGATCTCCTCCGGGATGTCGATCGGGTTCTGCGTCACGAAATAGACGCCGACGCCCTTCGATCGTATCAGACGCACGACCTGCTCGATCTTGTCCTCCAGCGCCTTGGGGGCATCCTCGAACAGCAGGTGCGCCTCGTCGAAGAAGAAGACGAGGACGGGCTTTTCGGGATCGCCGACTTCGGGCAGCGTCTCGAACAGTTCGGACAGCAGCCACAGCAGGAAGGTGGCATAGAGCTTGGGGCTGCGCATCAGCCGGTCGGCGGCGAGCACATTGACCGTGCCGCGCCCCTGTTCGTCGACGGTCAGGAAATCGTCGATCTCAAGCGCGGGTTCGCCGAAGAACATGTCGCCGCCCTGTGTGCGCAGCGACAGCAGGCTCCGCTGGATCGCGCCGACGCTGGCCTTCGACACATTCCCGTATTTGGCCGAAAGCGCGGACGCATTCTCGGCACAATGAACCAGCATCGCCTGAAGATCGTCGAGGTCGAGCAGCAGAAGGCCCTGTTCGTCGGCATAATGGAACGCGATATTGAGCACGCCCTCCTGCGTGTCGTTGAGGTTCAGCAGCCGCGCCAGCAGCAGCGGGCCCATTTCGGAAATGGTGGTGCGGATCGGGTGCCCCTGCTCGCCGAACAGGTCCCAGAACACCACCGGATTGTCCGAATAGGCATAATCGTCCATGCCCAGTTCGCGCGCGCGGCTTTCCAGCTTTTCGGCATGCTTGAACGTCGCGGAGCCCGGCAAGGCGATGCCCGACAGATCGCCCTTCACGTCCGCCAGGAACACCGGCACGCCGCGCGCGGAAAAGCTTTCGGCCAGCCCCTGCAGCGTCACCGTCTTGCCGGTGCCGGTCGCCCCCGCGATCAGCCCGTGGCGATTGGCGCGCTTCGGGTTCAGCGATTGCCGTTCGCCATTGGCGCCCAGCCCGATGAAGATGCTTCCCGTGTCGTGATCCGTGCCGTCCGCCATGCGCCTTGTAGCTCCTGTCGATCCGCGTCGCTCCTGTCGATCCGCGTCGTCCCTGTCGATCCGCTGATTGATCCGCAATGTGCTTGCCGCGATCCCGGTCTGCCGGTCAAGCGCACAGTGGCGCGGGCATGGCGGGACTTGGATTTATCGTATTCCCCATTACCATAGGCACCCGAGAGGGCTGCCGTCCTGCCGGACGAACGATAATCGCCCGCACCGGCCGCGCCCGACTTCTGGAGGACTGCTTGACATCCGATACCGCCATGCCGCCCCGGCCGCCGGGCAAGCGACGCCGCCTGCTCTCCGCGCTGCTGGTGCTGGGCGCGATGGCGCTGGGCATATTGTTCTCGGTCCTGCTGGTGTGGTCGACCATTTCCAAGGAACGCGCCGAGCGGCTGCAGACCGCCCGCTATGCCGAGGTCGTGTCAGCGCTGCGCGACATCAACCGCGCCGCTCTCAATGCCGAGACCGGGCAGCGCGGCTATTTCATCACGCTCGATCGGCGATATCTGGCGTCGTACCAGTTCGGGCGCGATCTCTATCCCCGCGCGCTTGGGCGGCTGCAGGGCCTGTCGCAGGCAAGCGACGATGCGCGGATCGCGCGGCTGGTGGCCGAGGTGGAGCAAGCAGGCGACACCAAGCTGGAAGAGCTTTCCCGGACGGTCGAGCTGATCGAGGCGGGACAGATCGCTGACGCGCAGCAGCGTATCCTGAGCAATGACGGGCGGCTCTACATGGAGCGGCTGGGCGATGCGCTGTCGCGGCTGGAAGCGGTCGAGCGGTCGCTGCAGGACCGGGCTTCGGACCAGGCCTTCAGCGCGGAGCGGCAGGTGCTGCCGCTGCTGGTGCTGACGCTGGCGCTGATGGCGGCGGTGCTGGGTTTCGGCTTCGTGCTGGCCGTGCGCGCCGCCCGCGCCGAGGTGGCCGCGGGCCGCGCCGCCGAGCTCGAGGAAGCGCGCGACCGCGCCGACCTGCTTGCGCGCGAGCTGAACCACCGGGTCAAGAACCTGTTCGCGGTGATCCTGGCCATCGTGCGGATGAGCGGGCGCGGCAAGCCCGAGGCGGCGCCGGTCGTCGACAATATCGCGGCGCGCATCCACGCCCTGCTGGAAGCGCATAACGTGACGCAGGGCCCCGACGGCGAGGCTGGCGGCGGAGAGGGCGACATGGGCGTGCTGGTCGAAAAGGTGCTTGCCCCCTATCGCAGCGACGGGAACGAGGCCGATATCGGCGGCGATCCCGTGACCCTGTCCGCCAGCCAGGCGACGCCGATCGGGCTGGTGCTGCACGAGCTGGCGACCAATGCGGTCAAATATGGCGCCTGGGCAAGCGACGGCGAGGGCGACAAGGGCACCATCGCGATCCACTGGCAGCACGAAGGCAGCGACGTGGTGCTGCGCTGGACCGAGATCAGGCCGTCGATCCGGGTACCCGACGGGCACGAGGGCTTCGGTTCGATGCTGATGCGCAGTGCGGCCCGGCAGCTGGGCGGAGAGATCGACCGCAATTTCACCGAAGGGCGCATGGTGGTCGAGATGCGGATCCCGCAAGCCGGCTGAACGCGCCAACCGGGCCGGTGTTGCAATGCAGCATCAGCCTGTCTAGCCTTGGCGTCATGAGCACCTCTTCCCTGCGCGCGTGGATTCAGGACCAGGTGGGCAGCAACAGCGCCGCCGAATGGATCATCGCGCTTGTCGTGGCGATCGTCGCCGTCGCCATCGCGCTGATCGTCCACCAGATCGCGTTCCGCGTGATGCGGCGTCTGGTGCATGTCAGCGGCAGCCGCGCCGACGACATGGTGCTGCGCCGGATCGCGCGGCCCACGCGCTATGCGCTGATCGCGCTGGCGCTGGTGCTTGCCGCGCGCGAGATCGAGGCGCTGCAGGACGTGTGGGAGCGGCTGGCGGGCTTCGTCATGCCCGCGCTGATCGGCTGGATCGCGATCTCGCTGTTCCATGCGCTGATCAACACGATGATCATGCGCGCCGACATCTCGGTCGAGGACAATCTGGATGCGCGGCGCAGGCGCACGCGGCTGACGATCTTCTCGCGCATCGGCACCTTCATCATCGTCTTCATCGTGATTTCGCTGATGCTGCTGTCGATCCCCGGCGTGCGCGACATCGGGATCACGCTGATGGCGTCGGCGGGGCTTGCGGGCCTGGCGGTCGGCGCGGCGGCGCAGCCTGCGCTGAAATCGCTGATCGGCGGTTTCCAGCTGGCCCTGACCGAGCCGATCAGCATCGGCGACGCCGTCATCATCGGCGGCGAGTGGGGCTGGATCGAGGAGATCCGCATGACCTATGTCGTCGTGAAGGTCTGGGACGAGCGGCGGCTGGTGGTGCCCACGTCCAAGTTCCTCGACGAGATATTCCAGAACTGGACCAAGACGACATCGCAGCTTCTGGGCACGGTGATGCTCTATGTCGATCCGCAGACCAGGCTGGATCCGATCCGCGCGAAATTCTTCGAATTCGTCGAGGGCAATGCGCGCTGGGACCAGCGGGTCAAGCATATGCAGGTGACGGAACTGACGCGCGACGCGATCGAGATCCGCTTCCTGATGACGGCAAAGGATTCGCCCACGCTGTTCGACCTGCGCTGCGACATTCGCGAGGCGCTGATCCAGTGGCTGGCGAGCGAGATGCCCGAGGCGCTGGTGCGCCAGCGCATGGTGTCGCCAGAACCTCTGCGGATCGAGAGCCAGGGTGGCGACGGCGGCGCGGGCGCGGAGCCGGGATCGCCCGGCGCGCAGGCGATGCAATAGACGGCGGCGGGGCCACTCGCCCCGCCGCCGTTTCGATCAATCGCCGTCGTGCTTGTTGTCGCGCTTGCTGGTCAGCATGCCGGGCGCGATGAAGCCGATGGGATTGCTTTCGGCCGCGCGGCGCTTCAGCTCGCCGCGCATCTGCTCGTATTCCTGCTCCATCTTGGCGGTGACGGTCGCGCGCGAATCTTCCAGCGCATCGGCGAAATCCGCCGCGCTGACGCTGGTGACGTCGGATCCCTGCCGCCGGATCGCGTTGAGGCCGGCGCGGCGCACCACGTCTTCAAGATCCGCGCCGGTGAAGCGTTCCGTCTTGGCGGCGACGCCGGCCAGATCGACATCGCTGCCAAGCGGCATTTTCGAGGTGTGGATCTTGAGGATATGCAGCCGCCCCGGCTCGTCCGGAGCACCGACATAGACCAGTTCGTCGAAGCGGCCGGGGCGCAGCAGCGCGGGATCGACCAGCGTCGGGCGATTGGTCGCGCCGATCACCACGGTCGATTGCAGCTCCTCAAGCCCGTCCATTTCGGCCAGGATGGTATTGACGACGCGGGCGGTCACCTGCGGCTCGCCCGCGCCGCTGCCGCGCGCGGGGACCAAGCTGTCGATCTCGTCGATGAAGATCACGCAGGGCGCGACCTGACGAGCGCGGGCGAACAGGCGCGAGATCTGCTGCTCGCTTTCGCCATACCATTTGGACAGCAGGTCGGACGATTTCATCGAGATGAAATTCGCCTCCGCCTCCTTGGCGACGGCCTTGGCCAGCAAAGTCTTGCCGGTGCCGGGCGGGCCATAGAGCAGGAAGCCCTTGGCCGGGCGGATGCCCAGCCGCTTGAACGCCTGCGGGTTCTTCAAGGGCAGTTCCACGCCTTCGCGCAGCATCTCCACCGCCTGGTCCAGCCCGCCGAGGTCGGACCAGCCCACGGTGGGCGCCTGCACCATGACTTCGCGCATGGCGGACGGCTGGATGCCCTTGAGCGCGTCGGTAAAGTCGCGCCGCGTGACGGACAGGTCGTCGAGCACTTCGGGCGGGATCGTCCGCGCGTCGAGATCGAGCCGCGGCATCAGCTTGCGCACCGCCTCGATCGCGGCCTCGCGGCAGAGCGCGGCAAGGTCCGCACCCACGAAGCCGTGGGTAGTGCGGGCCAGTTCGCTGAGATCGACATCGTCGTCCAGCGGCATGCCGCGGGTGTGGATGGCCAGGATTTCCTTGCGGCCCTTTTCATCGGGCACGCCGACGATGATCTCGCGGTCGAAGCGGCCGGGTCGGCGCAGCGCCTCGTCGATCGCGTCGGGCCGGTTGGTGGCCGCGATCACCACCAGGTTGGAGCGCGCGTGCAGCCCGTCCATCAGCGTCAGCAGCTGCGCGACGAGGCGCTTCTCCGCTTCGCCCTGCACGTTCTGGCGCTTGGGCGCGATCGAATCGATCTCGTCGATGAAGACGATCGCGGGGGAGGCCTTTTCGGCTTCCTCGAACACTTCGCGCAGGCGCTTTTCCGATTCGCCATAGGCGCTGCCCATGATCTCGGGCCCGTTGATCAGGAAGAAATTGGCGTCCGATTCGTTCGCCACCGCCTGCGCCAGCCGGGTCTTGCCGGTGCCCGGCGGGCCATGCAGCAGCACGCCCTTGGGCGGATCGACGCCCAGGCGGGTGAACAGTTCGGGATAGCGCAGCGGCAGTTCGATCATCTCGCGCAATTGCTTGATGGTCTCTTCCATGCCGCCGACGTCGTCGTAATTGACGCTGGCGCGCGCGTCGCGCGGTTCCTCGAACTCGGCCTTCAGTTCGACCTCGGTATTCTCGTCGATGTGGACGATGCCCTTGGGGCTGGTCGATACCACCGACAGGCGGATCTGGGTCAGCGCGAAGGCAGGCGCGTTGAACATGCGCGCCACTTCGGGCGGCATGTCCTGCACGCGCTGCTGGCCGCGGGTGGCGACCAGGTCGCCCTGCATCAGCGGACGGCCGAAGAAATTGCGCTTGAGCGCCTGCGGCGGACCCTGCAGCCGCATCTCGCGCTGGGCGGGGGCGAAGACGACGCGGGTGGCGGGGCGCGATTCGGCCTTGCGGACGATGACATGCTCGCCCGATCCGACTTCGGCATTGCCGCGTTCCAGCCCGTCGAGGCGGATTACGTCCAGCCCCTCGTCCTCGGCATAGGGAAGCAGCGCGCGGGCGGGGGTGGTGCGCTTGCCCTCGATCTCGATGATGTCGCCTTCTGTGATGCCAATCTTGCCCATCGCTTCACGCGGGATGCGGGCGATGCCGTGGCCCGATTCCTCCTGCTTGGCCGCCGCCACCTGCAATTTAACCTCGCGCGCGTTCACCGCCGCTTCCGCATCCGCCATCAAAGATTCCCCAGTTCAGCCATTCGCTTATGTCATCGGCCCGGAGCATCGGGCGTCCGGAAAGGCCGACATGGGGATCGCGCGTGCCGGATGCAAAGGGTCGCCCGGCGAAAGTATCGCGCACGGGGGAGTATCGCGCACGGGGGCAGGCGGCCATCGGCGGGCGCGCAGGCGCCGGGCCGGAGGGCAGCACGAAGCAGGGCGAAAAAAAAGGCCCGGTCGTTGCCGACCGGGCCTGAAAGTTTTGGGAGAGGATGCCTATAAGGCCCCTCCGAAGTAGGGCAGGCGCCGATATTGCGCAAATGCGAAAAGAGCGAACTCAGTTGCATGGCATGCAACTGACGGGTAAAAGCACGGTACTGCGGCTTTTTCCGCCCCCGCATAATTCGAATGGCGATTCGACTTCCGGCCCCCGGCGCTGGCGATGGTGCGATGCAGCATCAGTTGTCCAGCGGGCGCGCGCAGCCGCGGAGCGTTTCGCCGCCCCAAGCGATGCGCGCGGCGAAGGGATAGTCGCGGTCGCTCATCCCGTCCGAGCAGGGCTCTACCGTCAGCGCAAGGGTGAAGGGAGTGCCATCGAGCGTGCCGGCGATGCGGCGGGTTTCGCCCTCGGCGCTTTCATCCTCGATGGTGACGAGCGTGCCGTCGATATTCTCGGGCGTGGAGAATCGCAGGCTGTGCGCGGTGCCCGATCCGGTCGCGGTCAGCGCCCAGAACGGTTCGGTGCCCAGCGCCTTGAATTCGGCCGGGATAACCGGCTCGGCTGTGCCGTTGCGCTCGGGCATGTCGGCGGGCGGTGCATCCTCATTGCTTGAAGGCTGGGCGCAGGCGGCGGTCAGGGCAAAAGGTGCCAGCAGCGCGGCGGCGCGTATCGCAAGGCGGGCGGGAAGGGGGGCTTTCGCAATCATGGCCATTGTTCTAGCAGCGCCCCAGCTTTCAGGCGAGTGGCCGCACATGGCCGCCGCGGCGCAAAACAGGAAATCGATCGTGGCGAATGGCTGGCAGATGCCGCCCGAATGGGCAAAGCAGGATTGGCTCTGGATCGGGTTTCCCCACGATCCGGTCGAATGGCCCGAGGCTCTGCCGCGCGCGCAGGAGCAGATCGCC
Source organism: Croceicoccus marinus (assembly GCF_001661675.2). NCBI lineage: Bacteria > Pseudomonadati > Pseudomonadota > Alphaproteobacteria > Sphingomonadales > Erythrobacteraceae > Croceicoccus > Croceicoccus marinus. The sequence continues at coordinate 2,489,179 of NZ_CP019602.1, read as the reverse complement.
GCCTTTGCCAATGCGGTCGCCGAAAGCGGGCAGGACGTGCGCCTGCTGGTCCGCGACGCCGCGAACGAGGCGCGGGCGCGGCAGCTGACCACCGCCGCGGTCAGGCTGGAGCGGCGGGTCTATGGCGATGTCTGGCTGCGCGATACCGGGCCGCTGGTGATGCGTGACGGCGCAGGCGGGCGGCGGGCGATGCGCTTCGGCTTCAACGGCTGGGGCGGCAAGTTCGAGATGGAGGGCGACCAGACCATCGGTGCCGAGATCGCACGGGATGCCGGGCTGGAGGTCGAGACGGCGGACTGGATCCTTGAAGGCGGGGCGATCGACAGCGACGGCACCGGCACCGTGGTGACGACCGCGCAATGCCTGCTCAACGCCAATCGCAATCCCGCCCTCTCCCGCGAAGAGATCGAGGAGCGGCTGCGGCGTGACCTTGGCTTCACGCGGGTCGTCTGGCTGGGGGACGGTCTGCTGAACGATCACACCGACGGGCATGTCGACAATCTGGCGCGCTTCGTCGGGCCGGGCCGGATCGCGATTCCGCGCGCGTCGTTGCCGGACGATCCCAATCGCGCGATCTATGACGATGCCCGCGCCCGCGCCGAAGATGCCGGGCTGGAAGTGGCCGAAATGCCCTCGCCCGGACTGGTCAGCGCGGGGGATTTCGCCGAGCCTGCGAGCTATATGAACTTTACCGTCACGACGCATCTGGTCGCGGTGCCGGTGTTCGGCAGCGTGCATGACGAGGAAGCGGTGGAGGCGGTGAAGGCGCTGTTTCCCGGCCGGCAGGTCGTGGGACTGCCTGCCGATGCGGTGCTGGCGGGCGGCGGCGGCTTCCACTGCGCCAGCCAGCAAATGCCCTCGGCAGAAGGCGAGGCGGGGGACGATACGGGGGACGAGACGGGGGACGAGTCGGGCGGCTAGTCGATTTCGCGGGCGTTCAGCCAGGGGTTCTGCTGCGCCATCAGGTTCAGCCAGGCCTTGGGCTTGCGCATCAGCCTTTCCGGATAGTCGATGCTGAGCCCGACGATCCGCGCGATCGCGCCGACGAAATGGATACAGTTGCGCTGTTCGAGGTCGTAGCCTCTGCCTGGCAGGTCGCGCCACGCGTCCACTTCCTCGCGAATGCGCCAATAGACTTCGTCCGGCACGGTCACGCTGAAATGGCGATTGGTGGAATCGATGTATTTCGGCTCCTCCACCATGATGTCGTGTTCGACCGGGCCCGACAGGATCGCGGGGGTCACGCGCCGGGCGGTGAAGCCGTAATTCTCGTCGATGGGCTGCCCCGTCGCGTCGAGCGTGCCCTGCAGCACCACGAACGTATGCGGATAGCGCCCGAACAGCACCGATCCGTTGAAGCTCTGGAAATGGACGGTGACGCTGGCCCAGGCAGGCAGCGCGAGAAGCGCCGCCGCAAGGGCCAGCAGCACGGCAAGAACGCGGTCAGTCGCCGGTCGGCGGATTGTCGGGATCGAGCTTTGCAATGGCCTGTGCGATCTGCTGGCTGGCATAGGGTTTCAGGATCACCGGTATGGCGTCGAACTGGCTGGGAATCGTGTCGTCCCCGCCATAACCCGACGCGAAGACAAAGGGGATCCTTTCTTCCATCAGGCGGGTCGCCGTCGGCAGCGAGTTTTCCTTGCCCAGGTTGAAATCGAGCATGGCCAGCTGGATCTTGCCGCTGTCCAGCGCCGCCGCCGCCCCCGCATTGGTGGAGGCCAGCGTCACTTCCGCCGCGCCCAGTTCGCGCAGCTTGTCCTCGGCGTCCAGAGCGATGAGCGCGCTGTCTTCCAGCAGCAGCACGTGGCGGCCCGCGATCAAGGCGCCGTGGTCCTGGGCCTGCGCCCTGTTTTCGGTGCGATTGGAATTTCCTTCGCCGATGCCCGCCACGTGGCGGCCGGGCAGCACGAAACGGGCGCGCAGCCCCGCGGTGCGATATTCGATCCGCGCCTCGCCGCCCAGCTCGTGCGGGATCGAATCGTGGATTATGGTGGTGCCGAAACCGCGGCGTTCGGGCGCCTGTACCGCGGGGCCGCCGGTTTCCTCCCAGTCGATCGCGAGATTGCCGTCATCGTCCATCGTCCAGCCGACATGGACCGAACCGCTATCGCTGAGCGCGCCATATTTGGCCGCATTGGTGACCAGTTCGTGGAAGACCAGCGCCATCACGGTGAAGGCATTGGGCGCGATGGTCACGTCCGGCCCGTCGATGACAAGACGCTGCGCCTCGCCGCTGAGATAGGCCGAGGCCTCGGTCGTGAGCAGGTCCTGAAGATGGCCCGGACCCCATTGTTCGGCCGTCAGCTGGTCGTGCGCCCGGGCCAGCGACTGCACCCGGCTGTCCAGCGTGCCGACGAAATCCATGACGCTGACCGATTCGCGATTGGTCTGCCCGATCAGTGCGCGGATCAGCGCCAGGATGTTGCGCACGCGGTGGTTGAGTTCGGCGATCAGCAGCTTCTGCTGCTCGCCCGCGCGGCGGCGTTCCTCGCTTGCCGCCTCGGTCAGGCGAAGCACGACTTCCAGAAGGCTGGTTCGCAGCGCTTCGGCCACGCGAATCTCGTGATGCTCGAACGGCTTTGCCTCGCCGCGGACCAGGTTCGACCATTCCTCGAAGCTGTGGCGCGGGGACAGGCGCGGTCCGTTGGGGCCGTATTCGATATTCTTGGCCTGGTCGCCGGCCCAGCGCACGGCGCGCAGCTGTTCGGCGCGGAACAGCACGACATAGTCGCGCGGACGGCGCGAGATCGGAATGGCCAGCAGCCCCGCCGCCTTGTGCGCGAAACGCTCGGCATTCGGCACGATGTCGGCGATGCGCGCGGTCGTGAAGACCTGGCTGATCTCGCGCTGCTTGAGTTCGGCGATGATGCGGTGGAAATCGTCACTTGCCGGCGTCAGCGCGGATAGCGAGCTTTCGCCGTCGATGCTGACGGCCACGCCATCGGCGGGGATCGCTTCCAGCACCAAGTCGCCGATCCATTCGGCGTCGTTCAGCCGGTCGACGTCCTGTGCGGCGGCGGCCATCAGCCGGTCGGAAATCTTGCGGGCGCGATCCTCGTAGGCGGCGGTTTCCTCGCGCAGGGCGTTGCCCAGCAGCAGCGAGAACATCTGGCCGAACAACTCGCTGGCGCTGCGCTCGGCAAAGCTGGGCAGGCGGGGCGAATAATGGTGACAGGCGAACAGGCCCCAGAACTTGCCGTCGACTACGATCGACACCGACAGCGAGGCGCGCACGCCCATGTTGCGCAAATATTCGATATGGATCGGCGACACCGCGCGGAACAGCGACATCGACAGGTCGAGCGGGGGCATGGCCTCGACCGGTTCGATCGGACAGGACGTATCGTCGATATCGGCGATGATGCGGAAGAAATTGCGCACGTAAAGCGCGCGGGCCTGCTGCGGAATGTCGGTCGCCGGGAAATGCAGGCCGAGGAAGCTGTCGACGCCGGGCTCGAGCGCCTCGGCCACGACTTCGCCGCTGCCGTCGGGGTCGAAGCGATAGACCATCACCCGGTCGAAGCCGGTCAGCATGCGCAGCTGGCGCGCGCCTTCGCGCAGGATCGAGCCGACCTGCTCGGTCGCGCCCAGCCGCGCAACCATTCCGCGCACCATCGAGGATACCTCGATCTCGTCGCCCTTGGCGGGTTCGCATTCCAGGATGATCAGCCGGTCCGACATGTGGACGGCGACATCGAACAGGGGCTGGTCGCTGATCAGCCGGACGGAGAACATGCGTTCGACCGAATCGTCGCCGCGCAGCGACGCAATGCGTTCGCGCAGCAGGCGAACCGCGGTGGGCTGGAAGATGTCGGCCGCCGACTTGCCGATCAGGCCGCGCGCCGGAGAGCCGAAATAGGCCTCGGTATTCGCGGCACGCTCGATCGCCCAGCCGGGCGTCAGCGCCAGCAGGAATCCGAAAGGCTGGATCGCGCCCGGGATATGGATCGGTTCCCGGTCGCAATTGGTAAGATCGACAGCGCCCGCGTCGCGCTCATGGTAGTTCAACTAAGGTCCTCCGCGATGCACGTGGCCGCGCGTCTGAAAAACTGGAAGGATTCGATGGCAGCGTCGATGGCGTCTTCAAGCCATGCGCCGTCCTGCATGATCGCCGCTTCGTCGAAGGCAGCGCAGAACGCCTGCCAGTCGGCGCTCATGCTTGCTGCCGGGGACAGATATTTGGCCGGGACATCGCCGGGCAGGCCCTTGGACAGCAGCCTGCCGCCCAGCTTCGAACCTTCCAGCACATATTGGACACCCCATGCGCCCGCATCGCTGGTATCGCTGGCGATCATCGGGGTGGGCAGCCATGTGCCCAGCGCGGCCAGATCGTCGGCAAGCAGCGGAAGGCGGGGCTGGAAGCCCCTCCACCCGCGGCCCGTCACCGCGATCTCAAGACCCGGAAGCGCGATCGCGTGCGCCGTCAGGAACGCGCGGTAATGGTGCCGCTTGGACAAGTCGTAGCCGGCAAAGGCCGCCTCCGTCGCGTCGTGCTGCGAGCGCGTACGGTCGCGCAGCACCAGCCGCGCGGGGCGCCTTATGGCGGAGCCATCGTCACCCTCGCCGGCGGGGGCGCCGGGGCCTTGCTGGGGAGGATGATGGGCAGTGAGCATGGATCTGGGCCTGGTCACATCAAGCAGACAGAAGCTTGGATTCGATCCGCGACAGGGACTCTCCGCCCACGGTCTTGGCTTCTTCCGCGATCAGCACTTCTTCCAGTGCCTTGTGATAATGGCGCCGCATCTCGCCCAGCGACTTGGGGTCGGCGACGATGGCGAGGCGGTCGAACATCTTGTCCAGCGCCGCGCGGTTCAGCCATTCGGCCGCTGCGGCCGCATGGGCCAGTTCTTCAAGATCGGTGCGTCCGAGGCGCTGCCCCACCTCGTCCTGGTGGCGCACGCCCGCGCTGTAGTTCTGCCCGTCGAGATCGGGGCTGGCAACTTCGCGCAGGGAAGGCTCGTCCGGCGATCCGTCGTTGATCATGAGCATGAAGCGCTCCCCATCGACGATGGCAAGATGAGCCTTGTGGGGCAGTCGCATATGAAATCTCCCGAGAATCCGTGCCTGTACGCCTAACGAGCCAGTTCGCCGTTTGTGCCCGTCGTCTTGGAATTTGCCGCCGCCAAGCGCCGGTGCGGCAACGGAAAATGGGGGGCACATGAAAAAGGGGCGCCCCGAAGAGCGCCCCTTTCCATGGTCCGGTCAGGACGGGTGGCTTAGAAGCCGCCCATGCCGCCCATGCCGCCCATTCCGCCCATGTCGGGCATCGCGGGGGAGGACTTGTCTTCCGGGAACTCGCTGATCGCCGCTTCGGTGGTGATCAGCAGGCCGGCGACCGAAGCCGCGTCCTGCAGCGCCGTGCGAACGACCTTGGTCGGGTCGATCACGCCGGCGGCCACGAGGTTCTCGTAAACGTCGGTCGCAGCGTTGAAGCCCTGCGTTTCGTCACCTTCGCGCAGCAAATTGCCCGAGACGACCGCACCGTCGAAGCCGGCGTTGGTCGCGATCTGGCGAACCGGGGCCAGAATGGCCTGGCGGATAATGTCCACGCCGCGGGTCTGGTCGTCGTTGTCGCCCTTGAGCCCTTCGAGGGCCTTGGTGGCGTACAGCAGCGCCGTGCCGCCGCCGGGGACGATGCCTTCTTCGACGGCTGCGCGGGTTGCGTGCAGCGCGTCGTCGACGCGGTCCTTGCGTTCCTTCACCTCGACTTCCGAAGCGCCGCCAACCTTGATCACGGCCACGCCGCCGGCAAGCTTCGCCAGGCGTTCCTGCAGCTTTTCACGGTCGTAGTCCGAGGTGGTGGTCTCGATCTGCGCGCGGATCTGCTCGACGCGGGCCTTGATGCCGTCGGCATCGCCGGCGCCGTCGACGATCGTGGTGTTGTCCTTGTCGATGCTGACCTTCTTGGCCTGGCCCAGCATGTTCAGGGTCACGTTCTCGAGCTTGATGCCCAGGTCTTCGCTGATCATCTCGCCATTGGTGAGGATCGAGATGTCCTGCAGCATCGCCTTGCGGCGATCGCCGAAGCCGGGAGCCTTGACGGCCGCGATCTTCAGGCCGCCGCGCAGCTTGTTGACGACGAGCGTGGCGAGCGCCTCACCCTCGATGTCTTCCGCGATGATCAGCAGGGGACGACCCGACTGCACCACGGCCTCGAGGATCGGCAGCATCGACTGCAGGTTCGAGAGCTTCTTCTCGTGGATCAGGATATAGGGATCGTCGAGTTCGACGGTCATCTTTTCCGGATTGGTCACGAAATAGGGCGACAGGTAGCCGCGGTCGAACTGCATGCCCTCGACGACGTCGAGCTCGAATTCGAGACCCTTCGCCTCTTCGACGGTGATCACGCCTTCCTTGCCGACCTTTTCCATGGCTTCGGCGATCTTCTCGCCGACTTCCTTGTCGCCATTGGCCGAAATCACGCCGACCTGCGAGATTTCCGAGGTGCCCGAAACGTCCTTCGAACGCGCCTTCAGGTTCTCGACCACCTTGGTGACGGCAAGATCGATGCCGCGCTTCAGGTCCATCGGGTTCATGCCGGCCGCGACCGACTTCATGCCTTCGCGCACGATGGCCTGGGCCAGCACGGTGGCGGTGGTGGTGCCGTCACCGGCGGCGTCGTTCGCCTTCGATGCGACTTCGCGCAGCATCTGGGCGCCCATGTTCTCGAACTTGTCCTTGAGTTCGATTTCCTTGGCGACGGTGACGCCGTCCTTGGTGATGCGGGGTGCGCCGAAGCTCTTGTCGATCACGACGTTGCGGCCCTTGGGGCCCAGCGTGACCTTGACGGCATTGGCGAGGGTGTCGACACCCTTCAGGATGCGTTCGCGTGCGTCACGCGAAAACTTCACGTCCTTGGCAGCCATTGTTTTCTCTCCTCTTGGGATTCAGATTGTCAGGAAGGACCGGAAGCTCAGGCGATGATGCCGAGCAGGTCGCTTTCCTTCATGATGAGCAGGTCTTCGCCGTCGACCTTGACCTCGGTGCCGGACCACTTGCCGAACAGCACGCGGTCGCCGGCCTTGACGTCGAGCGGGGTGACGGTGCCGTTTTCCGAACGGGCGCCCGAACCGACGGAGACGATTTCGCCTTCGCTCGGCTTTTCCTTGGCGCTGTCGGGGATGATGATGCCGCCGGCGGTCTTTTCCTCGGCTTCGATGCGACGGACCAGAACGCGGTCGTGCAGCGGACGGAATGCCATGATGATGACCTCTTCCAGTTGATATGGCGGGCGAGGCTGCTAGATGTCCCCGTACCGCCTGGGTTGGATGTGCTTTTGGCACTCTCTGGGTGAGAGTGCCAGCGCCGCGGATATGGTCCGGCGCGGGGCAGGCGTCAAGAACGGCGCGTGCAATTTTTTCGCGGGATTTTTTCGCGCCGACGAAATGCGCGGGTCCTGCCCGACCAAAAAGGGGCGACCCGTTTCCAGGCCGCCCCCGCATGACTAGTCGGGCTTCATGACAAGCCCGAGACGTTCGCGCCGGTGCCATCGCCACCCCAGCAGGATCGACGTGACCAGCAGGCCCAGCGCCAGGCCCAGCCACACGCCCTTGCCCGCCAGCGGCGTATGGAACCCCAGCAGCCAGGCGGCGGCGAAGCCGAACAGCCAATAGCCGATCACCGCCATCACGAAGGGGACGCGCGTATCGGCAAGGCCCCGCAGCAGGCCCGCCAGCACCGCCTGCGCGCCGTCGAACAGCTGGAAGCCCGCCGCGATCAGCAGGAACGTCATCGCCAGCGCCAGCAGCGAAGCATTGGCCGGATCGCCCGTATCGATATAGATCGACAGCAGCAGGCGGGGCGCGGCCAGCATCAGCGCGGCGAAGATCACCGCCATCGCGCCGGTCAGCGCCAGCACCGCAATCCCTGCGCGGTGGACGCCTTCGCGCGACCCCGCGCCATTGTGGATGCCGACGCGGATCGTCGCCGCCTGCGAGATGCCGAACGGCACCTGGAAGCACAGCGCCGCCAGCTGAAGCGCGACCGTATGCGCGGCCAGCTGCAGGCCGCCCAACGCTCCCGTCAGGAACGCGGCGGCGCCGAACAGCCCGCCCTCTGCCAAGGTGATCGCCGCGATGGGCAGGCCGATCTTCCAGATCTCGCCCAGCCGCTGCCAGTCGGGCCGCCACAGCCGCCCGAACAGATAATGCCGCCGCATCCGCCGGTCGGACTGGATGATCGCGACATAGGCCGCCAGCACCGCGAGCGAGGTGATGACGCTGGCGATCGCCGCGCCGCGCAGGCCCAGCGCTGGCGCTCCCAGATTGCCGAAGATCAGGATCCAGTTGCCGGTGGTGTTCACCAGCAGCGCCAGCACCGTGATCCACGTCGCGATCACCGCGCGGTCCATCGTCGACACGAAGATGCGCAGCACGTTGGCGGCCACGACCGGGACCGCGGCAAAGGACAGTACCGAAAGATATTCGCCCGCCATGCGCGCGACGACCGGGTCCTGCCCGGTGGCGTTCATCAGCGGCTCTCCGCCCAGCGCGACGGCCATGACGGCAAGGCCTGCGAACAGGCTCATCCACAGGCCCATGCGGAACGATCGGCGCATCTCGCGCAGCGCATGGCGCCCGCGGCCCAGCGCCGTCGCGGCCATCGGCGCGACCGCGCCGATCAGCCCCAGCGAGCACCACAGGGAAATGCCATAGACCGAGGTGGCCAGCGTGATCGCGGCCAGTTGCTGCGTGCCCAGCTGTGCCACGAAGATCACGTCGATGGCATAGACCGCCATCTGCAGCAGGTTCGCCGCCGCCAGCGGGATCGCCAACCTTGCGGTCGCGGCGAATTCGGTGCGCAGCGGGCGCGTGTCGCTTCCCGCGTCGCCGGGGGGCGGGACGGTCTGCGTCGCGGTGTGGGGCAGGGTGGACATTGGTATTCTCGAATCTCTTGCAGGCAAAAAACTGGGGCGGCGTCTTTGCGGACGCCGCCCCAGAGAGCTTCGAAGAGTTTCGAGGCTGTGAAAGTCGGGTTTCGAAAAACCCTTTCTTTCTTGCTTCAGCGAGTCGAACTTACTTCAGTTCGACGGTACCGCCGGCTTCCTCGATCTTCTTCTTGATCTCTTCGGCTTCCGTCTTGTTCACGCCTTCCTTGACGGGCTTGGGCGCGCCTTCGACCAGAGCCTTCGCGTCGGCGAGGCCCAGACCGGTGATCGCACGGACTTCCTTGATCACCTGGATCTTCTTGCCACCGTCGCCGGTGAGGATCACGTCGAATTCGGTCTGCTCTTCGGCAGCCGGACCTTCAGCGGCAGCGGCCGGGCCGGCAACGGCAACGGCAGCGGCAGCCGAGACGCCCCATGCTTCTTCAAGCGCGGTGGCGAGTTCGGCGGCTTCGAGAACGGTCAGCTGCGACAGCTCTTCAACAATCTTCTGGATATCGGCCATTTCAATTCACTCCATTTCGTGTCGGGCAGCCCATCATGCGGCGGCCCGTAATTCGATCGAAAGAACGTTTGTCCCTGTTGCGGGCCGGCTTATGCAGCGTCCTTGGCTGCATAGGCGCCGAACACGCGGGCCAGCTTGGCTGCGGGAGCCGTCGACAGCTGGGCGATCTTCGTCGCCGGGGCGTTGACGAGCCCCACCAGCTTGGCACGCAGCTCGTCGAGCGAGGGCATCGAGGCGAGCGCCTTGACCCCTTCGGCGTCGAGCAGCTGGCCACCCATGGAACCACCCACGATTTCGAGCTTGTCGGTGCTCTTGGCGAAATCGATGGCAACCTTCGCGGCGGCCACCGGATCGACCGAAGTCGCGATCGCGGTGGGGCCGGTGAGGTACTCTTCGAGACCCGAATAGGGAGTCTCGGCGAGGGCCCGCACGGCAAGACGGTTCTTCGCGACCTTGTAGGACGCACCGGCGTCACGCATCTTCTGCCTGAGGTCGGTCGACTGGGCGACCGAAAGGCCGAGGTTGCGGGTGACGACCACCACGCCCACCTCTTGGAAGACGGCGTTCAGCTGTGCGACCGCTTCGGCTTTCTGCGAACGATCCATGCTTACTCCTTCACGTATGACCGCCCGCTTTGCGGGCAGGCGATCGGCTCATTGTGTCCGCACAAGCCCCCTTGCGGCGGCAAGCGCGGTCGAGTCCGTCGATCAGGGAAGGAGTGCGCCGAAATGGCGCGATTGGCGGCCGATGCCCCGTTGATGGCGGGGCTGACCGCGTAAATCTCGTTTCCCCGTCTAGGCTGGCAATTAAGACCGGCAAATTCCGGTCACCAACTGTCTCGGACGGATGACAGGCAGGCCAGAGCCCACCGGTCAGTGGCGGGCCTGTACCTTGTGGCGCGCAGGAGTCAACCGAAAGGTGACATTCTAGCGTGTCTCGTACCCCAGCAGGTCGCCCGGCTGGCAGTCCAGTTCGCGGCAGATCGCCTCGAGCGTGGAGAAGCGGATCGCCTTGGCCTTGCCGGTCTTGAGGATCGACAGATTGGCAAGCGTCAGCCCCACCCGCTCGGCCAGTTCGGTCAGGGTCATGCGCCGCTGGTAGAGCAGGTCGTCGAGTTTCACCACGATGCGGGTCCCTTCCTCGCTGTTCTCGGACTTGGCCTTGTCGGATTTGGGGGGCATCAGACGGTTCCTTCCAGCTCTTCGCGCATCTCGGTCCCCTTGCGGAACACGCGGGCGAGGATGAAGAGGATCAGCACGAGCAGGATCGCGCTGACCGAGATGCCGTCGCCGACATTCTCGGCATGGGCGTCCTGGGTGATCTCGTTCAGCCAGACGGCCACGGCGGCCATCGGGATGCCGATCAGCTGGATTGCCAGCGTGATCCACGCCATGCGGCTGAGGCGGGTGGCGTTTTCGGGCACGAACGGATCGCCGTCGCGCACGGTGCCCACCATTCGCCACAGCAGCCGCGCGACCAGGAAGACCAGTGCTGCCGCGATGGCGGCCAGCGCCAGCAGCGAGGCGAGCGCGGTGAACGCATCGAGCGGGATGCCCTCGCTTCTAAGTTCCGTCTCGACCTGCGAGCGGAAGATGAAGATTGCGGGCACCGCGATGGCGCAGGCGATCGCGCCCAAGGCGGCAAGCGCCTGCATGACGATCAGGACGATGCGCGCGATCGCGAGCAGCGGGTCGGCTTTTCGAAGCGACATGGCGGGTTGCTCCCTATGATGTGTGCGGTTCGTCGTCCGGATCAGGCCACGACCGGGGCGGTCATGACGGCTGCCGCGACGGCGGTGCTGCCGGTGACGGGGGCGACGGTGGGCGCCCATAGCCCAGCGGCAAGCAGCAGGGCGGCGAGGGCGGCGAAACCTTGGGTGGTGTAGCGGGTCATTTCACGTTCTCCGATATGGTCTATATCGCTATTCAATAAATGCGCTGCCGCATATCGTCAATCGATAAATATCGAAAAACGATAAGGCGCTGATTGTTTTGCGAAAAGCCGTCGGCGCCGCGCGCTGGCCTTGGGATCGTCGCGGGCGCCGCGGGGCGAATCGCCTTCTCGCTGACCCCGTTCTCGCTGACCCACTTTTCCCGGACCCCCTTTTTGCGCACCCTTTGACAGGGCGGGGGCGGGCTCCTATATGCCGGTTCGTCCGACAGCTTCGAGCAAGGCGACCTTTGCGCGTAAGGTCACCCGGGAAGGAAGCGGGGCATCAGCAAACGACGCGGCGGCTGCAGGCCACGACTCGCCGATTGGGGCGGGACATCGTGCGCCAGGCGGCCTTTCGTCGTTTGCGACACATATCCTCGTGCACGAAATTCATGGACGGTCATGCCGCGGCGAATCGCATTGGCGATTCGGCGCGCACCCGCCCGGACCCGAGACGAATTCTAACGGCGAAAGAGGCTCCCTCTCTTATGGCAACCCAGCTCGACGACACCGCACCCCGCAGCGAAAACGCCCGCGGGATCGGCACCAAGAAGAAGCGCATCCGCAAGATCTTCGGCGACATCCACGAAGTCGTGCAGATGCCCAATTTGATCGAGGTGCAGCGCGAAAGCTACGAGCAGTTCCTGCGTTCCGATCCGGCGACCGGCTATGTCTCGGGCCTGGAAAAAACGCTGCGTTCGGTGTTCCCGATCCGCGACTTCGCCGGCACCAGCGAGCTGGACTTCGTCCACTACGAGCTGGAAGAGCCCAAGTACGACACGACCGAATGCCGCCAGCGCGGCATCACCTATGCGGCTCCGATGAAGGTGACGCTGCGCCTGATCGTGTTTGAGATCGATCCCGACACCGAAGCCCGCTCCGTGCTCGATATCAAGGAGCAGGACGTGTACATGGGCGACATGCCGCTCATGACCGGGAACGGCACGTTCATCGTCAACGGCACCGAACGCGTGATCGTGTCGCAGATGCACCGTTCGCCGGGCGTATTGTTCGACCATGACCGCGGCAAGACGCACTCCAGCGGCAAGTATCTGTTCGCCGCGCGCGTGATTCCGTATCGCGGCTCGTGGCTGGACTTCGAATTCGACGCCAAGGACATCGTCAACGTCCGCATCGACCGCAAGCGCAAGCTGCCGGTCACGGCGCTGCTCTATGGGCTCGGCCTCGATTCCGAGGAAATCCTCGAGCATTTCTACAACATGGTCGTGTGGCAGCGTGCCGAGAACGGCTGGAAGATCCCGTTCACGCCCGAGGCATGGCGCGGCCAGAAGCCCGCGTTCGACATCGTCGATGCGAGCTCGGGCGAGGTCGTGTTCCCCGCCGGCACCAAGATCAGCCCGCGCGCCGCCAACAAGGCGCAGAAGGACGGCCTGACCGACCTGCTGATCCCGACCGAGGAAATCTTCGGCCGCTATGCCGCCAAGGACATGATCGACGAATCGACCGGCCGCATCTGGATCGAGGCGGGCGACGAAGTTTCGCCCGAGAATCTGGAAGCGCTGGACAATGCCGGCGTCGACCGCCTGGAATTGCTGGACGTCGACCACGTCAACACCGGTCCGTGGATCCGCAACACCATGCAGGCCGACAAGGCCGAGAACCGCGAGATGGGCCTGGAAGCCATCTACAAGGTGATGCGCCCCGGCGAGCCGCCGACGAAGGAAACTGCCGAAGCCCTGTTCGAAGGCCTGTTCTTCGACGGCGAGCGCTATGACCTTTCGGCCGTGGGCCGCGTCAAGCTGAACATGCGCCTCGGCCTCGACGCCGAGGACACGATCACCACCCTGCGGCGCGAGGATATCCTTGCCGTCGTCAAGGAGCTGGTCGACCTGAAGGACGGCAAGGGCGAAGTCGACGACATCGACAATTTGGCCAACCGCCGCGTGCGTTCGGTGGGCGAGCTGCTGGAGAACCAGTACCGCGTCGGCCTGCTGCGCATGGAACGCGCGGTGAAGGAGCGGATGAGCAGCGTCGACGTGTCGACCGTGATGCCGAACGACCTGATCAACGCGAAGCCCGCCGTGGCGGCGGTGCGCGAGTTCTTCGGTTCCTCGCAGCTGTCGCAGTTCATGGACCAGACCAACCCGCTGTCCGAAGTGACGCACAAGCGCCGCGTGTCGGCGCTCGGACCCGGCGGTCTGACGCGTGAACGTGCAGGCTTCGAAGTCCGCGACGTCCACCCGACCCACTATGGCCGCATCTGCCCGATCGAAACGCCCGAAGGCCCGAACATCGGCCTGATCAACTCGCTGTCGACCTTTGCGCGCGTCAACAAGTACGGCTTCATCGAGACGCCGTACCGCAAGGTGATCGACGGCAAGGTGACCGGCGACGTCCAGTACCTGTCGGCGATGGAAGAGCAGAAGAACACCGTCGCGCAGGCTTCGGCCGAGATCGACGGCGACGGCCAGTTCGTCGAGGATCTCGTCTCGGCCCGCCAGAACGGCGAGTTCGTGATGAGCCCGTCCGAGCAGGTCACGCTGATGGACGTGTCGCCCAAGCAGCTCGTGTCGGTCGCGGCATCGCTGATCCCGTTCCTCGAGAACGATGACGCCAACCGCGCGCTGATGGGATCGAACATGCAGCGCCAGGCCGTGCCGCTGGTGAAGGCCGAAGCGCCTTTCGTCGGCACCGGCATGGAAGAGACCGTGGCCCGCGATTCGGGCGCCGCGATCAGCGCCAAGCGCGGCGGTATCGTCGACCAGGTCGACGCGACCCGTATCGTGATCCGCGCGCAGGGCGACGTCGAGGCCGGCCAGTCGGGCGTCGACATCTACCGCCTGCAGAAGTTCGAGCGTTCGAACCAGAGCACCTGCATCAACCAGCGCCCGCTGGTGAAGGTGGGCGAGGTCATCGAGACCGGCGACATCATCGCCGACGGTCCCTCGACCGACCTGGGTGAGCTGGCGCTGGGCCGCAACAGCCTCGTCGCGTTCATGCCGTGGAACGGCTACAACTACGAGGACTCGATCCTGATCAGCGAACGCATCGTGAAGGACGACGTGTTCACCTCGATCCACATCGACGAGTTCGAGGTGATGGCCCGCGACACCAAGCTGGGTCCCGAGGACATCACCCGCGACATCCCGAACGTCGGCGAGGAAGCGCTTCGCAACCTCGACGAGGCGGGCATCGTCTATATCGGCGCCGAAGTGCATCCGGGCGACATCCTTGTCGGCAAGATCACGCCCAAGGGTGAAAGCCCGATGACGCCCGAGGAAAAGCTGCTGCGCGCCATCTTCGGCGAAAAGGCCAGCGACGTGCGCGACACCTCGCTTCGCCTGCCGCCGGGCGTGTCGGGCACCATCGTCGACGTGCGCGTGTTCAACCGCCACGGCATCGAGGTGGACGACCGTACCCGCGCGATCCAGAACGAGGAAATTGAACGCCTCGCCAAGGACCGCGAGGACGAGCGTGCGATCCTCAACCGCGCGACCTATAATCGCCTCCGCGACATGCTGGTCGGCCAGACGGCTTCGGCAGCGCCCAAGGGCATCAAGAAGGGTGTGGAGATCACCGACGAGATGCTCGACGAGCTCGAGCGTTTCGAATGGTTCAAGTTCGCGGTGGCCGACGACAATCGCCAGCAGCAGCTTGAAGCGGTGAAGAGCCAGTACGACGAGAGCGTCAAGGCCATCAACGCCAAGTTCGAGGACCGCAAGGAAAAGCTGGAGCGCGGCGACGAGCTGGCTCCGGGCGTGCTGAAGATGGTCAAGGTCTTCGTCGCGGTGAAGCGCAAGCTGCAGCCGGGCGACAAGATGGCCGGCCGCCACGGCAACAAGGGTGTGATTTCGCGCATCCTGCCTGCCGAGGACATGCCCTTCCTGGAAGACGGCACCCCCGTCGACCTGGTGCTGAACCCGCTGGGCGTGCCTTCGCGCATGAACGTCGGTCAGATCTTCGAGACCCACCTTGGCATGGCTGCGCGCGGTCTGGGCCAGCAGGTCACCGCGGCGCTGGAGCAGTGGCGCGAGGACAATCCCGATCCGGAAGCGGCGGCTCCGCCGACGGCCGTGGTCGAGAAGCTGAAGGACGTCTACGGCGAGAACTACCACGAGGACATCGAAGGCCGTTCACCGGCCGAGATCGTCGAACTGGCGGGCTATCTGAAGAACGGCGTCCCGATGGGCACCCCGGTGTTCGATGGCGCGCGCGAGAGCGACGTGACCGCGATGCTCGAGAAGGCGGGCCTGCCCGGATCGGGCCAGGTAACGCTGTTCGACGGGCGTACCGGCGACGCGTTCGACCGCAAGGTGACCGTGGGCTACATCTACATGCTGAAGCTGCACCACCTGGTCGACGACAAGATCCACGCGCGTTCGATCGGCCCCTACTCGCTCGTCACCCAGCAGCCGCTGGGCGGCAAGGCGCAGTTCGGCGGCCAGCGCTTCGGCGAGATGGAGGTCTGGGCGCTGCAGGCCTATGGCGCGGCGTACACCTTGCAGGAAATGCTGACGGTGAAGTCCGACGACGTGGTCGGCCGCACCAAGGTCTATGAAGCGATCGTCAAGGGCGACGACACCTTCGAGGCCGGCATTCCCGAGAGCTTCAACGTGCTCGTCAAGGAAATGCGCTCGCTGGGTCTGAACGTCGAGTTGTCCTCGCTGACCGACGACAGCGACGAGGACGGTCCGGCCCTGACCCAGGCGGCGGAATAAAGGGACAGGGCCGCTCCCCCGGGCGGCCCGTCTACCCGCCACCAGAAGTTTTCCCCTCATAGGGATTTGAAAAATGAACGAACTGACGAAATTCGCGAACCCGGCTGCCAAGCCCGAGACCTTCGACCAGATCCAGATCGGCCTGGCGAGCCCGGAGCGTATCCGCAGCTGGTCCTTCGGCGAGATCAAGAAGCCCGAGACCATCAACTACCGCACGTTCAAGCCCGAGCGTGACGGTCTGTTCTGCGCGCGCATCTTCGGCCCCGTGAAGGACTATGAGTGCCTGTGCGGCAAGTACAAGCGCATGAAGTACAAGGGCGTCGTCTGCGAGAAGTGCGGCGTCGAGGTCACCGTGACCAAGGTGCGCCGCGAACGCATGGGCCACATCGAGCTGGCCGCGCCCGTCGCGCATATCTGGTTCCTGAAGTCGCTGCCTTCGCGCATCGGCCTGCTGCTCGACATGCAGCTCAAGCAGCTTGAGCGCGTGCTGTATTTCGAGAGCTATATCGTGACCGAGCCGGGCCTCACCCCGCTCGAGAAGTTCCAGCTGCTGACCGAGGACGAGCTTCTCGACGCGCAGGACGAATATGGCGAGGACGCCTTCAGCGCCGCGATCGGTGCCGAGGCGGTCAAGACCATGCTCATGGACCTCGACCTCGAGCAGGAGCGCGACGACCTCATGGAGGAACTCGCGACCACGAAGTCGGCGCTCAAGCCCAAGAAGATCATCAAGCGTCTGAAGGTCGTCGAGAGCTTCATCGATTCGGGCAACCGTCCCGAGTGGATGATCCTTGAAGTCGTGCCGGTCATCCCGCCCGAACTGCGCCCGCTGGTGCCGCTCGACGGTGGCCGCTTCGCGACCTCGGACCTCAACGATCTGTATCGCCGCGTGATCAACCGCAACAATCGCCTCAAGCGCCTGATGGAGCTGCGCGCGCCGGACATCATCGTTCGCAACGAAAAGCGCATGCTGCAGGAAGCCGTCGACGCATTGTTCGACAACGGCCGCCGCGGCCGCGTCATCACGGGTGCAAACAAGCGTCCGCTGAAGTCGCTGTCCGACATGCTGAAGGGCAAGCAGGGCCGCTTCCGCCAGAACCTGCTGGGCAAGCGCGTCGACTATTCGGGCCGTTCGGTCATCGTGACCGGGCCGGAATTGAAGCTGCATCAGTGCGGCCTGCCCAAGAAGATGGCGCTCGAACTGTTCAAGCCGTTCATCTACGCCCGCCTCGACGCCAAGGGTCTGTCCATGACCCTCAAGCAGGCGAAGAAGTGGGTCGAGAAGGAGCGCAAGGAAGTCTGGGACATCCTGGACGAGGTGATCCGCGAGCACCCGGTTCTGCTGAACCGCGCGCCGACGCTGCACCGTCTTGGCATCCAGGCGTTCGAGCCCGTGCTGATCGAAGGCAAGGCGATCCAGCTGCACCCGCTCGTCTGCTCGGCCTTCAACGCCGACTTCGACGGCGACCAGATGGCTGTCCACGTGCCGCTTTCGCTGGAAGCCCAGCTGGAAGCGCGCGTGCTGATGATGTCGACCAACAACATCCTGTCGCCCGCCAACGGCAAGCCGATCATCGTGCCTTCGCAGGACATGGTGCTGGGCCTGTATTACCTCTCGATGGACCTCGAGGGTGAGCCGGGCGAAGGCAGCATGCTGGGCGACATGGCCGAGGTGCACCAGGCTCTCGAAGTGGGTGCGGTGACGCTTCACTCGAAGATCGTGACCCGCGTTCCGCAGTCGGACGAGGCCGGCAAGACCTATCTCAAGCGCGTGGAGACTACTCCGGGCCGCATGCTGATCGGCGAATGCCTGCCCAAGAACCACAAGGTTCCGTTCGAGGTCGTCAACCGCCTGCTGACCAAGAAGGACATCGGCGACGTCATCGACCAGGTCTATCGCCACACCGGCCAGAAGGACACGGTGCTGTTCGCCGACGCCATCATGGTGCTGGGCTTCCGCCACGCGTGCCGTGCGGGCATCTCGTTCGGCAAGGACGACATGATCATCCCCGACGCCAAGGAACCGCTGGTCGAGGAGACCAAGAACCAGGTCGCGGAATACGAGCAGCAGTACCAGGACGGCCTGATCACCTGGCAGGAAAAGTACAACAAGGCGATCGACGCGTGGAGCCGTTGCGGCGACCAGGTCGCAGCCGCCATGATGGACGAGATCAAGGCCCAGCCCAAGGACGAGGACACCGGCCGTCTCAAGCCGATCAACTCGATCTACATGATGTCGCACTCCGGTGCGCGTGGCAGCCCGGCGCAGATGAAGCAGCTGGCCGGCATGCGCGGCCTGATGGCCAAGCCTTCGGGCGAGATCATCGAGACGCCGATCATCTCGAACTTCAAGGAAGGCCTGACCGTCCTTGAATACTTCAACTCCACCCACGGCGCCCGCAAGGGCCTCGCGGACACCGCGCTCAAGACCGCGAACTCGGGTTACCTGACCCGCCGACTGGTCGACGTCTCGCAGGACTGCGTGATCGTGGAAGAGGATTGCGGGACCGAGAAGGCGCTGGAAATGCGCGCGATCATCCAGGGCGGTTCGACCATCGCCTCGCTGGGCGAGCGTATCCTGGGCCGTACCCTGGCCGAGGACATCGTCCACGCCAAGACCGGCGAAGTGCTGGCCAGCAAGGGCCAGCTGCTGGACGAGGCAGCGATCAAGACGATCGAGGAAGCCGAGGCGCAGGTCGCCAAGATCCGCTCTCCGCTGGTCTGCGAAGCGCAGCAGGGCGTGTGCGGCAAATGCTATGGCCGTGACCTGGCGCGCGGTACGCCGGTCAACATCGGCGAGGCTGTCGGCGTGATCGCCGCGCAGTCGATCGGCGAGCCCGGCACCCAGCTGACGATGCGGACGTTCCACATCGGCGGCGCGGCGCAGCTCAACGAAACCTCGCATCTGGAAGCGGTGTCGGACGGCAAGCTTGTCTATCGCGACATGCCGACCATCACCGACAAGCGCGGCCGGCGCCTGTCGATGGCCCGCAGCGGCGAGATCCTGGTGATCGACGCCGAAGGGCGCGAGCGCGAAATGCACCGCGTGCCTTACGGTACCGTCATCCTGTTCGACGACGGGGCCCAGGTGAAGCAGGGCGACCGGATGGCCGAATGGGATCCGTTCACGCTGCCGATCATCACCGAGCAGTCGGGTGTCGTGAAGTACCAGGACATCATCGACGGCAAGACCATGACCGAGCAGGTCGACGAAGCGACGGGCATCGCCCAGCGCGTCGTGACCGAATATCGCGCCGCGGGCCGGTCCAAGAAGGAAGATCTGCGTCCGCGGATCACCCTGCTGGGCCAGGCGAGCGACGAGACCGAGGCGGCGCGCTACATGCTTGCCCCGGGCACGTCGCTGTCGGTCGAGGATGGTGCGGAAGTGCAGGCCGGCGACATTCTGGCCCGTGCCAGCCGTGAAGCCGCCAAGACCCGCGACATCACCGGCGGTCTGCCGCGCGTTGCCGAGCTGTTCGAGGCGCGCAAGCCCAAGGACAATGCGGTCATCGCCAAGGTCTCGGGCCGGATCGAGTTCGTCCGCGACTACAAGGCAAAGCGCAAGATCGCGATCATCCCGGAAGAGGGCGAACCGGTCGAGTACCTGATCCCCAAGTCCAAGGTGATCGACGTCCAGGAAGGCGACTTCGTCAAGAAGGGCGACAATCTGATCAGCGGCTCGCCCGATCCGCATGACATTCTGGAAGTTCTGGGGATCGAGGCGCTGGCCGAGTATCTCGTGAACGAGATCCAGGAAGTCTATCGCTTGCAGGGCGTGAAGATCAACGACAAGCACATCGAGACGATCGTTCGCCAGATGCTGCAGAAGGTCGAGATCACGAACGGCGGCGACACCACGCTGCTGCCGGGCGAGCAGGTCGATCTGGAGGAAATGCTCGAGTACAACTCCAAGCTGGGCAAGGGCAAGGAACCGGCCGAAGGCAAGCCGGTCCTGCTGGGCATCACCAAGGCGTCGCTGCAAACCCGCAGCTTCATCTCGGCCGCTTCGTTCCAGGAAACCACCCGCGTGCTGACGCAGGCGGCGGTCGAAGGAAAGAAGGACTCGCTGATCGGTCTGAAGGAAAACGTGATCGTGGGCCGCCTCATCCCCGCCGGTACCGGCGCGGGCATGAACCGGGTCCGCGTCACGGCCAACAGCCGCGATGCAGCCCTGCGCGCCCAGTATCGCAAGATGCAGGAAGCGCTGATCGCGGCAGACACCGCCGCAGCCGAGCACGAGGCCGAGCTGGCCCAGGGTCCGGAAGCGGCGATCGGCGACGATCCGCTGGCGGCGGTCGAGGGTGAGACCCGCGGCACCGACGCGGATGCGGGCGATTACCTGAACCCCGAAGCCGCCGACGGCGACGCAGCGGCAGTCGAGGAGACCGGTGCAGACCAGACGGTCGAGACCGATCAGGACGGCGACGACAACGCCTGATCGCTGAACGACCGGCGGGCCTGCCCTGGCGACAGGATCAGCCCCGGTGAAGGCGCGGCCCACGGCTGCGCTTTTGCCGGGGCTTTTCCTTGCCCGCCGGGTTCGGACGAAAGAATAAAAGTACAGGGTACTGTTTTACGCGGATATTAACTTCTGTCCTCTAGCCACCGGGTTGACGAATTCGGGGCGGAAGGCGGGGGCAATGCGCACAAGGCAGGCGGCGGTTCTAAGCCGCGACGAATTGCTGCTGGCCCGGCGGCTGGCCGATTACGCCCGCCGCGCGCCCGTTGCGGTGATGCTTAGCGCGCTATCGGCGATGATCGTGTGGAACCTGGCTCCGCGCGGCGCGCTGGCGGCCTGGCACATGTTGTCCGCCGCCTGGCTGGTGATCGTCGGCGCCGTCAGCGGGGCCCGCATCTGGCAGGCAAGGCGGATCGACGCGCTGACCATCGATTTCGGCTATATCAGCCGCCAGGCGCAGATGGCCGAATGGCTCGCCTATGGCGATGCGCTGTGCTGGGCGGGCTGCCTGTCGCTGATCGGGTCGCTGCTGGACTACCCGGCGCGGGTGACGGTGTGCATCCTGCTGATCGGCATGCTCACGACCTCCGCCATCACGTTGCGCTCGATGCCGCGGGTCGGCATCTCGCTGACGGTGGCCTTTGTCGCGGGCGGCGTCATGGCGACGGCGCTCAGCGGGCCGGTCAGCGATTTCGTCAATATCCCGATCATGACGCTTTATGCCGCGGTGGTGCTGTACTGCTTCCGCGCCGATGCCGCCGTCTATGAAGCGCGCTTCCATGCCGAGTTCGAGGTTCACGAAAGCGCGGAGACGATCCAGCTGCTGCTCCACGATTACGAGGCGCAGAGCGCGGACTGGCTGTGGCGCGTCGACCACGCGGGCTGCCTGGTCGGCGTATGCGACCGGTTCGGCGAAGCGGCCGCGCTGCCCCCGCCCGAGATCGAGGGCAAGGAACTTGTCAGCCTGTTCAGGCCCGGCCCCGCGCGCGAGCATCTTTCGCACCGTCTGCTGCGCCGCGAACCGTTCCGCGACCTGACGATCGAGCTGGCCGACACGGCGGACGAGTCGATCGGCGGGCGCTGGTGGATGCTGTCGGCCTCCCCGCGCGAGGACGGCACGATCCGCGGCGTCGCCCGCGACGTTACCGCCGCGCGCCGCACCGAACAGCGGGTCGCCTATATGGCGCATCACGACGGGCTGACGGGTCTGGCCAATCGCTTCCTGTTCGGCGAAACGCTGGCCGGGCAGCTCGCACGCCAGCGGCGGAGCGACAAGTGCGCGCTGCTCTATCTCGACCTCGACCATTTCAAGACGATCAACGACACGCTTGGCCACAGCTGCGGCGACCTGCTGCTGACCGAGGCGGCGCGCCGCATCACCAGCAAGGTCAAGGGCCACGACCTCGTCTCGCGGCTGGGCGGGGATGAATTCGCCGTGCTGCTGACCCGGTTCCGCGATACCGAGGAAGCGCTGGCGGTGGCCGAACGCATCGTCGAGGCGATTTGCGAACCCTTCCGGATAGAGGGGCAGAAGCTCAATATCTCGACCAGCGTGGGGGTCGCGTTCTTCAGCGGCACCGGCGGCAATTCTGACGATCTGCTGCGGCAGGCGGATCTGGCGCTCTATGCCGCCAAGGCGCGCGGGCGCGGCTGTTTCGCGCGCTTCGAACCGTGGATGGAGGACCGCGAGCGCGAGCGCGCTGCGCTGGAATCCGACCTGCGCTCCGCGATCAGGGAAGGGCAGTTCGCGCTGCATTTCCAGCCGCTGGTCAAGATCGACAGCGGCGAGGTCGCCGGGTTCGAGGCGTTGGTGCGCTGGGATCACCCGACGCTGGGCGTCGTGATGCCGGGCGAGTTCATCCCCATCGCCGAGGATACCGGCCTGATCGTGCCGCTGGGCGAATGGATCCTGCGCAACGCGATCATGCAGGCCGCCACCTGGCGCGAGGGGCTGCGCGTGGCGATCAACCTGTCGCCCATCCAGCTGCGCAGCCCGCGGCTGATGTCGCAGCTGGTCACCGCGATCGCGCATACGGGCATCGATCCCGGCCGGATCGAGCTGGAGATCACCGAAAACGTGCTGATGCAGGAATCCGAGGCCAATGTCGCGTTGCTGCACAAGCTGCGCGAACTGGGTGTGCGGATCTCGCTCGACGATTTCGGGACGGGCTATTCCTCGCTCAATTATCTGCGCAGCTTTCCGTTCGACAAGATCAAGATCGACAAATGCTTCGTCGCCGACCTCGAACAGCGCGAGGATTGCCAGGCGATCATCCGCGCCGTCACCTCGCTGGCGGGCACGCTGGGCATGGACACGGTGGCCGAGGGGGTGGAACGCAAGGAACAGCTCGACTGGCTGCGGCAGGCGGGCTGCACCGAGGTGCAGGGCTATTACATCTCGTACCCCTTCAATATCGAGGAACTCAGCGATGGCCGCCCGCTCGACGGCGAGCGCGAGCATTGGCGCAGCGCGATCCGGCACCTGCCGAGCGCAGCGTGACAATAAGGCCGAGCGCAGCGTGACGAGAACGCTGGCGCAGCGTGACAGGGCCAGGCGCAGCGTGACGAGAGCGCCGAGCGAATCGCGGCGGGGGAAATCGCGCGCATTTGCAGTTGTCGGTTCCGCGCCCGCTTCCTAGACGATGGACATGGCCGATACGCTCACGATCACTTTCGCCCAACATAACCAGCGTGTCGGCGATCTCGCCGGGAATGCCGATGCCATGCTGGCCGCACGCCAGCGAGCCAGGGCGGCGGGCGCGGACCTGATCGTCTTTCCCGAAATGCACCTGATCGGCTATCCGCCCGAGGATCTGGTGCTGAAACCCGCGCTGATCGAACGCGCCGCCGCCGAACTCGACCGGTTGGCCAGTGCGACGGACGAGGACGGGCCCGGCATGCTGGTCGGCAGCGTGTTCGTGCGCGACGGGGCGCTGCACAATGGCGTCGCGCTGCTGGACGGCGGGCGCATCACCGCCACGCGCTTCAAGCACGAGCTGCCCAATTACGGCACGTTCGACGAGCAGCGCCTGTTCACCCCCGGCGACCTGCCCGACCCGGTGCTGTTCCGCGGCGCGATGCTGGGCCTGCCGATCTGCGAGGATATCTGGCACCCCGACGTGTGCCGCCACCTGGCCGACATGGGCGCGCAGATCTTCATCTGCATCAACGGCAGCCCGTACGAGATCGACAAGGACGTGCTGCGCATCGACGGCGTCGCCAAGCGCCGCGCGATCGATACCGGCGTTCCGCTCGCCTATCTGAACCGCGTCGGCGGACAGGACGAGCTGGCGTTCGACGGTGCCAGCTTCGTCATCAACGGCGACGGCACGCTGGCCGCGCAATTGCCCGACTGGGAAGAGGTGGAAATTTCGACCCGCTGGGTGAGGGGCCGCGATGGCTGGTCCTGCGTGCCGGGCGCGCTGCACCGGCTGGCCGACCATCCGGAAGACATCTATTGCGCGATGGTCACGGCGCTGCGCGATTATGTCGACCACAACGGCTTTCCGGGCGTGCTGCTGGGCCTGTCGGGCGGGATCGACAGCGCGCTATGCGCCGCGGTCGCGGTCGATGCGCTGGGCGCGGACCGGGTGTGGTGCGTGATGCTGCCAAGCCGCTTTACCAGCCAGGACAGCCTCGACGATGCCGAGGCCTGCGCCAAGGCGCTGGGCTGCCGCCTGTCGACCATCCCGATCCAGCCCGCCGTGACCGGTTTCGACGACATGCTGGCGGGCGATTTCGCCGACCGCGACGTCGACCTGACCGAGGAGAACATCCAGTCCCGCATCCGCGGCGTCACGCTGATGGCGCTGTCGAACAAGTTCGGCCACATGCTGGTCACCACCGGCAACAAGAGCGAGATGAGCGTCGGCTATGCGACCATCTATGGCGACATGGCGGGCGGGTACAATCCGCTGAAGGACGCCTATAAAACGACGGTGTTCGAACTGGCTAGATGGCGCAATCGCGCCCGCCCCAAGATCGGCAAGGTCCCGAAGGGCGAGGTGATCCCGGCCAATATCATCGCCAAGCCGCCCAGCGCGGAGTTGCGGCCCGACCAGAAGGATTCCGATTCGCTGCCCGACTACGATCTGCTCGACGGCATATTGCACGGGCTGGTGGAGCACGAGAAGAGCGTGGACCAGCTTGTCGTGGAAGGGTTCGATCGGGAGGTGGTCCAGCGCATCGAACGGCTGCTGCACCTGGCCGAATACAAGCGGCGGCAGGCCGCGCCCGGCGTGAAGCTGGGAGCGCGCAATTTCGGGCGCGACCGGCGCTATCCCATCACCCACAGTTTCCGGTCGGGCTGATGCGGCGGCTTGCTCTCTTGCTGGCGCTTGCGCTGGCGGCATGCGGCGGCGACGCGCCGGAACCGCGCGATGCGGCCGGGCGGCAGGATGTCGCCGGGCCCGACTCGCCCGCGCCCGACTCGCCTGCGCCCGTTGCCGACCCCGCGCCCGTTGTGGAAACGGGGCCGGTCGACACTCTGGCCGGCGAATGGCGCGTGGCCGGGATCGACGGCGAGCCGCTTGACGAGAGTTACGGCATCGCCCTGTCCGCCACCGACCAGAGGATCTGGTGGGAGCCGCAATGCGCCGGGCTGGTACGTCTCTACCGTATCGAGGGGGACCGCATCACGCTGGAACCGCCCCCGCCGCCCGAGGCGCAGAAGGGTCTGCCGCGCCCTCCGCCGGCGCTGTGCACGATCGGCGTGCCGCCTGCCGTCGACCGGGCGATGCAGGCACTGGATGCCGCCGATACGGCCGTGCGCACGCCGCAGAACGGCATCGAACTGTCGGGCGGTGGCCGTTCGGTGACGCTTTTCTCGCAGTAGAGGCGGTTTCATCGCCCGCGAAAGCGCCTATAGGGCAGCGCATGATCGTCACCCGCTTCGCTCCGTCGCCCACCGGGCAGCTTCACGTCGGCAATATCCGCACCGCGCTGCATAATGCGCTGCTGGCGCGCAAGGCGGGCGGGCGTTTCATGCTGCGCATCGACGACACCGATGCCGAACGGTCGCGGGAGGACTTTGTCGAGGCGATCCGCGCCGATCTGGACTGGCTTGGCCTGACCCCGGACGGCGAGGAGCGGCAATCGGCAAGGCTGGCGCTGTACGAGCAGGCGTTCGAACGGCTGAGGGCTGCGGGTCGCGTCTATCGTGCCTATGAGACGGCGCAGGAACTGGATCTGAAGCGCAAGATCCTGCTGGGGCGCAAGCTGCCGCCGATCTACGACCGCGCCGCGCTGGACCTGACCGACCAGGATCACGCGCATTTTGCTGCAGAGGGCAAGGCGCCGCATTGGCGCTTCCGGCTGGACCACGGCGAGGCGATAGCCTGGGATGACGGCATACGCGGGCCGCAGCATTTCGACGCATCGGCCATGTCCGATCCGGTTGTGCGGCGCGCCGACGGGTCGTGGCTCTACATGCTGCCCAGCTGCATCGACGATATCGACATGGGCATCACCGACGTTCTGCGCGGCGAGGATCACGTGTCCAATACTGCCGTGCAAATACAGATGTTTACCGCACTTAATGCGCCGCCCCCGCGCTTCGCGCATGAGGCGCTGCTGGTCGGCGGGGAAGGGAAACTGTCGAAGCGTCTCGGTTCCACGGGCGTGGCCGATTTCCGCGAGCAGGGGCTTGAGCCGATGGCGATCAATTCGCTGCTGGCTCGGATCGGCACTTCGCAGCCGGTGGAAGCGAAGCAAGACATGACGGCGCTGACCGACGGCTTTGACCTGTCCACCTTCGGCCGCGCGCCCGCCCGCTTCGACGAGGCGGAATTGCTGCGGCTCAACGCGCAGCTGGTGCATGCGATGGACCATGCCGACGCCGCGCCCCGCCTGCCCGAAGGCATGGATGAGAAGGCGTGGCTGACGATCCGCCCGAACCTGGAGCGGGTGAGCGATGCGCGCGAATGGTGGCAGGTCGTGACCGGTCCGGTCGAATGCCCCGAACTGTCGGATGAGGATGCCGCATTCGTCGGCGCGTCAGCCGACGCGGCCGAGGCTATGGACTGGAGCGACGAGAGCGGCACGTGGAAGGCGCTGACCGAAGCGCTGAAACAGGCGACCGGCCGCAAGGGCAAGGCGCTGTTCCTGCCGCTGCGGCTGGCGCTGACCGGCATCGATCACGGGCCGGACATGAACGCCCTGCTGCCGCTGATAGGGCGTGACCGCGCAGCGCAAAGGCTGCGGGCCGCCGGATCGCGGCCCGCCGCCTGACGCGGACTTAATTCGGGAAACTAGGCGTCGGAGGGCAGGGGCTGCACCACCGGGCGCGACTGCAAAACCGGCTGCGGTGCAGGCGCGGGCTGCGGCGCCGGCTCGGCGGCAGGCGCAGGTTCGTAGGAGGGCGCAGGTTCGTAGGAGGGCTGGGGATCCACCGGCGCGGCATCGGGTGCGGACTGCTGCGGTTCGGACGCGGCATCGAACTCACCCTCGGCAGCGGCCTTCGAACCGGACGAGCCGTCGATCAGCGTGGTGCTTTCACGCACAAAGTCGGTCTGCTGGGTCACGCCGCTGGGCGTATCGCTGATCTCGATGTCGCAATTGAACTGCAGCCGCTCGCCGATTTCGCCCAGGTCGGGGTTGGCATTGCCCTTCAGCGCCTCGATTTCCGCCTCGCGCTGGATAAGATACAGGTCGCGTTCGGCCGCATAGGGATCGCCGCATTTTTCGCGCACCGAGGCGATCTGCGCGTCCTTGTCGATGCGGTCGTTCAGCGAATTGAGCGTGCCCGCCGGGATGACATAATAGGGGCTGTTGAGCGGCTTTCCGATCACCGTCGGCAGAACGGCCAGGTCGACCGTGCGCCCGATCAGATCGCGCACCGTGGTCGACCCGATCAGCGGCAGATACAGGTAAGGTCCGGGACCCACGCCGTAATAGCCCAGCGTATTGGCAAGGCCGTTGGGCTGGTGCTCCAGATAGAACGGCTCCTTCGCCGCGACGTCGAACAAGCCGCCGATGCCGATCGTGGTGTTGATCGCAAAGCGTCCCAGCGTCTGCAGTGCCCTGCCGGGCTTCAGCTGGAGAAGATAGTGCAGCGCGCTGACCGGTTCGCCCAGGTTGGACAGGAAATTGTCCACCCCGTCGCGGATCGGTTCGGGGATCGAGCTGCCATAGGCCGTGGCAATGGGTTCGACGACCGCCTCGTCGACGGCGTCGACTACCTCATAGCTGAGCGCATTGACACGTTCGGCGGGATCGCCCCTTGGCGCGCCGACTTCGCCCTGCACGATGATCTCGCCGCCATCGGCGGGAGGAGGCACGTCCTGGTCTTCCGTCGTCGCGGGCGGGGTTTCGGGCTGGCCCGGCACCGGCGCGGGGCCGGGATCGGGAATGTCCTGCACCAGCGCCAGCCGCGGCTGCATGTCGAAGCGCTTGCGCTCCAGCGCCTGCACCAGTTCGGCGGGCAATGGAGTTGCCATCGCCACGGCCGCGCGGGACGTTCCGCCTTCGTGCAATCTGCGTGCAAAGCCCGCATCGTCAGATACGCCAGCGCCGCCCATGGCGATCGCTGCCGCCAGACCCGTAATTACCATTCCACCTCACCTGATACGACCCGGCAGGGGCCGTTCCCGCCCCGCAATCGCCCGCCATTGCGGAGCGCCTGATGCGGTAGCAGGGCCATCTAAACCGAGAATTAACTCACACGGCGCGGCTTTGTGCCCCGCCGCCATCTGATTTCGTCCACGGCGCCCCGTTCGATCGGCGCCCCGTTCGGCCGGCGCTCCGTTCAGTCGACGCCGAATTCAGGCCGCAGCTTCCTCGGTCGCGCGCACCGCGTCCAGCAATTTCGCCTCGATCGCCTTCATCCGGCTTTCCGAGACGATCTTGTCGCCAAGCAGATCGGTCACATAGAACGTATCGGCGGCGCGTTCGCCATAATTCGTCACATGCGCCGATTGTATCATCAGCCGCTCCTCGAACAAGGCGCGCGCCAGGCGGTTGAGCAGGGCGGGGCGGTCGCGGGCGCTGACCTCGATCACGGTGAAGCGGTTCGACGCGTCATTGTCGAACTCGATCCGGGGCTTCACCTCGAACGCATGGGCGCGCAGGCGCGACAGCGGGCGGGCCGCCAGCTCGGGAACCAGCTCGTTCCGGTGCGCCAGCGAATCCTCGATCGCCTGCTTCAGCCGGTCGATCTGGTGCTGTTCGTGGAACGGGCGGCCCAGCGGGTCCTGCACCAGCAGGTTGTCGACCGCCACGCCGTTGCGGCTGGTGTGGAAGCGCGCGTCGATGATGTTTCCGCCCGCCAGATGGATGCCGCCCGCGATGCGGCTGAACAGGCCGGGATGGTCGCCCACGATCACGGTGACCAGCGTCGCGCCGCGATTCTCGGAATAATGGCATTCGATCGACAGCTTGCGCTGCCCTTCCATCCTGTCGATCTGGCGCAGGTTGGGCACGATCACCTCGGGCGCCTCGGCGATCCAGTAGGAGGACAGCATCGCCTTGCCCGCGCTGTCGATCAGCCCCTTGTCGCCCTCCAGCAGGTCGGCGACCTGAGCCTTCTTGATCTCGACGCCTTTTTCGCGGCCCACGCTCTTGTGGCCCAGCCGGATGCGTTCCTCGGCGGCGTGGAACAGGTCTGTCAGAAGCTGGCTTTTCCAGCTGTTCCATACGCCCGGACCGACCGCCCCGATGTCGACCACCGTCAGCACCATCAATTGCCGCAGCCGTTCGAGCGATTGCACCTCGGCCACGAAATCGGCGATTGTCTTGGGATCGGCAAGGTCGCGCTTGAACGCGGTCGCGCTCATCAGCAGATGCTGCCTGACCAGCCACGAGACCAGCTCGGTCTCGGTCTCGTCCAGCCCCAGCCGCGGACCGACCTTCAGCGCGTCCTCGGCCCCCAGGATCGAATGGTCGCCGCCGCGCCCCTTGGCGATGTCGTGCATCAGCACCGCGACATACAGCGCGCGGCGATGCTTGATCTTGCCGATGATGTCGGTCGCGGTCGGATGCGTCTCGGCGCTTTCGCCCGATTCGATGCGGGCCAGCGCCCCGATGGCGCGGATCGTGTGCTCGTCGACGGTATAGTGGTGGTACATGTCGAACTGCATCTGCGCCACGACGCGGCCGAATTCCGGCATGATGCGCCCGAACACGCTCGCCTCGTTCATCCAGCGCAGGGCCAGCTCGGGATTGTCGCGGCTGGTCAGCAGGGCAAGCAACAGCGCATTGGCGCGCTTGTCGCGGCGCACCTTGTTGTCGATCAGCCCCGAATCGCGGTCGGCCAGCCGCATGGCATTGGGATGGACCTCCACCCCCTCGGCATTGGCGAGGGTGAAGATCTCGACCAGCCGCACCGGGTCCTGCTGGAAGAAATCGTCGCTGGGCACGTTGATGCGGCCCGACGAGATCTCGAACCCCTCGACGATGCGGGTGCGGTCGCGGAAACGGGTCATCAGGCTGGGCCGCTTGGAACGGGCGAACTGCTCGTCCAGCTGGGCGAGGAACACGCCGGTCAGGCTGCCCACGCGCTTCACCTGCAGGAAATAGAACCGCATGAAGCGCTCGACCGCGCTTTTCCCCGGGCGGTCGACGAAATTCATCCGGGCCGACACCTCGCGCTGCAGGTCGAAGGTCAGCCGGTCCTCCTCGCGCCCGGTGATGGTGTGGAGGTGGCAGCGCACCGCCCAGAAGAAGTTTTCCGCCCGGCGGAACGCGCGATATTCGGTGCGGGTCAGCAGGCCGGCATCGACCAGTTCGGACGCGGTGCGGACCTTGTGGATATACTTGCCGATCCAGTAGAGCGTGTGCAGGTCGCGCAGGCCGCCCTTGCCCTCTTTCACATTGGGTTCGACGACATAGCGCGAATCGCCCATGCGCTTGTGCCGCTCCTCGCGCTCCAGCAGCTTTTCGGCGACGAACTGCTTTTCCGATCCCGCGACGACATCGGCCCAGAACCGGTCGCTCGCCTTCTGGAACAAGGCCTGGTCGCCCCACAGGAAGCGCCCTTCCAGCAAGGCGGTGCGGATGGTCAGGTCCTGCTTCGCCATCTTGACCATGTCGTCCAGGCTGCGGCTGGAATGGCCGACCTTCAGCCCCAGGTCCCACAGGAAATACAGGATCGCCTCGATCACCTGCTCGCACCAGGGAGTGTTCTTCATCGGGGTGATGAAGGCGATGTCCACGTCGGACTGCGGCGCCATCTCGCCCCGGCCGTATCCGCCGACCGCGACCAGCGTCAGCCGCTCGCCCGCGCTGCGATTGGCGGCGGGATAGACATGGGTGATGACATGGTCGTGGATCACGCGGATCAGCTGGTCGATCAGGAAGCTTTGCGCCGCGGCGACCTTGTGGCCGGCGGACGGCTCGGCATCGAGGCGGGCGGCGATGTCCTTGCGGCCCGTGGCCAGCGCATCCTTGAGGATGGCGACGATTTTCTGCCGCTTGATCTTGCCCTGCGCCGCATCAACCGCCGCATCGACCGTGGCGGACAGTTTCCGCCGGTCGATGATGGCGCGCTGGTTGGGTATGCGGGGCTGGCTCATGCGATTCCTTGCAACGGGGGTCACGCGTGGCGGGGGGCGCTGCGGCCCGATCCTTGCGATCCCGGTCCTTCCTATATTGTCGCGAATAGCCGTTTTTCCAGGGCGGGGCCAATCGGGCCGCCCGGGTTGTGCGCTCTCTTTCATCGCGCGGCGCGCTGTGCCAAAGAGCGGCGCGCCGCGCGCGGGCGGCAACACGGGTGCCCATGCGGACGCCCGAACGGGTCCCCGCGCCCCGTCCGCGCCCCGAAGGAGAATTGCGAGTGCCGCTCGAACTGGCCGCTGCGGCGGCGAATGCGCCGATCTATTGGGAGAACCTGGGCCTGCGTCCGGGCATCGACCTCGGCTTCTTCACGCTGCGCTGGTATTCGCTGGCCTATCTGGCGGGCATCGCGCTGGGGTACTGGCACCTGACGCGCATGATCAGATCGCCCGGCGCGCCGCTGGCGCAGCGCCATGCGGAGGATTTGTTCTTCTGGTGTACGCTGGGCGTCATCTTCGGCGGGCGACTGGGCTATGCCACTTTCTACGAACCGTCGCTGTGGTCGGATCCGCTCGCGCTGTTGTCGGTGTGGAACGGGGGGATGAGCTTTCATGGCGGGATGATCGGCACCGTGCTGGCGATCGCCTGGGTATCGTGGCGCGGCAAGCTGCAATTCATCCGCGTGGCCGATTATATCGCGGTCAACGTGCCCTTCGGCCTATTCTTCGGACGGCTCGCCAACTTCGTGAACGGCGAGCTGTGGGGCCGCGCAGCGGGGCCGGACGTGCCATGGGCGATGGTGTTCCCGCATGGCGGCCCGGTCGCACGCCATCCCAGCCAGCTGTACGAGGCTGCGCTCGAGGGGCTGGTGCTGGGCATCGTGCTGCTGTGCCTGTTCTGGCTGACCCGGGCGCGCTGGCGCACCGGGCTGCTGGTGGGCGTGTTCACGCTGGGCTACGGCCTGTCGCGCTTCACGGTCGAGTTCTTCCGCGAGCCCGACCAGCAGCTGGCCGATTTCGCGGTGGAGACCGGGTTCTCGATGGGCCAGTGGCTGACCATGCCGATGATCCTGGTCGGGCTGGCGCTGATCGTCATCGCGCTGGTCCGCCCGCCGCATGGCACTGCCCTGCGCGCCGGCAAGACGGCACCCTCTGCCTAGACGCGTGGCCGGGCCGCACGACAGCCTGACCGGGCGCCTCGCGCGGACGATCGCGCATCTGGGGCCGATCCCGCTGGCGCAATACATGGCCGAGGCGAACGCGCATTATTACGCGCATCGCGATCCGCTGGGCGTCACCGGCGATTTCGTCACCGCGCCCGAAATCAGCCAGATGTTCGGCGAGATGCTGGGCGGCTGGCTGGCCGACATGGCGGTCCGCGCCGGATCGCATGACGCCTGCTACGTCGAACTGGGCGGGGGGCGCGGCACCCTGGCGCGCGACGCTCTGCGCGTGATGGCGGGCGCGGGGCTGCGGCCCGAAGTGCACCTCGTCGAAGCCTCGCCCGTCCTGCGCGAGGCGCAGCGCAGCCTGCTGGCGGAGCATGCGCCGGTCTTCCACGACAGCGCGGCCAGCCTGCCCGAGGATCGGCCTTTGCTGATCGTCGCCAACGAATTCTTCGACGCGCTGCCGATCCGCCAGCTGGTCCGCACCCCGCGGGGCTGGCGCGAGATGGTCGTCGCGCTGGCGGGCACGGATGCAGACGAACCGGATGCCCGATCCTTCGTGCCCGTTCCCGGCGACCGCCCGATGGATTCGGCCATTCCCCCGGCCCGCGCCGACGCGCCAGCCGATACGCTGATCGAGGTCTGCCCCGCCGCCAGCGCGATCATGCACGAGCTGGGCGGCCGGCTGGCGAGGCAGGGCGGGGCGATGCTGGCGCTGGATTACGGACATCTGCAGCCCTTCACCGGATCCAGCCTCCAGGCCGTGCGCGCGCACCGCAAGGTCGATCCCTTCACCGATCCCGGCGCCGCCGACCTGACCGCCCATGTCGATTTCGCCGCTCTGGCGGATGCCGCGCGCGCCGCCGGGTGCCGGGTCGACGGAATGGCGCAGCAGGGCGAATTCCTGCTGGCGCTGGGGATCGCGCAGCGCGCGGCGGCATTGGCGCGCGCCAATCCCGCATCGGCCGGAACGGTCGCCGAGGCGCTCGACAGGCTGGTGTCGGCCCGGGCCATGGGATCGCTTTTCAAGGTGCTGGCGCTGGCCGCGCCCGGCTGGCCGCAGGGTGCCGGCCTTGCGCATGCGCCATCATAAAGCAAAATCGCTGTTGGAAATTTCAAGCTTCGTGTCTATGGGGTGCCCGGAACGAGGCTTGCCGCGGCCTCGCCTTGCGTGAATCGGCACCATCCGTGGGTTCACACTGGCGCAGTCGCGATTGGACGGGACAGCCCCTGGCCGGGGATCGACCTTCCCAAGACTTGGGACATTCGTAGCGAAGCGGCGGGGCGCATCCTGTGCTCCCGCGCAGTCAGTTCAGGGATTTGGCATGGCAGACGCGACCATCGACACCACAGGGACCGTCGAGGGTACCAGCGAAGGCGAGACCGGTGTCCGCCGCCGCGACTTCATCGAGATTGCCGCCGTCAGCGCCGCCGGCGTGGGCGGGCTTGCGGTGCTCTATCCGCTGATCAGCCAGATGGCGCCGTCCAAGGACGTGCTGGCCGAATCCACGACCGAGATCGATCTTTCCGCGATCGAGACCGGGCAGGCGATCAAGGCGGTGTTCCGCAAGCAGCCGGTCTTCGTGCGCAACCTGACCGAACGGGAAATTGCCGAAGCGGACGCGGTTCCGCTATCAGCATTGCGCGATCCGCAGACTCTGGAAGAGCGTACCAAGGAAGGCCGGACCAACTGGCTGATCACCATGGGCGTGTGCACCCATCTCGGCTGTGTCCCGCTGGGCGCCGCCGAAGGTGAGAACCGCGGCGAGTACGGCGGCTATTTCTGCCCCTGCCACGGCTCGCACTACGACACCGCCGCGCGCATCCGCAAAGGGCCTGCGCCGCTCAATCTGGAAGTGCCGGAATACGAGTTCACTTCCGACACCACCGTGGTTCTGGGCTGAGGATAGAGTACGATGAGCTTCCCCTGGGCAAAGCATTACGAGCCGAAGCAGCCGGTCATGAAGTGGCTGGACGAGAAACTGCCGCTTCCGCGCCTCGTCTATAACGCCATCGGTGCCGGCTATCCCGTGCCGCGCAACCTGAACTATTTCTGGAACTTCGGCGTGCTGGCGGGCTTCTGCCTGATGCTGCAGATCGTCACCGGCGTGGTCCTGGCGATGCACTATGCGCCCAACGCGCTGGTTGCCTTCGATTCGGTCGAGCACATCATGCGCGACGTCAACTGGGGCTGGATGATGCGCTATGCGCATGCGAACGGCGCCAGCTTCTTCTTCGTCGTGGTCTATATCCACATCTTCCGCGGCCTGTTCTTCAGCTCGTACAAGGCCCCGCGCGAGATGATCTGGCTGCTGGGCGTAGTCATCTTCCTGCTCATGATGGCGACCGCCTTCATGGGCTACGTGCTTCCCTGGGGTCAGATGAGCTTCTGGGGTGCCAAGGTGATCACCGGCCTGTTCGGCGCGATCCCGCTGGTGGGCGAGCCGCTGCAGATCTGGCTGCTGGGCGGCTTCGCGCCCGACAATGCCGCGCTGAACCGCTTTTTCTCGCTGCACTTCATGCTGCCCTTCGTGATCGCGGGTGTCGTCATCCTGCATATCTGGGCGCTGCACATCCCGGGTTCGTCGAACCCCACGGGCGTGGAAGTGAAGCAGGAATCGGACACCGTGCCGTTCCACCCCTATTACACCGCCAAGGACGGTTTCGGCCTGGGCGTGTTCCTCGTGCTCTACACGCTGTTCGTGTTCTTCATGCCGAACCAGCTGGGCCACCCGGACAACTACATCCCGGCCAACCCGCTTTCGACCCCGGCGCATATCGTGCCCGAATGGTACTTCTGGCCGTTCTACGCGATCCTGCGCGCCTTCACCCAGGACTTCCTGTTCCTGCCGGCGAAGCTGATGGGCGTGATCGCGATGTTCGCCGCCATCCTGGTGTGGTTCTTCCTGCCCTGGCTGGATCGTTCGCCGGTCCGTTCGGGCCTGTATCGGCCGCTGTTCCGCAAGTTCTTCTGGTTCGGCCTGATCCCCGCGATGGCGGTGCTGTTCTGGTGCGGCGGCGCGCCGGCAGAGGAACCCTATGTGATGCTGAGCCAGATCGCGGCGCTGTACTACTTCGCGCACTTCCTCATCATCCTGCCTCTGGTGTCGAGCTTCGAAACGCCGAAGCCGCTGCCGGGCTCGATCACCGAGGCCGTGCTGGGCGACAAGAGCGGGGCGCACGACCACGTGCCGCTCGAAACCACCCACGATGCTCCCGCGGGCCGTCCGGCCACCGCCTGAGACTGACGAAAACACAGAAAGACGCGTAAGATGGCACGCCTTATTGCAATCCTCGTCGGCCTCGGCTTCGTGATCATACTGGCCTATTCGTTCGTTGTCGGCGCCTATACCGCCGCCACCGACGATGCGGCCCCGACCGCCGAGCACGAGTTCCACCTGCACCCGCGCGACGCGCATCTGCAGAGCGCGGGCTGGACCGGCACGTTCGACTATCAGCAGGTGCAGCGCGGCTACCAGGTCTACAAGGAAGTGTGCTCGGCCTGCCACTCGCTGCGCCACGTCGCCTTCCGCAACCTGGCCGAGCTGGGCTATACCGAGGCCGAGGTGAAGGCCGAGGCAGCGACCTGGCAGGTGCCCGGGATCAATCCCGCCACCGGCGAGCCGGTGATGCGTCCGGCGCTGCCGACCGACGTCTTCCCGCTGCCCTATGCGAACAATGTCGCCGCGGCTGCCGCGAACAACAATGCGGTTCCGCCCGATCTTTCGCTGATCACCAAGGCGCGTCACGACGGCGGCAACTATGTCTATTCGCTGCTGACCGGCTATCGCGATCCGGCGGGTTACACCCACGACGGAATGTCGCTGAACGAGGAATTCCCCGACTTCACGACGCCGACCGGGCTGCACTTCAACCCGTATTTCCCGAACCTCAACCTCGCGATGGCACCGCCGCTGACGAGTGCCGGGCAGGTGACCTATGCCGACGGTACCGAAGCGACGGTCGACCAGATGGCGCAGGACGTCGCGGCGTTCCTGGTGTGGACGGCAGAACCCACGCTGCAGAAGCGTCACCAGACGGGCTTCCCCGTGGTGCTGTTCCTGATCTTCGCCACGGTGCTGGGCTTCCTTGCCTATCGCAACGTGTGGCGGAACGTGAAGCACTAAGGGCGCATCGCGCGCATCGACACAAAGGGCCGCCGGCACATGCCGCGCGGCCCTTTTTGCTGGCAGTTACGAATTTGGTGCGATCTGCGATTGACGTCGGGCCATGCAAGATGGCAAGCAGCGCGTCGCCTGACGGCTTCAGCGGGCGGGTATAGCATAGTGGTAATGCTCTAGCCTTCCAAGCTAGCTAGAGGGGTTCGATTCCCCTTACCCGCTCCAGCTCTCCCACCCGCAGATATGGGACATTGGTCGCCGATCGGCGCCTGTTCGGTGGAAACCGCGCGTTTCGCCGTTGGAAAGCCGCGCCGATCGGTCTAGCTGGCTTGGGAAACCGGGCGCCGCATGACCTTCGGTCCGCTTGTTCGCTTCTCACGCTTCGGTCGCAACGCAGCTGGTACGGCAGGCCCGCTCAATACGCCGATCCCAGCCATTCGAGAGTCGATCCGCCCGTGCCTATCCA
This sequence comes from Croceicoccus marinus, assembly GCF_001661675.2. Classification (NCBI taxonomy): domain Bacteria; kingdom Pseudomonadati; phylum Pseudomonadota; class Alphaproteobacteria; order Sphingomonadales; family Erythrobacteraceae; genus Croceicoccus; species Croceicoccus marinus. The sequence goes on along the minus strand of NZ_CP019602.1, from coordinate 2,452,480 downwards.
TGCCCTGTCCCGCCATCTGACGCGCACAGTCGCCACGATCGCCTTCCTGGCCCCGATGTTCGTCACTACGGCGCAAGCAGGCGAACTGGAACTGGAGACGGCGGCGCTGGCGGGATTGGATGCGCCTGCGGTGCTGCCGGACCAGCCGCTGGTCGAGAGTGGGGATGTGCGCGCGCCTGCGCTGGATCGCCCAGCGCTAAACCGGCCTTCGCTAAACCAGATCGCCTCGCTCACGCTTCCCGCGGCGCTGCGGGTTACGCCGCTCGACTTCGATATCCAGGCGGTGCAGGCGCCCGATGCCCGTCCAGCCCTGCTGCAGGCGCGTCTTTCAGGCGCGGAGCAGTCCGCGCTCGGGCAGTCCGCGCTCGACGGTCCGATCAGGCCGATCACGCTGGACGAAGCCGCGATGGAGCCTGCCTGGGCAAACCACGTCCCGCGCGCCTCGGCCACCCACCGCAGCTTCGGCAGCCAAATCGGCTCGATCAAGACCGAATTGCTGATCCTTGCCGCCTATTTCTCGGCGCAGAGCGGCAAGAAGCTGTTCCGCGAGACGACCGACTTCCATTTCAAGAGCGAAGGCTGGTTTGGAAAGAACACCACCAATCTTGGCGCGGACAAGATGCTGCACGCGTTCGACACCTATCTGATCGCCGAAATCCTGCACATGCGGCTGCACAAGAACACCCATGCGTCCGAGGGCGATGCGGTGACCGCAGCGGCCATGGCCTCCACGCTGATGGCGCTGAACGAGATTTCGGACGGCATAGAACCCGACAGCGGCTATTCGCTCGAGGATGTCGCGATGAACACCGTCGGGGCGATGTTCTCGGTATTGCGCAACACGGTGCCGGGCATGCGCGAGAAAGTGTCGTTCAAGATCGAGATCGTGCCGAACGACGACATCTACAGCTATCGCGGCAAGAAGCATTACGAGCAGCAGCGCTACATGCTGTCGCTGAAAGGCCGCGGGTTCGATGCGCTGGACAATACGCCGCTGCGCTTCCTCGACCTGCAGCTGGGCTATTACGCGTCCGACTTCCTGAACGAGGACCGCGCGGCGGGGATCGTGCCGAAGCAGCATGTCTTCCTGGGCGTGGGGCTGAACCTGGGCGAGATCCTGTTCGGCAGGAAGAAGACCACCAGCTTCTCCAAGGGCGCGGACCTGGCGCTCGATTATCTGCAATTGCCCTATACCTCGCTGCGCGTGGACCAGCGCGGGGACATCAGCTATTGACCCTTCGCCGGTGCGGCCCTGGGGCGTCCAGGGGGCTGCGCGACATTGCGGTAGACATGGCTGCGCCTTTGCGCGAATTAGGCTATTAAACCCATCGGCTTATCGCATTCACCACGGAAAGGGGCCGCGAGTCGCCATGCATGCACCGGAAGAGGTGCGGCGCTCCTTTCCCGGGAAACTACAGGGCTCTACCATGAACGAAGTCAAAGTCATCGCCGAGATCGGCTGCAACCACAAGGGCGACATGGCCATCGCCAGGGAACTGATCCAGGTGGCCGCGCAGGTCTGCAAGGCGCATGTCGCCAAGTTCCAGAAGCGCAACAACCGCGAGCTTCTGACCCCTGCCGAATACAGCACGCCGCATCCGAACCCGGCGAACAGCTATGGCGAAACCTATGGCGCGCACCGCGAATTCCTGGAATTCTCGGTCGACCAGCATGCCGAGCTGAAGGAAGAGTGCGAGCGGCACGGCATCGAATATTCGACTTCGGTCTGGGACCTGACCTCTGCGCGCGAGATCGCCTCGCTCAATCCCGGGCTGATCAAGATCCCCTCGGCGACCAACCAGCATTACGAGCTGCAGCGCTATCTGTGCGAAAACTACGGCGGCGAGATCCACGTCTCGACCGGCATGACCGACCATGCCGAGATCGAGAAGCTGGTCGGTTTCTATGCCGAGATGGGCCGGTCGAAGGATCTGGTGCTCTATGCCTGCACCTCGGGCTATCCCGTTCCGTTCGAGGATCTGGCCTTGCTCGAGATCAACCGCCTGCAGGAAAACTTCGGCGACCGCGTCAAGTATATCGGCTTTTCGGGGCACCATCTGGGCATCGCGGCGGATGTCGCGGCGCTGGCGGTGGGCCGCACGGGCCAGCATCGCTATGGCCAGGGCACCTTCGGCTATGTCGAGCGGCATTTCACTCTGGACCGCACCTGGAAGGGCACCGACCACGCCGCCAGCCTCGAACCCGATGGCCTGCGCCGCCTGTGCCGCGACATTCGCCATGTCGACCAGTCGCTGACCTACAAGTCGGACGAGATCCTGCCGATCGAGCAGGTCCAGCGCGACAAGCTGAAATGGTCGCAGGACAAGCACGGCGACCAGGTCGTCCGCCTGGCAAGCTGATAAAAAGAGGCCCGCACCTGACAGGCGCGGGCCTTTTTCGTTTCGCCAATCAGCCGCGCGTTCCGGCCCTGCCCGTAGCGACCCAGCGGCTGACCAGGGCGGCAATGCCGAACAGCGTCATGCCGGCGCCGATCGCCATCTCGGTCGGATCGTTGCCGCTTTCCGCGAAAGGCAGGCTGGCCATAAAGGCCGCGCCGAAGATCGTAGCCCCCAGCCCGACCCGCGATACCGCCGATGGTGCCGGCCGCTCCAGCCGGGCGCCTTCTGGATCGATCGGTTCAGAAAATAGCTGACCAGCACCCGGCGCAGTTCCGCGACCAGCAGCACGGGCGCCGCCATCACGAACGCTACGATTAGCAAGTCGTCCATCCCGATCCTCCAGCTTTGGATGCCAGTCTAGACGTCGTCGGCGCTGACCATTTCGGCGCGGTCGATCTCGCCCGTCATGACTGCAACCGTGGTCGCCACCGCCGCATCGCCCGAGACATTGGTGGTGGTGCGCATCATGTCCATGATCCGGTCCACGCCCGCGACGAAGGCGATCGTCTCAAGCGGGACGCCAACGCTGGAGAACACCAGTGTCATCATGATCAGCCCCGCGCCCGGGATGCCCGCTGCGCCGACCGCGCCCAGCGTGGCGGTGATCGAGATCATGAAATAATCGGCCCATGACAGATCGACGCCAAAGATCTGCGCGCCGAACAGCGTGGCAAGGCCCAGATACATCGCCGTGCCGTTCATGTTGATCGTCGCGCCCAGCGCGATCACGAAGCTGGCGACCGAGTTCGACACGCCCAGGTTACGCTCGGCGCAGCGCAGGGTGACGGGCAGCGTCGCGTTGGAACTGGCTGTGGAGTAGGACACCGCCATCGCATCGACGATCCCGCGAAAGAAATCGCGCACCGGCAGCTTGGCCAGGAACTTGATCATCGCGGAATAGATGCCGAAGATGATCAGCAGGCAGCCGAGATAATTAAGCCCCACCAGCTTGGCGAGCGAGAGCAGCGCGTCGGTACCGAAGTTGCCCGCGACCCATGCCATCAGCGCGAAGACGCCGAACGGGGTCAACTCCATCACGATCATCGTGACCTTCTGCATCACCACCGATCCGGCATCGAAGATGCGGGGCAGGGGGTGCCCTTCCTCGCCCGCCATCAATATGCCGATGCCGATCAGCAGCGCGAACACGATCAGCGGCAGCACGTTGACGTCGGCCATCACCTGCACCGGGCTTTGCGGCACGATCGACAGGATCATCTCGCGCCAGCTCTGCGTCGCGGCCTCGGGCACGGTGCCCATTTCGATGCGCGACTGGTCCAGCCCCTCGCCCGGCTTGAAGAAGGTGCCCAAGGCAAGGCCCAGCCATACCGCGATCTGCCCGGTCACCACGAACAGCAACAGCGCGCGCCCGCCCACCGCACCCAGCTTGCGCAGGTCGCCGATGGCCGCCACGCCCGACACGAGGCTGAAGAAGATCAGCGGCACCACCAGCATCTTGATCGATGCGATGAACACGTCGCCGATGATCTTGATGCTTTCCGCCCCCGGACCCCAGGCCAGCCCCGTGATGACGCCCAGGATAAGCGCGGCGATGACCCGCTGCCACAGCGGAATTCGGAACCAGGTCGCAAGCATGGGTTGGGGTGATCCCTCGATTAGGCCGTTTCAACCGAAACCTGTGCCCGCATGCCGCTCGGCCCGCAAGGGGGCGTGCCGGTTTGCGCATAGAAGCCTGCGCGCCTAGAGCGCTGGGCGATGCGGATCATCGACAGGATCATCTCGGACCGGGGATCGAAATATGCGGTCTCGGGCGCGCCGTGCCGGTCGGCGCAGGAAGCGGCGGCGCTGCTCGTGCGGCTGAAGCAGGGCAAGCGCTTTGCCAGGGCCACGCACAACAGCTGGGGCCTGATCTGCCAAGACGGGCCCATCAAGAACGACGACGGCGAGAGCGGGGCCGGCATGGTGATCCTGCGCATGCTCGATCGTGAAGGGCTGCGCGATCATCTGATCGTCGTCACGCGCTGGTACGGCGGCAAGCAGCTGGGCGGCGACCGCTTCCGCCATGTGCAGGAAGCGGTGCGGATCTACCTTGAATCCCTGGCGAAGGACTCCTGAAGCGCCAGCGCCGCCCGCGCCGCGCGTTCGTAGATGCGCACCAGCGCGTCGAGGTCGGGCAGGGCGATGGCTTCGTCGCGCTTGTGCATGGTCGCGTTGCAGGGACCGAACTCGATCACCGGGCAGATGCTCTTCAGGAAGCGCGCATCCGACGTGCCGCCGCCGGTGGACAGTTCGGGCTCCAGCCCCGTTTCGGCGCGGATCGCTTCGGCCAGCAGCGCGCTGAACGCGCCCGGCTCGGTCAGGAAGGGTTCGCCGCTGATGACGGGGCGGGCGGTGCCGCCGTGCCGCTCTGCAATCTCGGTCACGCGGGCGGACAGCTGCGCGCCGGTGTGCAGATCGTTGAAGCGGATCGACAGCCGCGCCCGGGCCGCGGCGGGAATGACATTGGTCGCCGGATTGCCGACTTCCAGATCCGTGATTTCCAGGTTGGAGGGCTGGAACCAGTCGGTCCCGTCATCCAGTTCCAGAGCGTCCAGCTCGGCCAGCATCGCGACCAGGCGCGGGATCGGATTGTCGGCGAGGTGCGGGTAGGCGACATGCCCCTCGTTACCGTGCACCTCGAGCCAGATGTTCACGCTGCCGCGGCGGCCGATCTTCATCATGTCACCCAGCCGGGCGACGCTGGTCGGCTCGCCCACCAGGCACAGGTCGGGCACGACGTCGCGCGCCGCCATGTGCTCCATCAGCGCCAGCGTGCCGAAGCGGGCCGGGCCTTCCTCGTCCCCGGTGATGATGAAGCTGATCGTGCCGGCCTCTGCCGGGATGCGCGCGGCGGCGGCGACCATGGCGGCAATCTGGCTCTTCATGTCGACCGCGCCGCGGCCATGCAGCATCTCGCCCCGCACCTCGGGCGTGAAGGGATCGCTGGTCCAGCCGTCGCCCGCCGGCACCACGTCGAGATGGCCGGCAAAGGCGAAATGGCGCGTGCCTTCGGGGCCGGGGCGCACCGCCAGCAGGTTCTCGACCGGGCCGCTGGGCGCATCGCCGTCGATGGTGCGCAGCACGTTGAAGCCCAGCGGCTTCAGCATAGCCTCAAGCGCGTCGAACACCGCGCCGCGCGCTGGCGTCACGCTGGGACAGGCGATCAGGCGGCTGGCAAGCTCCAGCGGCGAAGGGGTGGGGCTATCGGTCATCGCCAACGCGCCTAGCCGAACCTGCCGCACGGTAAAAGGGCGCCCGGTAAAAGAGCGTCCCGCGTGCCGACCGGCACCAAGCGGATCAGAAGGGCAGGAAGGGCCCGGCCAGGATCAGCGCGGCGGCGCTGCCCGTCACGATCGCGAAGCGCGCAGCGGCGGCAATGGCCCCGTCCATGTCGGCGGCGGGACGATAGAGGGCGGCGCGGGCGATTCTCTGGGCCATGGCGCGATCATGCGCCGCGAAACCCTACCAAAAGGTAAATGCCCGTTAACGCCGCGCGAACCATAGATGCAGCGCATCCAGGCAGCTGCGCCCCAGCTGCATCGAACGCTCCGCGCTCCACCCCTGCACCGGGTCGGGCAGGTCGTCATGGTCCTTGAACGGCATTTCCAGCGTCATCGACACGCAGCCAAAGCGGGCGGCGAGCTGGTTGGTCGCCATCGCGGGATTGCCGCGGCCGGCCGGCGTCAGCGGATAGCCATGCCGGGTCTGGAAATCGGGCGTCTGCGCGGCAAGCAATTCGCTATACAGATCGAAGCCCGGCTTCTGGTGCGGCTTCAGCCCGGCCATGCCCTCGAACCCCGCCAGGAAGACGTGGGGAATCGCCTCGTCCCCGTGCACGTCCATTGCGAAATCCACGCCGGTTTCGTCCATCGCATCGCGGATCGCCAGCACCTCGGGCGATTTCTCGGCCGAGGGCGTGCCCCATTCGCGGTTCAGGTTCGATCCCGCCGCATTGGTGCGCAGATGGCCCCTGAACGATCCGTCGGGATTGCAATTGGGCACGATGTGGAACCGCGCCTTCTGCCGCAAGGCGCGCGCCACCGGGTCGCTGCGGTCGGCCAGCTTGGCCAGCGCGCCTTCCATCCACCATTCGGCCATGCTCTCACCCGGATGCTGGCGCGCGAACAGCCAGACATGCCGGTCGCCTTCGCCGCATTCCAGGCAATCGATCGGCCGCCCGTCGAGCGACCAGCCCAGCACGCGGTGACCGAAACCCTCGGCCGCGGCGCTGCCTGCGACCAGATCCATGTGGCGTTCCAGCGAATAAGGCGCGAAATAGGCGAACCACGCCAGATCGCCCCTGGGCTGGAAGCGGATCGTCAGCGTGCCGCCATCCTCGTTCGCGTCGAAGCTGCTGGGCGCGCGGTCCCAGCGCAGGCGATCCTCGGTGACGCAGGCGTTATAGCCCGGCCAGCCCGCCGGATAGGCCGATGTATTGAGGTCGGTGATCTTCAGCGTCAGCTCGCGCCCCGCGGCGCCGATGACGGCGAAATGGAACCATTGCTTGAACGCATTGCCCGGATCCGGCCGCAATTCCAGCCAGGCGGAGGTGTCGGCAATGCGGCGGACTTCGATATTGCCGCTGTCGAAGGCGGCATGGACGGCGATGGGCTGCACGGATGATCCCTGAAACGAAATGGCGGTCAGTTCGGCTTTACGCTGAAGCTTTCGCCGTTTTCGCCCGGAAAGTCCACGAACAGCGCATCGGCCAGCGCCTGCGCCGATGCGGCGGGTTGGGCCAGCGCGCTATCGGCATCGACGACCTGCTCGGCGCGGCCTTCCCAGACCGACTGGCCGCTCACCCGGTCGCGGATGACGACCGAAAGCTGCGTGCTGACCTGCTCGGCCGGCGGACCCGAAAGATCGATGCCAAGGCCGACGCCCACGCCCGATCCATAGCCCCCGGTCGATCCGCCGACGCCCACGCTGACGGGACTGCCGTCGCGGCCCGGCTGCCAGCTGCTGCGCGACACGCGCACCTCGGCAACGCGCGCGGCGCTGCCGGCGGCGGCGGGGCTGAAACCGACCTGCGCCAGTTCGGCGCTGACGGCCTGCTCATAGGGGGCGAGGGCGAGCGATTCCTCGTTGCCGGGCGCGGCCTGCACCGCGATCGAGCCATATTGCCCGGTCTCGGCTATCGTGGGCGCGTGGAAGCGCGTCACCTCGATCGGCTGCATCGACGGGGCGCAGCCCGCCAGCATGGCCGAAGCCAGCAGGGCGGCGACAAGCGCCGGACGACGAAGATGGGTCTGTGTCATGGGCTGCTCGCCTTTGCATCGCCCATGCGAACTGCCGGGCGTCTGCAATGGAAATTGGCGATAAAGAGGCCCTAGTTCAAGGCGCTATGCTTCGGCGCGGGATTCAGGCCGCCAGAAGCAGCACCAGCATGGCGGAAGCGAACAGGCCGATCGCGATCATCCGCGGCAGCCACACCCGCATGGTGTCGCGCATCTGGGCGAAATCGCGGATCTCCTTGAACTCCGCCTCGACGATGGCGGTGGATTCGCGGTAGCGGCGCTGGCCGCGCGTTTCGCGCAGGCGCTGGAACCGCTGCGAGGCAAGCGCGGTCGCATCGTCGGGCTGGGCGGCGAAGCGGTTCGAGATACCGTCGAAAAACGAGGTGAAGCGATGCGCTTCCTCGCGATAGCGGCCGTTGGAGGACACGACCAGCGTGCGCCTGCCGGACCTGGTCAGCATGGTCGATTGTTCGCCTTGCTGCCACCAGCGCGAGCCGCATTCGCCGCATCGCAAGGGCCGCCCTTCGCCGCCAAGCAGCTGGCTTGGGACGCTATAGTCGCTGTCGCAATGATCGCAGGTCACATGCATGAGAGTCGTTTGCTTTCAATTATTTCGACTTTCAAGCGACCCAGGGCTGTCCTAGCGCGTTTTGCTGTGAATTTAAACAACAGCGTTACCGCCCCCTATTCCGCATGGGTAGTCCGCATTCGACCTTTCGGGTTGGACGGGGGTCGGGCAAGGTCCCTCGCATGGCAGTGGATCGCCCTTCGAGTCCCGAACTCCCCGCAACCCTGCCGCCCGCCGAGGAGGAAGGTGCTCCCGGCTTCGCGTCAGGCGATGCTGCGGCGGGGCGGAAATCCCGTTTTCGCAAGGCACATATCGCCGCGCTGGGCCTGCCGCTGCTTGTGGCGGGCGTATCGCTGGCGGCCTGGGGGCTGGGCGCGTTCCAAACCGGGCGATTCGGTGCAGGTCTTGTGCCGCAAAATGCGACCGCGCCGGGCGGATTGCCGCCGGTCGAGGTTGCGGCCGCCCAGACCTCCGCGCTCGATGTCATGGAAATCGACGAGGAAAGCGCCGCCCAGATCAATGGCGAGCGCCCCTTCGACGGCAAGCCCGAGATGCCCGCCGCGTTCCGCTTTTCCGCCGGTGTGGAAGACCGCACCCGCGCTGCCGATTGCCTTGCCGCCGCCGCCTTCTACGAAGCGGGCGCGGACCGCGAGGGACAGGAGGCGGTGGCGCAGGTCGTGCTCAACCGCGTGCGCCACCCCGCCTATCCCAAGACAGTGTGCGAGGTGGTGTTCGAAGGAGCCGAGCGGAAGACCGGATGCCAGTTCACCTTCACCTGCGACGGAGCCCTGCGCCGCCGCCCCAGCGAAGCACAATGGCTCGCGGCGAGAAAGGTGGCGGAAGAGGCGCTGGACGGCGGGATCGACAAGGCGGTCGGCACCGCAACCCATTACCACGCCGAATATGTGGTCCCTTACTGGAGCCCCAATCTTCAAAAGATCGCCCGCGTAGGCCCGCACATCTTCTATCGCTGGCCCGGCGGCTTTGGCAGCCGCCGCGTGTTCCGTGATCAGGGCAAGCGCGAAGAGCCACATATCGCCAAGCTGGCATGGCTGGCGAACCACGATAGCGCCGCCGACGCAGGCGAACCGGGCACTCCGGAAGAGCAGAGCTTTGCCGAGATGATCGCCGCCATGCCGCCGGTCGTGGCGGGCAAGGCGTCAACCGGGCAGGACGCGGACCAGATCGTCATCGGCCTCGACATGAAGCAGCCTTCAGGGCGGTGGGCGATGGCGGCCTTGGATCGCTGCGATGGCAGGGCGGATTGCCAGGTGATCGGCTATCCCGCAGGCCGCACGCCCGAGGGGCGGCCTGCCTTCCTTTATACGCGTGACGGCAATTCGGGGCTCGACCGGGCGTTGTGGGACTGCCGGTCGATCAAGCGTCCCTCCGACGACCAATGCCTGCCAGAGGACGACGCCGCGCTGCGCCACATGATGCGCGACCGCGACCGATTGGCGGCGAAATAGGCGCAGGGCGCAACCGAAAGACGGCAAAAGAAAAGGCGGCGCGATCCCCCAATCGCGCCGCCCTTCCGTTTGCGTGACGAGCCGGGCCCTACATGGCCAGCAGCTGCGCTCCCATCGGCGAGTGGGTGCCGACGCTCTTGTTCGTGGCCCAGATCGCGGCCTGGGTACGATTGCCGACCTTCAGCTTGCGCAGGATCGCCTTGACGTGAACCTTGACGGTCGCCTCGCTGACATCCAGCGAACGGGCGATCACCTTGTTCGAGTGTCCGGCCATCAGGCAGCACAGCACATCGGTTTCGCGCTGGGAGAGATTGGCCGAATCCAGCGCCTTTTCGGCGCCGGCGGGATCGGAGAAGCTGAGTGCCTGGCCCTCGAGCGCGTCGATGATGTTCGGCGGCACGATCTTCTGGCCCTGCGCCGCCAGCTTGAGCGTGGTGACGAGGGGCACGTAGTCCATGTCCTTCACCAGATAGGCGTGGGCACCGGTGCGGAACGCATCCAGCATCACCCGCATGTCAAGCATGTCGACCAGCAGCACGCACTTCAGCGTGGGGTTCTGGGCAAGGATCGACTGGACGGCGCCGACGGCATCGGTGGTGAGATCGGTATCGATCACAGCCAGTGCGTTGCCGTCGGTCCGAGCCCAGTCCACGTCGCGCACATCGGCGGCCGAGGACAGGACTTCGAAATCGGAAGCGGACAGGATCCGGGCAAGCCCTTCGCGTTGAAGCGGGTTGCGGCAGATAAGAGAAACAAGATCGGACATATGGAAAACCCCCACGTTTGTTGCCGACAAGCGGCGTTACTACGCATTCAGGATGATATCCCATCGACCCCAATCCCCCCCAGGAGAGGTCGAATCATCCGTTCGCAGTCGCAACAAAATGGGAATCTCGCGCAAAACGCAATTTGAAAAGGTTTACCGAATTTTAATGTCCCGCTTTGGCACACTCAAAGGAACGATTCCTCGATGATCACCGTATCGCCCGGAGCGATGATAAGTGGCTCATCCGTAAGCTTAATTGTTCGCGGCGTGGACCAGGCGGAACGCTGAAGTACAACCATTGTCTTGTTTGCGCGCGGCGTAAAGCCGCCTGCCTTGGCAATAGCCTGAAAGAAAGTCAGGTCCGGCGAATAAGGATATTCGCCCGGCTGGGCGACTTCGCCGAGTACATAGACCGGCCGATAGGCGAGAACTTCGACCGAGACCTTGGGGTCGAGCACATAGCCGCCGGCCTTCAGTTGCGAGCTGATCAGTCCGGCAACCTCGTTCGGGTTTCTTCCCGCGACCGGCACCTTCTCGATCAGCGGCATGGCCAGGTTGCCCGCGCTGTCGATCAGGAATTCGCCGGTCAGCGAAGGCTCGTCGAAAACGGTGACCTTCAAATTGTCGCCCGCCGCGACCGCATAGCCCGAGCTGATGGTGGTATTGGCGTTGGCCACGCTGCTGGTCGGATAATCGTTGCTGGCGCAGCCGGACAGGCCAAGCGCGGTCATGGCCATCGCTCCGGAAACAAGCGCGGCGCGCAGCAAGCGGCGGCCCGCGAAATCATTGCAGCGAAGCTCGGCAGGCGTGGACATCATTATTCTCCCGTCGAAACACATCATTACGAATCTTCATACAGAAGTCCGCATGGCCGAACACTAGGGTTCCCAAGCGTTTTCAACCATTACCAATAGGGGACAACCCCTTTGCCTCGGTCGCTCGCCCCACCGGATAGGCAGGGGTAAGTCCGATGGGCGTTTGCCCGCCAGTGCAAGGCAGGCGATCATGCAGGGTAACTTGATGTCACATGGATTCCCAATTGTTCGACTGCCTTACCCCTGATTCCGAAAGACCCGCCAGCAAGCGCGCCCGGTCCGCAAGGTCCGCTGCAACCCGCGCGAGGCAGACAAAAGCGGCCAGCTATCACGGTGCGATCGGCGCCGGTGAAGGCGCCAGCGCGGGCGGTCGCCACGCTGCCGGCAGCCTTGATGCGCTGGCCCGTTCGCTGCCTGCCGATGTGCGCAGGACATGCGCCACAAGGGCGGAAAAGCGCGCAATCCTGCGGGCCGCGGAGCCGTCCGACCCCTGCGTCTGCGGTGAACCGTTGCTGCTGGCCGCGGCCGCCAGGAGCGCTGCGGGGCGGGCTCCCATGTCGGCATTCGATGCGCTGGGGGAATGGCGATGAGCGGCCGGCGGATGCAGGCCGCGCGGGACGCGAAAAACGGCGGTGCTCTTTTCTCCAGCGCTGGCAACGCGAAGTTTACAGTTAACGATCATGATGCTCCCGTCGTGTGTACCGGGGCGTTCTTGAGCATGGATTTCCCGCGCAACGGTGTGAGCGGCAAGAAACAAAAGAGTTACGACTTTTGGGGGTCAACTATCATTCGTAAGAAGAGCAAGGGCCCGGTGGTCCGTCAGAATTCGCGCGGCCTTTCCCGCAGCCTTCGCCTGGGCGCGTCGGGCGTGAACGTGCCTGCTGCCATGAACCGGATTGCGGGCCCCGCAGCGCGCGTCACGGTCGGCTTTGCCGCCGCCATGTTCGTGCAGGGTGCCGCGCAGGCGCAGCCACTCGGCGTCGATACGCCCGAAAGCCTGCTGCTGCGGCCTGAGACCCAGGGCGTGCGCGTGAACGGCGTTGTCGTCTATCCGCGTATCGAGTTCGATCTCGAGCATGATACCAACATCTACAACACCGATACGTTCGAGGTGGAGGACACGGTTTTCGTGGCGCGGCCCAGCGTGGCGGTGCAGCCCGATCTCGAGCGTCACCAGATCAGGCTGGAAGCCGACGCGCTGATCCGCCGCTATTTCGACACCACGACCGAGAATTCGGACCAGTGGGCGGTGGGTGCCCGCGGACGGCTGGACTTCGCCGAGCGCACGGCGGCCTATGGCTCGCTTCGCTATGCGCAGCGGATCGAATCGCGAGGTACCTTCGGCGACCAGTTCCTGACAGACGAGCCGATCAGCTATGACGTGCTCGAGGCGCGGGCTTCGGTCGAGAGGACCGGCGGCATGCTGGAACTGCGCGGGGGCGGCAACTGGGCGAAGGTGCGCTACGACCCTTCGACGCTCAACGGCGAACCCCTGCCGAACACTTTCCGCGACGAGGATACGCTGGGCGGGTTCGTCCGGGCCGACTATCGCGCGACCGGTCGGCTGCGCACCTTCGTCGAATTGAACGCCAGCCAGACCGATTACACCGACGACCCCATCGACGCGCCACGCGATTCCGACGGCTTCGGCGTGCTGGTGGGCGTTCGGTCCGAAGTATCCGATCTGATCGACGCCGAGGCGGCGATCGGCTTTGCCCATCGCAGCTTCGAGGATCCGACGGTCGACGATTTCAACGGGTTCAACTTCCGCGTGTCGGGCCGCTGGACACCGACGCCGCGCTGGCTGTTCGGCCTGGAAGGCGCGCGCAGTTTCGAGCGTTCTCCGCTGATCGAGGTGCCGGCCGTTCTGCAGACCCGCCTGCGGGCAGTCGCCCAGCGCAGCCTGGGTCGCCGACTGCTGACCGGGGTCGAGGTTACCTACGATAACTGGGACTACCAGGGCATCGATCGACAGGAATCGCGCTTCGGCGGTGAACTAACCTTGCGTTACCTCGTTTTCGACCAGCTGACCGCCCTCGCGGGTGCCGGCTATCGCACACAGACCGGCTCGGGCGACATGCCGCGCGAGTACGAGGGGGCCAGCTTCCGTGTCGGCCTGGCGGTGTCACTTTGATTCTGGCGATGCGCCTTTGTGCCGAAGTGGAAGCCCAGGCGTTGTTTTCCCGAGGGGATCGGGGTTCGGTCCCTAGCGGCCAAGTTGTGGAATGGACATGCCCATGAACGTCTCTCAGCAGATCATGCAGCCGGGGATGCCCGGCCGGGCCCTGGTCGAGGTAGGGGATCAGCTTCCCGCGCAGACCGACCGTGTCGACATCTCGAAGTCGATCTCGTTCCTGCAGCGCCATTTCTGGCTGATCGCGGCCGTGATCGCGGCCTGCATGTTGGCCGGGGCGCTGCTTTCGGTGCTGTCCGACAAGACCTATACGGCGACCGCGGTCACCAGCCTCGAGACGTCCAACGAGGAGCTGGTCAGCACCGATGGCCAGCAGTCCGGGTCGACGCCCGACCTGTCCGCCGCCTTCATCGAAACGCAGGTCGAGATCATCACATCGCGCGAGATGGCATCGCGCGTGGCGGAATCGCTGGACATGCTCGAAGGCACGGATGCCCCGGAGCGCCGCGAGATCATCGATACGCTGCAGGACAATGTCGAGGCGGGCCGCACGGGCGAAAGCTATGCGCTGTCGATCTCGTACGGCGCCGAGACTCCCGAGGAAGCCGCCCGGATCGCGAATGAATTCGCCCGGCAGTTCACCTTGTGGAACGTGCTGGCGACGCAAAGCCGCGCGGGCGAAGCGATGGGCACCATCAGCGAGCGGCTAGAAGAGCTGCGCGCACAGGCCCAGAACGACACCGCCAGCCTGCAGAGCTATCGGATCGCGAACGACCTGCTGTCGACTTCGGGCAGTTCGCTGACCGAGCAGGAAATCTCGAGCTATAACCAGGAAGTCACGCGCGCCCGTGCTGCGGCGTCGGAAGCGCAAGCTCGGCTGAATACCGCGACCGCGCAGCTGCGCAGCGGATCGAGCGGCGAGGATGTCGGCGCCGCGCTGGGTTCGGGCGTGATCGGATCGCTGCGTTCGCAGGAATCGACGCTTGCGGGGCAGGTGGCCAATCTGTCGTCGCGCTATGGCCCCAACCATCCCGAGCTGGTCCGCACCAGGGGCGAGCTGGAAGAGGTTCGCCAGCGCATCCAGGCGGAAATCAACCGCGTTATTTCAAACCTGAAGGCCGAGCGCGATGTCGCCAACCAGCGTCTTGCCTCGCTGACCGGTTCGCTGGGCGCGGCGCAGGCCAAGCTGTCGCGGTCGAACTCGGCGATGGTCGGGCTGAGCGAGCTTGAGCGCAAGGCCGAGGCGTCGCAGGGTCTCTACGAAGCCTATCTGTCCAGTTACAAGCAGTTGCTGGCATCGGAAGGCACAGAAACGCCGAACGCCCGGATCATCACGCTGGCCGAGATCCCCACCGAGCCGAGCGCGCCCAACACCATGCTCAACATGGCGCTGTCGCTGGTGCTTGGCGTGGGCCTGGGCGTCTTCGCGGCGATGATCGCGGATGCGACCAGCAAGGGCATCTCGTCGCCGGAGCAGATCGAGCAGGAGCTGGGCCAGAACTATCTCGCCTCGATCCCGTTGCTGCAGTCGGTCAGCAAGGGCGCAACGGGTGTCGGCGCCGTGCTGGAAGAGCCGCGCTCTCCCTTCACCGAGGCGTTCCGCTCGCTGATGATCGCGGTCGAACAGCAATGCGATACGCCGCCGCAGGTGATCGCGATCACCTCGACCCTGCCGAGGGAAGGGAAGACCGTCACCTCGACCTGTCTGGCCCAGATGCTGGCGATGCAGGGGCACCCGACGCTGCTGGTCGATTGCGACTATGTGAAGCGCGGCGTGTCGCGTCTGCTGAACCTGTCGGACGAAACGCAGGGGCTGCTCGACGTGCTGTCAGGCAAGGCGACCCTTGCTGAAGCAATCCGCCAGGGCAGCGAGGGGCTGGCCATCCTGCCCATCGTCTCGACCAACGAGCGTGCGGAATCGCTGATGAGCGGGCCCGAGTTCGAGGAATTCCTGACCGCGCTGCGCCAGGGCTTCAAATATGTCATCCTCGACCTGCCGCCGGTGCTGCCGATCGCCGCGACCCGTTCGATCGCGCAATATGCCGATACCACGATCATGCTGGCCCGCTGGCGCAGCACGACCGTTCCTGCGGTACAGGCGGCGCTTCGCCAGTTGCCGCGCGGCCGCGTGTCGCGAGCGGGCATCGCGCTGACGCAGGTCGACCTGCGCAAGCGCGGCCTGTTCTCGAAGCGCGATCCGAATTTCTACTACAAGGAATATCGGGAGTATTACGCGTGAATGCGCTTCAGCCCGTAACGCTCCGCGTCGGCGACGATGACGTGCCGCGCCCTCGCTATTCCGAACCGCGGGTCGCCATCGTCCATTACTGGCTGGTGGCGATGCGCGGCGGCGAGCGTGTGCTGGAACGGCTGATGCATTTGTTCCCGCAGGCCGACATCTTCACCCATGTCTATGATCCGTCGAAGATGTCGAACCGCATCAACGAGGCGAAGGTCACGACCAGCTTCATCGACAAGATGCCGATGAGCAAGCGGTGGTACCAGTATTACCTGCCGCTGATGCCGATGGCGCTCGAGCAGTTCGACCTGAGCGGCTACGACCTGATCATCTCGTCGGAAAGCGGGCCGGCCAAGGGCGTGATCACCGATCCCACCAGCCACCACATGTGCTACTGCCACTCGCCGATGCGCTATCTGTGGGATCACTACCACCAGTACCGCAAGGACGCGAACCCGATCGCGCGCGCGGCCATGCCGATGATGTATCACAAGCTGCGTGAGTGGGACGTGTCGTCCAGCGCGCGGGTCGATAATTTCGTCGCCAATTCGAACTTCATCCGCCAGCGCATCATGAAGAACTGGCGGCGAGAGGCCGACGTGGTCCACCCGCCGGTCGAGACCAATCTGTTCACCGCCTCGACCGAGATCGACGATCATTATCTGTGGGTCGGCCAGATGGTGCCGTACAAGCGGCCCGACCTGGCGGTCGAAGCCTTCAACGCCAGCGGAAAGCCGTTGATGATGGTCGGTACCGGCGGCATGGAAAAGCAGCTGAAGAAGATCGCCAAGCCGAACAT
This sequence comes from Croceicoccus marinus, assembly GCF_001661675.2. Lineage (NCBI taxonomy): Bacteria > Pseudomonadati > Pseudomonadota > Alphaproteobacteria > Sphingomonadales > Erythrobacteraceae > Croceicoccus > Croceicoccus marinus. The sequence continues at coordinate 2,436,054 of NZ_CP019602.1, read as the reverse complement.
CAAGTTCGTCGACCGGCTGAATTTCGATGAGCTGCGCCGGGCCTATGCGCGCACCCGTGCGCTGGTGTTCACGGCGGAAGAGGATTTCGGCATCGTTCCGGTCGAGGCGATGGCTTCGGGCCGTCCGGTGCTGGGCTTTGGCCGCGGCGGCATCCTGGATAGCGTAGTGCACGAACGCACCGGCATTTTCTTCGACCGCCAGACGCCCGAATCGCTGGCGCGCGGAATCGACGAGATGGAGCGCTGGCTGCCCCACTTCAATCCGTCCGATGCCGTCAGCCATGCGCAGAACTTCGCGCCCGAGCGCTTCGACCAGAAGATCCGGCAACTGACCAAGCAATTCAGCTGATGGCAAAGCACGCCGCCTGCGCTACGCAGGCCAGCTACGTCAGCGGCTTCTCGACGCCGCGGCGGGCAGGGAACGTCCACTCTCTGGGGAATGCAGCGGATCCGTCATGACGGTAACGTTCATCGGCATCATCATGGCGGCGATCGGCCTGCTGCTGCTCATCCGCGGATCGCTGGCTGCCATGCTGGCCTTCCTGATGCTGTCCGGGATGATGGGCGGGTCCGCAGCCATCATCCTCAGCGCCATTGGCGGCTCTTCGATCCCGCCAGCGCAATTCGCCTTGGCCTTCGTATGGCTACGCATGGTGATCCCCGGCAGCCGTTTCCTCGATTCGCTGGGTCCCGCCTTCCGGCAGAATTTCTGGCTGATCATCTTCGTCGTCTATGGCGTGGCGATCGGCTATGTGGGCCCGCGCCTGTTCGCGGGCGAGATCAATGTCACGCCGCTGCGCTTCTCGGGCGCGGGGGGCGGATTGTTCGACACCGCGCCGCTGATGCCGACATCCCAGAACATGACCGCTTCGGTCTATCTGATCGGCGCGCTTCTGACCGCGGTCGCGACCTATGTCGCCTGCATGTATCGGGGCGGGGCCAACGCGCTGGTGAAGACCGCCGTCGTGGTCGCATGGGTGCATGCACTCACCGGCATATTGGGTGCGGTCGGCCGGGGCACGCCGATCGAGAGCTTCTTCGAGTTGCTGCGCAACGCGAACTACACGCAGCACAGCCAGGCGTATGAAGGCTTCATCCGCATTAACGGCATCTTCCCCGAACCGTCGTCATGGTCGGCCTTCGCCTTCTCGTGGTTCGTGTTCCTGGCAGAGTGCTGGTATCGTTCGATCGAGCCCAAGTCGACGGGGCGCGCGGCGCTGCTGCTGGCGCTGGTGATGTTCTTTTCCACCTCGTCCTCCGCCTATGTCGGCCTTGGCGGCTATGCGCTGTTCTTCGCGATCCGCATGTCATTCTTCCCCAATCTGGCCAGCCATTCGCGCATTAAGGAAGCGATCGTCATCGGCCTGGCGGGGGCGGTGCTGACCGCAATCCTGCTGGCCGTGCTGCCCAGCTTTACCGAGGCCATTGGCCAGATGATCGACGACATGCTGTTCGCCAAGGCGGATAGCGAATCGGGTCGCCAGCGGCTGTTCTGGGCGATGCAGGGGATCGACGCCTTCTTCATGTCGTGGGGTCTGGGCATCGGGCCGGGCAGTTTCCGCTCCTCCAGCCTTGCGACCGCGATCATCGGGTCCAGCGGGCTGATCGGCGTCATCAGCTTCGTGGCCTATCTGGTGATCGTGTTCGAACCGCGGCGCGGATCGTCCTGGGGTGCCGCCGGACCCATGGCCGCGCGCCTTGGCGGCGCGGCGGCGACGGCAGCGGTCGTATCGCAGATCCCGGCGTTGGTGGCGGCGGCGTCGCCGGTGCCGACCAGCGAATTCGCGATCCTGGCGGGTGCGGCCCTGGCTTTCCGGCGGATCGGCCAGCCCAGCAACGCGGCGACGGAGGTTCAGGGAGAGGTTCTGGCGGAAGCCGGAATGGAAGAGCCCGCGCCCATTCGCCGGGGCTGGCGCGTAGCGGATTGATCATCCGTCAGTGGGCCGGGGCATGCGCCTCTCCAACCCGCTGACGGCACCGATCAGTGTAGCGAGTCGTCGCTGTCGATGCTGTCTGCCATCGACCGCAGTATATTGGGCAGCACCTCGCGCATGCCCAGCATGTCATAGAAATTCACCGTCGCACCCAGCATGGCCATGCCGATCGCGTCGGGCCGAAAGCCACTGCTGACCAGCAGGCTATAGCCGTCGAGCATGCGTTTCGACACATGGGCGAAAGCCTCGAACGGCGGGGTCGCCGCGTCCGATCGCATTTCAGGCAGGTCCGGCAGGCCGGTTATGCCTTCTTCATCGTCCACGTTCAGTCCTTCCTGCATCGCTCTCACCTTGAAGGAACCATCGTACATCTGTCGTCGCCTCCATTGGTCGAGACCGAACTTGTTTCGGGATGATACATCGCCGCCCAATCTACCCGAAGCGATTGACAAGGAAAGCACTCTTATACCTGCGCGCCGAACATGACCCCAAATCGATGGGCCGGGTCCGAATGGCTATCCTGGTCCGTGCGGACAAGTCCTCCGTGATCGACAGGTGCTGCCATTCCCCAAAATCAGCAAGCCAAATCAAACGGATGCACTGTCGCGAGAGGGAGCGCCGGCGCAGGAGCGCTGCTAAATCGGGTTATGCTGCGAATGGGCAATGGCTCCAGCGTGCGCATTGGCCCATGGTCGGGCCGCGAGATTGCGCATGCAGGCGGGACGAGGTTTCGCACCCCCGTTGTATCTGTGCCAATATGAAATCGCGTCAGATCAGCCCGTTGAATCGCCGGGCGGCGTGTTATGACCGCGCATCAGAGTCCATGAAGGTCGCCCTACACCGATGCTAGCCCGTAAAGTATTCGCCTCTTCGGCATTTCTGACCGGCAGCCGGTTTTTGGGTCGCGGCCTCGACATTGTGGCGGCGCTCGTCATGGCGCGCTTCCTGTCCCCTGCCGATTTCGGCGTGGTCACGATCGGTCTTGCGGCCCTGATGGTGCTGGAATCCTTTACCGAGCTTCCGGTCGAGGACGCGCTGCTTCGCGAGAAGGAGCTGCGGGACGAGGACGTGAACACCGCCTTCACCCTCTCTGCCTTGCGCGGACTGAGCGTGGCAGCGCTTCTATGTGCGTCGGCGGTTCCGCTGGCGATGATCTATGACGATAATCGCCTGATACTGCTGATCTGCCTGCTCGGGATCGCACCGGTCGCACGCGGCTTGCGCAGCACGATGATGGTCAAGTTCAGGCGAGAGGTGAATTACAAGCCGCTTGCGGTCATCGACATGTTCTGCCGGATCACGTCCTTCCTGCTGGCGGTGGCGTGCGCGTGGTACACGGAATCCTATCTGTCGCTGGTCATCCTGTCGGTCACGCCGCAGATCATCGAACTGATCGCCACCCATCTGATCGCCCCGTATCGCCCGCGTTTCACATTGTCGAAGATGCGCTTCATCCTGTCCTTCGCGGGGCAGGTCACGATTTCGCGCGTGCTGGCGACGCTGTCGTCCGAAGGCGATCGCTTCCTCGTCGGCGGCTTCGCCGGGAAGGCGGCGCTAGGCTTCTTCTCGATGGGACGCAGCGTCGCGACCACCGCGAGCTGGGCGATCGCCATGCCGCTGCTGGCCGTGATGTACCCGGGCCTTGCCCAGATCCGCGAGGATCCTCCGCGGTTCCGGCGCAGCTATCTTCGCGGACAGGGCATGATCGTCTTCGCGATCCTGCCGGTCTCGCTTGCCCTCGGCGTACTGGCCGATCCGCTGGTGCGGCTGGCACTGGGCGACGAGTGGCTTCTGGTGGTTCCGGTCATGCAGGCGCTTTCGGTGCTGAATGCCGCGGCGACCTTCTCCATGCCCGCCCATTCGCTGGCCATGGCAACGGGCGAGATCCGCCAGATGATCTGGCGAGAGGCGGTCACCCTGGTCGTATCGATCCCGGCCGTGACGTTCGGCGCGATCTATTACGGGCTGAGCGGCGCCGTCCTCGGCCGGGTGCTGGCCGGGCTGGTGCATACGGCCATGAGTCTGCAGATGGTGACGCGCCTGTCCGACATTCCGGTGGCAAGGCAGTTGATCAACCCATGGCGTTCGGTCATCGGCAGCGCGGTGTTCGCGGCGGTGCTCTATCTGGTGTCGCACACCATGGCGGACGGGAACTGGGTCGAACTGGCCACGCTTCTGGCAGCTTCGGGGATCGCGGCGGGGATCAGCTATATCGCCGTGCATCTGGCCCTGTGGAAGCTGGCCGGCATGCCCGACGACAGCCCGGAGCATTTCCTGATCGACCTGATTCAGTCGGGCCTGAGTCGCGGAAATACCGCTGCCGCATCGTCCTGAGTTTCAGGGTCCTGAAAGTTCAGTCCCGATTGTCCTTCCCGTCGGGGATTTCCAGGTAGATCATCAGCGGCAGATGGTCCGAACTACGGCGCGGTCCGGTCTCGACGCTGGTCGCCTGCACCCTGCCGCGCAGATAGAGCTGGTCGATCGGCAAGCGAAGGAGCGCGGCGTTCTCCTTCGGCCAGCTCGTCACCAGGCCGCTGCCTAGCCGGAACTCCCCCGCCCCGCTGATCGTGCGCATGGCGTGGGTCCACGGGGCGGTGTTGAAATCGCCGGCCATGACCGCTGGCCCCGTCGCCTGCGCCGCGACCTTGCGCATCGGTTCGATCCAGCGCGACTGTTCGCCGAGCGGCCACGGGCGGTCGAGATGCGCCGCGATCACCGTCAGTTCGGTCCCGTTGACGTCCAGCACCGCGGTCAGCGCCGACAATGCCTTGCGATTATCGGCATCGCCGTCCCCGGCATGCGCCTCATGCCGGACCAGCGGAAACCTGGAAAACAGCACGGTCGAGCATGAATAATGCTCGGAGCAGGACACCATTGTCGGATATTTCGCCTGCAGCACCGCGCCCCATTCCTTCTGCATGCGCGACGCTTCCAGCAGGACGAGGATATCGGCATCATGCGCGGCAAGCCACGCGGCATCCTCGCGCGCATTAGGATTGGACTTCAGCATGTTGAACTCGATCATGCTGACCGGCTGGGTCGAGCGGCCCATCGATGGGCCCTGCTTCAGCAAAGGATGAAACAGGACCAGCCCGGTCGCCAGAGCGGCGACGAAAACCGCGATCCCCGGCCACAAGGCCAGGCGATGGCGAAGCCGCCAGCAGGCGATCGCCACCGCTGCCAGCAGCACCGGCCACCACCAGGCCGCGGCGATATTGACGTAATCCGCCAGCGGCACCCAGGCCGCCGTCCACGACAGCGCCAGCACAAGCGCGGCAAGGCGCAGCACCGCGAACGAAAGATAATGGCGCGACCGGTGTTTTCTTCTGGGCATAGCCCGCGCGTTAGAGCGAAAGCAGCGTGTTGAGAAGATTGCGTGCAGCGCGGTCCCACGTCAGCCGCTTGGCCCGGCCCAGTGCGCGGGCAGCCAGCTCGCCGCGATGCTGGGGATTGTCGTAGATCGCCGCGATCGCCTTGGTCCAGGCCGCCGGATCGTCGAAGGGAACATAAAGCGCGCCGTCGCTGCAAGCCTCGGGCAGGGCGCCGCAAGGCGCGACGATGGCGGGCGTGCCCAGCCGCATCGCTTCCAGCGGGGGCAGTCCGAAACCCTCGGTCGTGGAGGGGAAGGCGAAAAGCTGGGCGTTTTCGTACAGGGCGCGCAGTTCATTGTCGCTGACCCTGCCGGTGAAGCGCACGTTCGACGGCACGTGATGGCCCGCCGCGACGAACTGCTCGCGGCTGGCTGATCCGAACAGCACCAATATGCGGTCCTTCAGCTCGGGCCGGGCGAAGGCGCGCAGCAGCATGGGAATGTTCTTGTGCGCCTGCGTGCTGGACAGCGCCAACGCATAGTCGCCCTGCGTCAGGCCCAGCTTCTCCAGCACACGCTCGTCCGCTCCGTCGGCCAGGACATGGTCGCAGCCGTTGTGGATGACCGTGATCTTTTCGGCAGGCGCCACCCCCGCCTCGACGATCTGGTCGCGCGCGAATTCGGACACGGTCAGGATCCGCCTGTGCCTTTCGCCGGCCAGCGGCTGCTGCAGGCGGTACCACCGGCGGAAATTGGCGGAATAGCTCTCGGGCGACAGCAGCACCTGAACGTCGTGCAGCATGGTGACCGCATTGCGGCGCAGGACCGGACCGACATTGCACAGGCTGACCACCGTGTCGCGGCCCGCGCGGGCGGGAAGGGTCAATTGCTCCCACGCATTACCCGTCAGCGGTCCGATCACGCGATAGGGCACGCCCAGAGCGGCGGCACGCTCCTCGGCGTCGGCGGGGATCCACAGCTTCATCCCGATGCGCCGGGCCAGCGCGGGATCGTCCTCTATCAGGGAATGGGCGTGGCGGACCAGTTCGGTCGCGACGCGGTGCACGCCGACCGGCTGGCTGGCCAGAAAGCGCCCGTTGATGATGAACTGCCGCGCCTGGCCGCGACCGGCAGCCCTCGCTCCGGCAGGGGCGGGCACAGGACTTGCCGCCTGGGAAGCAGGCGCAGCCACGTCGGCGCGGGGTCTGGCACCATTGTCGAGCAGGTCGTGCATAATACCCCTAGGCTGCATGGCCAGCCCGCGAAGGACAAGCGCGCAAACGGATGATTCGCCTACCTTCCGGGGGTCGCGGGCCTGTCCCGATGGCCAGAGTCACGCCTGTCCTATCGGCTCGATCAGACGATGCGGGGGTGCGGCAAGGGTATGATGAACCGGCCGCCTGCCTCGCGATAGGCGCCCTGCTGCGCCAGGATCTCGTCAGCGAAGTTCCAGGCCAGCAGCAGGGTATAGCCGGGCCGCTCGTCGAACAGCGCCTCGGGCGGGCGGATCGGCACGTGGACGCCGGGCATCAGCCGCCCCTGCTTATGGGTGCTGAGGTCGGCGACGAAATCGATCTGGTGCCGCCCCAGCCCGCAGGCATTGAGCAGGGCCGCGCCCTTGGCCGCCGCGCCATAGGCGGCGATGCGGTGGCCGCCGGCGCGCAGATCGTTGACCATGGTGACCAGTTCTTCGCGCAGACGTGCGGCATCGTCCGCCAGCGCGGCGAAGTAGCGGGGCGAACCGATGCCGATGTCCCGCTCCTGCGCCAGCAGGTCGGTCACGCTGGCGTTACGGTTGCTGTACCGCTCTGCGAAGACGCGCAGCGATCCGCCGTGGATAGCGGTGCGCTCAACCCGATTGGCGAACAGGCCCGCACCGCGCAGCAGGGCATCGAGCGACATCAGCGTAAAATGGCACAGCTGCTGGTGGTGGATCGTGTCGAATTGCAGCCCCTCCACCATGTCGCGCAGATAGGGCACTTCGATCACCGCGACACCATCGGGCTTCAACAGCACCGAGATGCCGGCGACGAAGCCGCGCAGATCGTCGCTGTGGGTCAGTACATTGCTCGCATGGACGATGTCCGCCTGGCCGCGCCTGTGCCTGATATCGTGGGCGAGATTGGCGGTGAAGAATTCCGCCATGGTCTCGATCCGCGCGGCGCGCGCTGCCCTGGCCGGGCCTTCGGCAGGGTCGATCCCCAGCACCGTCACGCCCGCGGCTGCATAGTTCTTGAGCAGATAGCCGTCGTTGCTTCCGATCTCGACCACCAGGCTCGACCGGTCGAGCCTGCGTTCGGCCCGCCGCGCCGCGACATTGGCCGCCGCATGGTCGAGCACGCTGCGCGACACCGAGGAGTAATAGGGATAATCGTCGGTGAACAGCACCTCGGGCCGGACGGTTTCGGTCAGCTGGACCAGCGCGCATTCGGCGCACAGGGCGACGATCAGCGGAAAGCGCGGCTCTGCCCGGCAGTCCCATTGCGATGTCAGCAGCCGGTCGGCCAAAGGCGTTTCGCCCAGGTCCAGAAAGCGGTGAAGCTGCGGGCAGCCGCAGGCGCGGCAGGCCTGTTCGGTGCGCGACATGGGCCGATTGTCGAACACCGGGTTCAGAAGACGGCCCTCGACGCGCATCAGGCGGCGATCTTCTGTTCCACGGGATAGAAATCGCGGTCGGCGGTGCCTGTCGCCACCCGGTGCCGCAGATGCGCCATCCGGTCATAGCGCGGCCCGTCGAACTCCGTCCCCGCCAGGCCCTGCGCGGCATAGAGGTCCAGCAATTGCGCGATCCCCTCGCGGCAGGTCCAGCGTGGATGCCAGCCGGGCAGCACCCGCCGCACATGGTCGCAGCGCACGCGGTAGCTGCGCGGATCGCGGGCCGCATCCTCGGCATGGGCGATCAAGGTGCCGGGCATCATGTCGCGTACAAGGCGGGCGATGTCGCGCACGCGGAAATTCTCCTCGGTGCGCCCGACGTTGAAGACACCGCGATGGATCATGCCCGGCGGCGCCTCGACCGCGGCGACGAAGGCGGCGGCCAGATCCTCGACATGCACCAGCGGACGCCAGGCGCTGCCTTCGCTCTTCAGCCGGACGGTGCGGCGGGTGAATGCCCAGGCGACCAGGCTGTTGACCACAAGATCGAACCGCAGCCGGGGCGAGGGGCCATAGGCGGTCGCCCCGCGCAAGCACACCGGGCTGAACCCGCGGTCGGCCAGCGGCATCAGGGCGTGCTCCACCTCCATGCTCGCGACCGCGTGGGGGGTGATCGGGCGCAGCTGCTCGCCTTCGCCGACCAGCCGCCCGCGCGTGTCGCCATAGGCAGAGCACGACGATCCGAACAGGAAGCGCGATACCCCCGCCAGCTTCGCCATGCGCGCCAGCACGATCGAGGCGGTGCAGTTGATCGTATCGGCAAGGTCGGGGCGATAATCGCCCAGCGCATCGTTCGAAAGGCCCGCCAGATGGATCACCGCGTCGAAGCCCGCCAGCCGTTCGACAGCATCGGGCGCGGCGATGAAATCGCGAATGTCCTGGCCCAGCGAAGGGATCGCGGCGGGCGGCGCCCCGAAATCGCAGGCCGCGAACAGTTCCGAATCGAGACCGGCCAGATCGTGTCCACGATCCAGCAGCATGGGCACCAGAACCGAGCCGATATAGCCCGCGTGTCCCGTGACCAGGATTTTCATGGCCCCAAATCCCCCTTCGAACCGGTCGCGCCTTCGCAAGAAGCCGCAGACCGAGCGAACAGGCACAAGGAGCACGAATTGGCGATTCGATGCAATTACGCATCAAGCCAGCGCGTTGCCCAAAAGGGCAACAAGGATCGCCGCCGCATTGATCGCGGCGCGCGCTATCCCGCCCTGGCGAGAATGGCGCGCCACCAGCCTTCGTTGTCGAGATACCAGCGCAAGGTCTCGGCAAAGCCGGTCGGGAAGTCGCGGCTGGGGGTATAGCCGATCTCCTCGCGCGCCTTGGTCTCGTCGATGGCGTAGCGGCGGTCGTGGCCCTTGCGGTCGGTGACGAAGGTCTTCAGCGTATCGGTCGGCCGGCCCTTGGCGGCGGGCGCGTCTGGATAGCGCTCGGCCAGCGAGGGATCGGATGCGAAGATCGCGTCGACGCCGCGGCAGATTTCCTCGATCACCGTCAGATTGGGTAGTTCCTGCCCGCCGCCGATGTTATATGTCTCGCCCGGCTTGCCGTTCTTCAGCACCGCCTCGATCCCGCGGCAGTGATCCTCGACATGCAGCCAGTCGCGCACGTTCATGCCGTCGCCATAGATCGGCAGCGGCTTGCCCGACAGCGCGTTCAGCAGGAACAGCGGGATCAGCTTTTCGGGATATTGATAGGGCCCGTAATTGTTCGAGCAATTGCTGGTCGTCACCTCAAGCCCGAAGGTGTGGTGATAGGCGCGCACAAGATGGTCGGACCCGGCCTTGGACGCCGAATAGGGCGAGTTCGGCTGATATTGCGTCGTCTCGCTGAAGGCTGGATCGTCGGGGCCGAGCGAGCCGTAGACCTCGTCGGTCGAGACATGGTGAAACCGGTGCGGGCGGCCCGATCCCTTTTCGACCCAGACATCGCGCGCGGCCTTCAGCAGGCTGTGCGTGCCGATGACATTGGTCTCGATGAAATCGTCCGGTGCGCTGATCGATCGGTCGACATGGCTCTCGGCCGCGAAATGCACGATGGTGTCGATCCCGCGCTCTTCCAGCAGGCGGGTGACCAGCGCGGTGTCGCAGATATTGCCGACGACCAGCTCGACATTGTCGACATCCTCGATGGTCTCGCGGTTGCCGGCATAGGTCAGCGCGTCGAGCACGACGATCGTGTCGCCGGGATGCCGCTCGCGCCAGTAATGCACGAAATTGCCGCCGATGAATCCGGCCCCGCCGGTGACGAGCAGATCAGCCAAGCTGTTTTACCTCTTGAAGCATGTGGCGCAGGTTCTCGCGCCAGTGAACGGGATCGACGCCCGCGGCCTCGCGCGTCGCGCGGCTGTCGAGCAGCGAGAAGGCGGGGCGCACGGCAGGCGTCGGGTAATCTTCGGTGGTGATCGGCTTTACCGCGATGGTCCGGTCGATGAGGCCGATGGCGGCGGCTTCCTCGCCGATGGCGACCGCGAAATCGTACCAGCTGGCGACGCCGGCGTCGGAGAAATGGTGGATCCCGCTCTCCTCGTTCGCGATCAGGCCCCAGATCGTGCGCGCCAGCGAAGTCGCCCATGTCGGCGCGCCGATCTGGTCGGATACGACGCCGATCTCGTCCCGCTCGCGCATCAGGCGCAGCATGGTGGCGACAAAGCTGGCGCCGCCCGCGGCATAGACCCAGGCGGTGCGCACGATCAGCGCGTCGGGGCCGGCCATGTCCTCGCCCGCGGCCTTGGTGCGGCCATAGGCGGACAGCGGATTGCGCATGTCGTCCACGCGGTAGGCATGGGCCGCACCACCATCGAACACGAAATCTGTCGAGACATGGACAAGCCGCGCGCCGATGTCGGCGCAGCTACGCCGCAGCAGGCCCACCGCGTCGGCATTGATGCGCTGCGCGAGGTCGGTCTCGCTCTCCGCCTTGTCGACCGCGGTATAGGCACCGGCATTGATGACCACGTCCGGTTTGCGGTTCGCGATGGCCGAGGCGATGCTGTCCGCGTCCGCCAGATCGAGTTCGGCGCGGGTCAGCGCGGCGATCTCGTGCCGGTCGGACTCGTGCGGGCCGGGCGCAGTCGCCGCCAGCGCGCGGCCCAGCTGTCCGTTCGCGCCAGTGATCAGCACCTTCATGCAAACGTCTCCACTTCGCCCAGCGGCGTGCCCTGCGCGTCCTTGCCCGACAGGATCGGCTCAATCCCGTCCAGCGGCCATTCGATTCCGACATCGGGATCGTCCCACGCCAGCGAATGCTCCGCCTTGGGCTCGTATCCGCCGCGGCACTTGTAGAGGAAGTCGGTGCCGTCTTCCAATGTCAGGAAGCCATGCGCGAAGCCTTCGGGCACCCACAGCATGCGGTGGTTGGCCGCGCTCAGTTCCACGCCGACCCACTGGCCGAAGGCCGGGCTGGACCGGCGCAGGTCCACCGCCACGTCGTATACCGCTCCCGATACCACGCGCACCAGCTTGCCCTGCGGGCCGGGGTTCTGGAAATGCATGCCGCGCAGCACGCCGCGATTGCTCCGCGAATGGTTGTCCTGCACGAAATCGACGTCCAGCCCCGCCTCGGCAAAGCGCGCGCGGTTCCAGCTTTCCAGGAAGAAGCCGCGCTCGTCGCCGAACACCTTGGGCTCGACGATCAATACGCCGGGCAAGCGGGTCTCGATGATGTTCATGGCGCGCCCCTCAATCCGGGCCGTGGTCGAGCAGGCCGAGCAGGTAATCGCCATAGCCCGACTTCTTCAGCGGCTCGGCGATCTGGCGCAGCCTGGCGTCGTCGATGAAGCCGTTGCGCCAGGCAATCTCTTCCGGACAGCAGATCTTCAGGCCCTGCCGTTCCTCGGTAATGCGGACATAGGTGCCCGCATCCAGCAGCGATCCATGCGTGCCGGTGTCAAGCCACGCATAGCCGCGCCCCATGATTTCGACCGATAGCGATCCGTCGTCGAGATAGAGGCGGTTGAGGTCGGTGATCTCGAGCTCTCCGCGGGGCGAGGGCTTGAGGTCGCGCGCGCGGTCCACCACCGTCTCGTCATAGAAATACAGGCCCGTGACCGCATAGTTCGACTTGGGGTTCGCGGGCTTTTCCTCAAGACTGGTGGCCATGCCGCCCTTGTCGAAGCCGACCACGCCATAGGCGGTTGGGTCCGACACCCAATAGGCGAATACGCTTGCGCCCTCGGTCCGGGCATCGGCGGCGGCCAGCTGTTCGGGCAGGCCATGGCCGTAGAAGATGTTGTCGCCCAGCACCAGCGCGCTGGGATGGCCCTTCACGAAATCGGCGCCGATGTGGAATGCCTGCGCCAGACCGTCGGGGCTGGGCTGCACCGCATATTCGAGGGTGAGGCCCCATTCCGACCCGTCGCCCAGCAGTCGCAGGAACTGCGCCTGGTCCTCGGGCGTGGTGATGATCAGGATCTCGCGGATTCCCGCCAGCATCAGCACGGCCAGCGGGTAATAGATCATCGGCTTGTCATAGACCGGGACCAGCTGCTTGGAAACGCCGCGTGTCAGCGGATAGAGCCGGGTTCCTGAACCCCCGGCCAGCACGATGCCCTTGCGTTGCACTATCATTGCCCTTGTGCTGCGTGCCTGCCCGTTCAAGTCTCGGACGGTCCGGACGAACGGGCCTGCACCTGAACCCTTGCGGTCGGCTGACTACGGGCAATGAACCCGGCTTGCAAGCCTGCCCCGGGCCAACCCCACAGGGCCGCGGCGGATGCGGGCGGGCGGCCCCGCCACCGCGAAATCCGCACATTTTCGGGCACGGGGCTTGCGCCGCTTCATCTTGGCGGTAACGGCTTGGGTCGATGACGGGTGGCAATACCAAGCTGGACGCTGCGCGGCGGGCGCTGCTGCACGTTGCCGTGCATGCCGATGCGCTGCGGGCAGCGCCGCGCGCGTGGCTGCTGGCGGCGTGGTGGCGGCTGTGCGGCAAGCGGCTGCGATCGCGTTCGCAGATGGCGCCGCTGCTTGGCGCTTCGCCGCGCGCCTATCGGCTGTGGCTGATGGCGCAGGCGGAAGCCGACGACCGGCCACAGCCCGTCGAGGGCCCCGCGATCGTCGCGCTGGTCGAGGACGGGCCCGGCATCGAGAGGACACTGGCCAGCCTGCGGCGCGAGGGGATCGAGCACATCGCCGCGCCCGCCGCGACCATGCGCGATGCCGGTCATGCGGCCTGGATCATGCCGCTGCAGGCGGGGGACTTGCTGGCTGAGGGCGCCGGCGGCGCCTATCGCCATGCCGCCGCGCAGGCCGGTCCGGGGACCCATGTCCTCTATGCCGACGACGACATCATCGGCGCCGACGGATCGCGCGGCAGGCCGCATTTCAAGCCAGACTGGAATGCGGACCTGTTCGAGCATCACGATTTTCTGACAGGCGCCTCGCTGCTGCGCGTGGGCGCGAGCGATCTGGACGACTTGCCGCGCGGCAACCGCGCCGAGGTCCTGACGCGCCGCGTGTTAGCCCGCACCGCGGCCGAAGGCGCGCACCCGCTGCATGTACGCGCCATTCTCCACCACCGATGCGATCGCCCGGCCCCGATCCGGCCCGCCGCTGCCCGCCACGATCCGTCTTCGTCCCAGCCATCGGTCACGATCATCGTACCCACGCGCAATCGGGTCGACCTGCTGCGCACCTGCCTGCAGGGAATTGCCGACACGCGATATGCGGGCGCGCTGGACGTGATCGTGATCGACAATGACAGCGACGATCCGGAAGCGCTCGCCTTCCTAAAGGGTCTGGAGCCGGAGACGGCAAGGGTGCTGCGCCATCCGGGCGCGTTCAACTTCGCGGCGATGAACAATCGCGCGGTCGAGCAGGCGACGGGCAGGATGGTCTGCCTGCTCAACAATGATATCGAGATCCGCGACCCGCACTGGCTGGAAACGCTGGTCCGGCAGGCGCTTCGGCCCGAAGTCGGTGCGGTGGGGCCGCAGCTGCTCTATCCCGACGGGCGGATCCAGCACGCGGGCGTGGTGCTGGGCGTGGGCGGGGGCGCGGCGCATGCGCACCGGCTGCTGCGGCCCGAGGAGGAGGGCTATTTCCATCGCCACGCGTTGCCGCAGTTCGTGTCGGCGGTAACCGCCGCCTGCCTGGTGGCGCAGCGGTCGCGGATCCTGGAAGTCGGCGGGATGGACGAACGGAATTTCGCCGTTGCCTTCAACGATGTCGACCTTTGTCTGAAGCTGAAAGCGCGCGGCTGGCAATCGTTCTACGAACCGCGCGCCGTGCTGATCCATCACGAATCCGTTTCGCGCGGGCTCGACCGCGATCCGGTCGGCGCGGCACGGCTGGCGGGCGAACTGGCCGCGCTGAAGGAGCGGTGGGGCACGGGGCTGGACCCGAATGACGGAAGCGAGAGGGCGGCGGACCCGTTCCACCACCCGCAGCTCAGCCCGTTTTCCGGACGATTCGTGGTGCGGATCTGACATGGACGATTCCAACCCCACGATCGCAGGCGACCGCCGCCTGTCGCTGCCCCAGGTGACGCTCTGCGCCGCGAGTTCGGTGAACCTTGCAGCGACGATCCGCGCGCTGGAAGCGTGCATGGCCCAGATCGATTTTGCGCAGGTGCTGCTGTTCACCGACAGCGCCTCGATCGCGAAGGCGCCGCCGGTGCCCGCGCCGATAAAGCTGGTGCATGTCGCGCCGATGCTGTCCTCCGCGGCCTATTCGTCGTTCATCCTGAAAGGGCTGGCGGATCACGTGGTCAGCTCGCATTGCCTGGTCGTGCAATGGGACGGCCATGTCATCGACGCGGGGCGCTGGAGCGCCGAATTCCTCGACTACGACTATGTCGGGGCAAGCTGGCCGCAGTTCGGCGACGGGCACGACGTGGGCAATGGCGGCTTCTCGCTGCGCAGCCGCCGCCTGCTGGAGGCATGCCGGTCACCCGACTTCGCCGCCCACCACCCCGAGGACCTGGCCATCGGGCGCACCAATCGCCCCCTGCTCGAGGCGAAGGGCATGCGTTTCGCCCCGCGCGAAGTCGCCGACCGGTTCGCCGCCGAACGCGCCGGGGACCCCGATCGCAGTTTCGGCTATCACGGCGTGTTCCTGATGCCGCGCGTGCTGGGGGCAGAGGGTTTCTGGACCGCCTATGCCTCGCTGGACGAGCGATCGAGCCTGAAACCCGACTTCGCCGACCTGTTGCGCGCGGTGTTCGGGGGCGCTAGGGGGGCACGGCGCGCTTTGGCGATGATCGGGCGCAGACTGGGCGATGCGACGATCGGGCGGCGATTCCGGCGGGTAAACAAACCGGGGAAGAATCGCGAATCTCTTTGCATCCCGTCCGGGAATGGTGATTAAGCCTGACCTACGGTACTGAAACCTGCGTCTTTACTACGCGCTATACAGAAACCTGCCTTGATGCATCACGATAAAGATCTTCAGCGACTGGCCGAGGAGGTTGGCACCGACAATAGCGGCGGTCTTCTCCGCAAGGTCGGCGACAAGCTCACGAAATGGCGCTGGTTCGCATTGTTCGTGATCGCACCCACGCTGATCGCCTCGCTGTATTACGGGGTGATCGCGGCGGACGTGTATGTCTCGGAATCGCGTTTCGTGATCAAGGCGCCCGACCGGCGTGCCAATTCGATGTCGTCGTTCAGCAGCTTCATGCAGAACGCCGGCCTGGGCGGCGGGCAGGAGCAGAGCAGCGAGATCCTGGGCTATCTGCGCTCGCGCGATGCCCTCGTCGACGTCTCGCGCTCGGTCGACGTGCGCGCGATCTTCTCGGCGGAAGAGGCCGACTTTCTCAGCCAGTTCCCCGGCCCGTTCGAAAGCGGTAATTTCGAGGACCTGTACGAATATTACAACGAGATGGTCTATGCCGGTCCCGATGCCGAAACGGGGCTGACGATCCTGCAGGTCAATGCGTTCCGGCCGGAAGATGCGCAGACGCTGAACGCGGGCCTGCTTGACCTGAGCGAGCAATTGGTGAACCGGCTGAACGAGCGGGTCAACGCTCAGGCCATCGACGAGGCGCAGGACCGCGTGCAGCTTGCCGAGCAGCGGGTGCGCAATGCGCGCGTGCAGCTGGCGGCCTTTCGCAACCAGTCCGACCTGCTCGATCCCGAGCAGCAGGGCGCCGCCGTGCTTGCGGTATCGAGCAATCTGATCACGCAGGAAGCGGCCATGCGTGCCAAGCTGTCCGAGGT